>NZ_JBFANV010000048.1:0-82929 GCF_040674955.1 Nonomuraea sp. NPDC049695 | reverse complement strand
AGCGCCGATGGTACTGCACTCGGGAGGGTGTGGGAGAGTAGGTCACCGCCGCACAATATTTATGAAAAAGGGCCACCCTTCGGGGTGGCCCTTTTTGCGTTCAATGGGTGCCCAGTGTGGCGGCCGCGACGACGAGGAGCATCGTGCCGGAGACGGCCGAGATCCGGCGGGCCGCCTTCGGGGTCCGGGTCAGGGCGCGACCGGCCCGTGCGGTTGCCAGGGCGATCACGCCGTACAGGATCCCGCAGTTCACGACGTGGAACAGGCCGAGGGCGGCGAGTTGGACGCCCAGCGGGATGCCTGTCTCCGTGGAGATGAACTGCGGCATCAGTGACAGATAGAGCAGGACGCCCTTCGGGTTGAGCAGGGCCGTGAGCATGCTCTGTCGCAACACCCTGCCCGTGGCCTGTGGGGCCGTGCCAGGGGTCGGGGTGGCGGGGTTCCGCAGGGACGCCAGGGTCCTGAATGCGAGGAAGATCAGGTATGCGGCGCCGGCGTACCGCATGGCGGGCAGCGCGGCCGGCACCGCGCGGAGTGCGGCGGCGAGGCCGGCGGCGGCCAGCACGGTGTGTACGGCGTAGCCCGAGCAGATGCCCGCCACCGCCGTAAGGCCGGTGCGGCGCCCTTGGCCGAGCGAGCGGGCCATGACGTAGAGCATGTCGGGGCCCGGAGTGCAGATCAGTAGCAGGTCCATGCCCAGGAAGAGCAGTAGGAGCCTGGTGTCCATGGGTTTCACCTCCTTACGTGACGGTAGTCAAGGAGGGTTGGCACACGATGGTGTATTTGTGCTGGCCAGGCGTCAGAGGTGGCAGGATATTGCGCCGTGGACAGAATCGACCGCAGGATCCTTCAAGAGCTCCAGCGGGATGGGCGGCTCAGCAACACCGAGCTGGCGGACCGGGTCGGGCTGACGCCGTCGCCGTGCCTGCGCCGGGTGCGGCAGTTGGAGGAGTCCGGCGTCATCCGTGGCTATCGGGCGCTGCTCGACGGGGGCGCTGTGGGGCGAGGGTTTGAGGCCTTCGTGACGGTCGTGATGAGGTACGAGGATCATGACACGGTGGCCGAGTTCGAGCGGCTGGTGGCGGGGATGACGGAGGTGGTCGAGGCGCACCGGCTGTTCGGGGATCCGGACTTCCTGCTGCGGGTGGCGGTGGCGGATCTGGCGGCGTACGAGCGGTTCTACTCTGAGACGCTCTCCGGGCTGCCGGGGGTGGCCCAGGTGACCTCCCACCTCGCGATGAAGGCCGTCAAGCCGGACATAGGGCTGCCATTGGATGCTTGAGGCGTTCCGGAAGGAGGCCTCGCCCGGGTGAGTCAGCCGGGCGAGGCGTGTGCGTGTGTGGTGTCTGCTACTGCGGCAGGACCAGGAGGGCGTCGCCGACGCCGCGCTCCACGCCGTCCGATGGCCGGTTGACCAGCTTGTCGCGGACCACCATCGCCGTCGAGCCGCCACCGTCCAGGTTGACGGCCTGCTTGGCGCCCAGCCAGCGCATGAACTCGGCCGCCTCGTGGAAGTTCGCCCCGACGCTCACCCCGGGGTTGCGGCCTTCGACGGCGGCCAGGATGAGGCTGCCGTTGGCGGTGACGCCGAGGAGGGTACGCGGGTGACGGCGGAGGATCATGTTCACGGAGTCGTGGCCGTCGCGCTTGGCGGTGATCTTCACCTGGCCGTTGCGCACGAGTCCGACGTTGCCCGCGATCACGTACAGGTCCGGGGTCAGCTGCAGCGCCTTCTTGGTGCGCAGGTCCACGACCTTGGTGTCGACCTTGACCGTCCAGTCCTGGAATGCGTGCTCGTTGAGCCAGTCGGCGGCCAGGCCGTTGCCGTGCAGCACCCGCGTCCCCGCGGCCACCGCGGCGCCTGACTCCCGCAGGCCCAGGACCTTGCCGTTGGCGTCGAGCACGGCGTCGGTCCCGCCGGCGGGCGTCTTGGCTCCGTACTCCTCCGTGTAGAGCACCAGCTCGTCCGTCGCGACAGCCCGGTTGACCCCGTTGACCTCGGTCTTCTGGCCGTCCTGGGAGGCCGCGGTGACGGTCGTCCTCAACTCCGTGATCTTGGCGGTGTGGCCCTTGAGTACCACGGCCGAGCGGCCGGGCACGGCCTCGCTGAGCAGCTTGCCGGCGACCACCGACGCCCCGACGGGCTCGCCGCGCAGCGCCTTGTCAGTGTGGATGTTGAAGAAGCCGCCGTTGACCCCGACGAGCGCGTGCTTGGCCTTGGCCATCGAGGAGACGGTCTCCCGCTTGGCCACGCTGGTGCCGAGCGAGGACACGTACGAGCCGCGGAACGTCCGGGCGTCGATCATCACGACCTTGACGTCCCAGGGACCGGTGGTCTTGAGGCCGTCGTCGCCGAGGTAGTCGACCTTGACCTTCAGCCCCGCGTCCTTGAGCTTCTTGGCCGTCTCCTCGGCCTTCTTCTTGTCCTCGAGGGACCAGAGGCCGACCCTGACCATGTACACGGTCTGGATGGGGGCGTCGGCGACGCTCGGCCGGATCACCTTCTGCACGCTGGGGGTCTCCCCGGCGGCCTCCACCTCGGCGGCCTTGGCCTCTGCGGTCGACTGCATCCCGTAGTCGCGGCCGCTCGGCATCAGCACGGTCACCGTGTAGCCGTCGGTCGACGTGCCGGCCTTCACGTCGTACAGGTCGATGCCCTGGGTGACGGCGGTCGCTGTCTTCGTCGGCACGGGCCGGTCGCCCAGCGGGAACTTGGCCGATGGGAACGCCACCGACGCCTGCTCCGCGGCGGCGGGCAGAGTGGTGAGCGTGAGGGTGGCGGCTATGGCCAGGCCGCCGGCGAGGGTGCGTCGAGACATGGATTCTCCAGAGGGCGGAACAGGGACCGCACCATAGTGACGAGATCATGGTCTTCGGGGCAGCCGAACGCGCTAAACGGCCGAAGAGGTTACAAGATTGACATCGCACCGGATACAATCCGCGTATGACACGCATCAGCATGTGGTGGCGGCCGACGGACGGCCGCTGAATTCCCCATGCGTGGCCGTCTCCGGGACGGCCCTCTAAAGCGTGCGGGTCCTCCCTGGGACGGCATGATCTCAAGGAGAGACCAGAATGAACGACGTCGTGCTCACCGGTGACCGCCCCACCGGGCCGCTGCATCTTGGCCACTACTTCGGCTCGCTCGCCAACCGGGTACGCCTCCAGGACACGTACCCGATGTATGTGCTGATCGCCGACTATCAGGTGATCACCGACCGGGACCTGCCCGGCGAGATCCAGCGCAACATCACCGAGTTGCTCCTCGACTACCTCGCGATCGGGATCGACCCGGACAAGGTCACGATCTTCCAGCACAGCGCGATCCCCGAGCTGAACCAGCTGCTGCTGCCGTTCCTCAGCCTGGTGTCGGTGTCCGAGCTGAGCCGCAACCCCACGGTCAAGGACGAGATCGCGCACAGCTCGCAGGCGGCGGTGAGCGGCCTGATGTTCACCTATCCCGTGCACCAGGCGGCCGACATCCTGTTCTGCAAGGGCACGCTGGTGCCGGTCGGCAAGGACCAGCTCCCGCACGTCGAGGTGACCCGGCTGGTGGCGCGCCGCTTCAACGAGCGGTACGGCGAGGTGTTCCCGTTGCCCGAGGCCATGATGGGCGAGCGGCCGATGCTCAAGGGGCTCGACGGCGGCAAGATGAGCAAGAGCCGCGGCAACGCGATCGCTCTGTCGGCCACAGACGACGAGACGGCCGCCCTCATCCGCAAGGCCCGCACGGACTCCGACCGGCTGATCACGTTCGACGAGACGCACCGCCCCGAGGTGGCGAACCTTCTCACGCTGGCCGGGCTCTGTCTCGGCCGCCCGCCGCAGGACATCGCCGAGGAGATCGGGAACGGGGGCGCCGCCGCGCTGAAGGGTCTGGCCACCGAGGCGGTCAACGAGTTCCTGCGGCCGATCAGGAAACGCCGCGCCGAGCTCGCCGAGACAGATGTGAGAGCCATCCTGGCCGCCGGCAATGAGAAGGCGCGGGAGCGGGCGGTCGCGACGCTCGAGGAGGTACGGGCCGCTATGGGTTTCTGAGGGCGATGGCCGGTTCGGCGGGCACGGCGCGCAACGGGCGCCCAGCCTGGGCCAGATCACGCACGCGGTACGCTCCCAGAACTCCAGCCCCGCCACCGGCGACGTCGGCGAGCCGGTCACGAGCCACAGCCGCGACGCGCGGGTCAGGCCGTACCGGCCGCGCCTGGCACGCGGGTAGCCGAGCCCGGCCAGGGCGCGTAACAGCACGTCCGTGGAGCGGGGATCGAGCCGCAGCGCGGCGGCGAGCTCCCCGCCGGTGGACGGGCGTTCGCGCAGGGCGTCGAAGACGCCCATCCTGGCCGCCGCGACGAGCGTGTGCAGGCCCAGGCCGCCGAAGTAGTCGAACATCGGAGTCACGAGTCCGGTGCGCCGCCGCCTCGAGGGCGTTGAAGAAGAGGGGCACACTTGCGACGTCAATCGGGCGGGCGCCCCCGCGCCGGTGTGGTGTCAGCGGGGTTCGCGGCGGAAGGACTCCAGGGCCAGCAGGGCCACGTGGAGCGACATGCACGACTCGACGTCGTCGAGGTCGGTGTCCAGGATGCGTTCGAGGCGGCGCAACCGGTCGTAGAAGGCGGGCCTGGACAGGTGGGCCTTCTGCGCGGCGACCGCCTTGTTGCGCCCCGCGTCGAGGTAGATGCGCAGGATCCGCGTCAGGTCGCCGCCCCGCTGCGCGTCGTGCGCCAGCAGCGGCCCGAGCTCCCGCTCCGCGAACGTCTGCAGCCGGGCGTCATCGCGCAGCAGGTGCAGCAGGCCGCGCAGGCGCAGGTCCGGCAGCCGGTAGAAGGCCCGGCCGTCCGGTTGGCGGACGGCCACGTCGGCCACCTGCTCGGCCTCGAGGAAGCTCCGCCGTACGTCCCTGATGGACTCCACCACCGAGCCGGCCGCCAGCACGAAGGAGGACCCCGGCCGCCAGAGCACCCGCAGCCGCTCGGAGAGCGCGGTCAGCGCGGGCTCGGCCTGGCTGCGTGGCGGGAGGGGCAGCAGGATCCCCACCCGCTCCTGGTCGAGCGCGCCGACCAGGGCGGGCAGGCGGATGTCGCGGCAGGCGGCGGCGGTGGCCTCGGCCAGCTCGCCGAGCTGGGCCTGGCCGTCGAGCGCCTGGTCGGCCGGCTCGGTCGGCCTGATGACCACGCTGATCAGCTTGCGGCCGGTGAGCGGCACGCCGACGGCGCGGGCGCGGGCGGCGGCCTCGTCGGGGTCGGCGTAGGCGTGGGTCAGGATGCCGGTGATGATCGTGCCGTGCGCCTGGCGTTCGAGTGACTCCTGGTGGCGCTCCAGCAGGCGCCCCAGGGCGAGGGTCGTGGCGGCGCGCTCGGCCAGCACCATGTCGCGCGGCGTCGGCGGCGAGTCGCAGATCAGGATCAGCCGCCCCCAGTCCTGCCCGCGCGCCCCGACCGTGGTGACCAGCCATCCCGAGGCGGTGTCGTACGCGGTGCGCTCGGACGGGGCCACCGCCCGGGACCTGGCCTCCCAGCCGGCCAGCAGCGCGCCGGCGTCGCGACCGGCGGACTCGCAGGCCAGCACCTGGTGCGCGAGGTTCTCCAGCAGCACGGGCCGGTTGGAGAGCCTGGACACCTGGGCGAGCACCTCGGCGGGCGACGCGCCCTCGACCGACAGTTCGGTGAAGACCTCGTGGAGCTGCTCGGAGGCCCGCAGCTCCTCCAGCTGGATGTCGATGATCCGGGAGTGGACGGACTCGGTGATCTGCACGAACGGCGTCTCGCGGGTCAGCACGATGACCGGCAGCCCGTGCTCCTCGGCCGACTTGACCACGGCACGGGGCAGCTCGCGGACGAACCTGCGGCCCAGCTCCACGATGAGCCCGGAGGCGCCGACAGAGGAAAGCTCGCCGATGTAGTCGGCGAGCTTCTCCGGG
The DNA here is from genome assembly GCF_040674955.1 of Nonomuraea sp. NPDC049695. NCBI lineage: Bacteria > Bacillati > Actinomycetota > Actinomycetes > Streptosporangiales > Streptosporangiaceae > Nonomuraea > Nonomuraea sp. NPDC049695. Next base: position 77,015 of record NZ_JBFANV010000048.1, on the reverse strand, counting down.
TCCTCGGGCAACGCGACGCCCGTGGTGAGCACCAGCTCCCCTCCCCGCAGGAGGTGGGCGATGTCGGCGATCTCGCCGACGTGCACCCACCGCACCTTGGAGTCGAGCCGGTCGGCGCCCGCGACCACGCGCGGGCTGCCCCGGCGTACGGTCTCCAGGGCGAGCACGTCGGCGATGGTGGGCAACACGGGGCAGAGCCTAGCCGATCAGAATGTAAGAACGGCCATGGGGCCATTTACGCTTTGTCACTGGCCGAGGTCCTCCTCCCGGTATTCCCTCCGGGGTTCGCGCACCCGCAGTTCGACCCGGCGGATCTTGCCGGAGATCGTCTTGGGCAGCTCGTCGAACTCCAGCCGCCGTACCCGCTTGTAGGGGGCCAGCTCCCTGCGGCAGTGCTCGAAGATCGACCGCGCGGTCGCCTCGTCCGGCTCGAACCCGGGCGCGAGCGTCACATAGGCCTTCGGTACGGCCAGGCGTACCGGATCGGGGGCGGGCACCACTGCCGCCTCGGCCACGGCCTCATGCTCCAGCAGCACGCTCTCCAGCTCGAACGGCGAGATGCGGTAGTCGGAGGCCTTGAAGACGTCGTCGGTCCTGCCCACGTAGGTGATGTAGCCGTCCTGGTCGCGGGTGGCGACGTCGCCGGTGTGGTAGAAGCCGGCGCGCATCGCATCACTCAATCCGCCGACATATCCGGACATGAGGCCGAGGGGGCGGCGGTCGTCCAGAGGCAGGCAGATCTCGCCGTCGTCCCCGGGCTCGCCGGTGACCGGGTCGAGGAGCACCACGTCGTAGCCGGGCAGCGGACGCCCCATCGACCCGGGCCTGACCGGCTCGTCCGGCGCGTTGCCGATCTGCGCGGTGGTCTCGGTCTGGCCGTAGCCGTCCCTGATCGTGATGCCCCACGCCTTGGCCACCTGGTCGATGATCTCGGGGTTGAGCGGCTCGCCGGCGGCCACCGCCGTACGCAGGGGCAGCGTCGTCCACGCCGCCAGGTCCTCCTGGATGAGCATCCGCCAGACGGTCGGCGGCGCGCAGAACGTGGTGACCTGCTCGTCCCGCAGCACCTCGAGCAGCGCCGGGGCGGAGAAGCGGCGGTAGTCGTGGATCAGCACGGTGGCGCCGGCGTTCCAGGGGGCGAAGACGTTGCTCCACGCGTGCTTGGCCCACCCCGGCGAGGACACGTTGAGATGCACGTCGCCGGGCCTGAGCCCGATCCAGAACATCGTCGACAGGTGCCCGGCCGGATAGGAGGCATGGGTGTGCTCGACCAGCTTGGGCTGCGAGGTCGTGCCCGAGGTGAAGTAGAGCAGCAGCGTGTCGCCGGCCCGGGTCGGAGCGTCGGGGGTGAAGCGCTGGCTCTCCTCGTACGCCTCGTGGTACGGCAGCCAGTTGTAGGCGTCGCCCACAGCGATCTTCGTGTACTCGCCGGACCTGAACTTCCCCGCGTCGGCGGCGTCGGCGATCACGTGGGAGACGCGGCCCCGAGCGATGCGCTCGGCGATGTCCTTGGCCGTCAGCAGCGTCGTGGCCGGGATGATGACCGCGCCCAGCTTCATCGCGGCCAGCAGCGACTCCCACAGCTCGGCCTGGTTGCCCAGCATGAGCAGGATCCGGTCGCCCCGGCGCACACCTTGCAGGTGCAGCCAGTTCGCGACCTGGTTGGAGCGGGCCGACAGCTCGGCGAACGTGTAGCGGGCGCTGCTCGCCCCCACGATCTTGAGCGCGACGGCGTCCGGCGTCTCGGCGGCCAGGACCCCGTCGAACCAGTCGAGCGCCCAGTTGAACTCCGCGAGCTCCGGCCAGCGGAAGTCGCGGCGGGCGGTGGCGGCGTCGGCGTGGAGCAGGAAATCGCGGGCGGCACGGAAAACGCTCATGCCCGGATCCTGCTACGCCGGCAGCCGCCGCTCAAGGCCGTCGAGCACCGACACCAGACCGAAATCGAAGGCGACCGCCTGGACGGCGTTCGGGTCGTCGTAGGCGTCGAAGTCCAGGCCCTCCAGCATGTCGGGGTAGTCACGGGCCGCCGTGAGGACCATCTTGCGCATCTCGTCGGGGTCGTACTCGCGGTCGGACATCGAGGTGTTCCAGGCGATCTCCGGCAGTGTCTTGCCGTAGACGTAGGCGGTGAGCGTGCTGCCGGCGTAGTCGACGTCCATCCCCTCGAACCCGGCGAGTCTGAACATCCTGCGCATTCCACTGGCCACGCGCATCGCGTTGGGGCCGAGGGCGGGCAGGCGGCCGAGGAGGTCGGCCGACCACGGGTGGCGCAGCATCACCTGGCGCATGCTGTAGGCCAGGGTCGAGGCCGCGCCCCGCCAGCCCACGTCCTCGGGCTCGGGCATGGTCATCTCGCCCCACACCTCGTCGTAGACCAGCTCCAGCAGCTCGTCCTTGTGGGCGACGTACCAGTAGATGCTGGTGGCGCCCGCGCCGAGCTTCGCGCCCAGCTTGCGCATGCTCAGGCCGCCCAGGCCCTCCGCGTCGAGCAGTTCGATGGAGGCCCTGACGATCTCCTCGCGGCTGAGCCCCGGGCTCGCGGCCTTGCGCGGCTCGCGGAGCCACACGGAGGTGAACTGCTTGCCTGTCATCCTTCAAGGATAAATGCACTCGCACGCTGTACGAGGGTTCCCATACAGTGTGCGAGTGAACTCGAACACTGTACGAGACCCACGCCGATGGTGGATCCTCGGCGTGCTCTGCCTGGCGCTGCTGGTGCTTGTCGTGGACAACACCGTCCTCAACCTCGCCATCCCCTCGCTGAACAAGGAGATGGGCGCGAGCCCGTCGGACATTCAGTGGATCATCGACGCGTACGTGCTGGCCTACGCCGGACTGCTGCTCACCTCGGGCAGCCTGTCCGACAAGTACGGCCGCAGGCTGTTCCTCATCATCGGCCTGGCGTTCTTCGGCGGCGCGTCCCTGGTGGCCGTGCTCGTCTCCGAGCCGTGGCAGCTCATCGGCGCCCGCGCCCTGATGGGCATCGGCGGCTCGCTCCTCATGCCCTCGACGCTGTCGATCCTGATGACCGTCTTCGACGAGGAGGAGCGGCGCAAGGCGATGGCCGCCTGGAGCGCGGTGGCCCTGGTCGGCATGGTGTCCGGCCCGACGCTGGGCGGCTTCATGCTGGAGCACTACTGGTGGGGCTCGGTCTTCCTGCTGAACATCCCGATCGCGGCCGTGGCGATCGTGGCCGCCGTCGTGCTCATGCCCGAGACCCGCAGCAGCGGGCGGAAGATCGACCCCGTCGGCGTGGTGCTGTCGACCGTGGGGCTGACGTCGGCCGTGTACGTCATCATCGAGCGCGAATGGAACGTGATCGGCATCGCGATCGCGGTCGTCGCCCTGGGTGCGTTCGTGGTCTGGGAGCGCAGGCAGACGCAGCCGATGCTGCCGCTGCACCTGTTCGCCAACCGCAACTTCAGCGGCGCGTCGTTCTCGATCCTGCTGATGGCGTTCGGGGCGGGCGCCGTGCTGCTGATGCTGACCCAGTACCTGCAGTTCGTGCTGGGGTATGGGGCGATGCAGGCGGGCCTGGCCATGCTGCCCTATGCCGTGGCCGCCGCGATCTTCAACGGCGTGGGCGCCGGGCTGGGCAAGAAGGCGAGCAACCGGGTGCTGGTGGGGCTGGGGCTGCTGGTGATGGCCGGCGGCTTCGCCGTCATGGCCACGACCACCGGATACCTCCCGCTCCTCACGGGCCTGGTGATCATGGGTATGGGCGCCGGGTTGGCCGGGCCGTCCGCGTACTCCTCGCTCATGGGCGCGATCCCCGTGGAGCACGCCGGCGTCGGTTCGGCGCTCAACGACACCGTCCAGCAGGTGGGCATGGCGCTGAGCATCGCGATCCTGGGCAGCGTGCTGGCCGGGCAGTACACCTCGCAGATGCCGGCCGACCTGCCCGCCGCCGCGAGGGAGTCGATCGGCGGCGCGCACCTGACGGGCTTCGCCGAGGCCGGCAACCAGGCGTTCACGTCGGCCATGCACCTGGGCTCGTGGGTCGGGGCCGCCTTCTGCGTGGCCGCCGCGCTGCTCGCGGTGGCCGTCCTGCGCCCGGTCGCGGCTCCGGTGCCGGTGCCGGAGAGCACCCCGGAAAACAGTGGGGTCTAGCGGACACGGGGCTCCCGCATGCTCTCCAGGCTGTCGAGCTTGTGGGTGCGCTCGTCGTGGCCGATCTGCCTGAGCAGGTCGGCCACCGAGCGGTGGTGGCCGTACTCGGCGGCGTACGTGCCGGGGTCGGGCACGAACTCGAGCTCCGGGTTCTCGGCCACGAAGGTCATGTACTCGTGCTCGGCGTGGTCCTCGAACTCCGCGTTCAGGCGGTAGCTCCACTCCGGCCTGACCAGGAACAGCACCCAGGACACGTGGTAGTAGAAGAACGCGATCAGCCACGGGGCGGCCCGGTGCAGGAGCCAGTTCTGCCGCTGTCCGGTCCGCTGCACGAGGTCCTGCAGGATCAGCAGGTGCCACTGCTCGTTGTCCTGGTCGGCCCGGGCCTCCACGATCCGCTCGAAGACCCTTCTGGCCAGCGCCGAGCGTCCCCGGTGGCGGTGCACGGCCCAGTAGCCCATGCGCTCCCACGCCTGGTACGGCACGCGGGCGATGATCTCCAGCATGGCGAACTTCGTGTACGAGCCCTTCTCGCCGTACATGAGGTCCACCGGCTTGAACATCATCTTGGCCAGCAGGCTGTAGCGCATGCGCGGGGTGTCCAGCGTGTCCTGCTGGGCCCGGCAGAGCTGGTCGCGGTCGAGCTTGGGCGGGCCGGAGGGCGTTTCGGGGCGGCGGTCGATCGTGACGGTCATCTCGGTCACTCCTTCGTGTTTCTGGATGATCCGATGGTGGTCGACCGGCATGGCCCGGGTCGTCGGCCGCCAGTGGGCATTCGCCGTGCCTCCCGCGGCGTACCGGCCTGACCCGGCGTACACCTCCAGGCGGACGGGGAATCCCCTAGGGGGCGTCGCATCCGGGGGACGGGTACGTTGCAAGGTGTAAGGGATTCTTCCCCTGCGCCGACAGTGTGAGGTGGGAGTGTGCGGAAGGAAAAAGGGATACTCGGTGACATGTCGGAGCTTCTCGCGCGCCACCGGGCAGTGATGCCCAACTGGTTGGCACTCAACTACAACGAGCCCATCGAGATCGTCAGCGGCAAGGGCAACCGCGTCATCGACGCCGACGGCAAGAGCTATCTGGACTTCTTCGCCGGCATCCTGACCAACATGATCGGGTACGACGTGCCCGAGGTGCGCGAGGCCGTCGAACGCCAGATCGCCACCGGCGTGGTGCACACCAGCACCGTCTACCTGCTGCGCGGCCAGATCGAGCTGGCCGAGAAGATCGCGCGGCTCTCCGGCATCCCTGACGCCAAGGTCTTCTTCACCAACTCCGGCACCGAGGCCAACGAGACCGCCCTGCTCCTGGCCACGTACGCGCGCAAGACCGACCAGGTGCTCGCCATGCGGCAGAGCTATCACGGGCGCAGCTTCGGCACGATCGGCGTCACCTCGAACCGCGCCTGGAAGAACAACTCGCTCTCCCCGCTCAACGTGCAGTTCCTGCACGGCGCCGACCGGCACCTCACCCAGTTCAAGGGCATGTCGGACGCCGAGTACATCCAGGCGTGCGTGGAGGACCTGCGCCACGTGCTGGCCACCGCGGTCTCCAACGACGTGGCCGCGCTGATCGCCGAGCCGATCCAGGGCGTGGGCGGGTTCACGATGGCCCCCGACGGGCTGTTCGCCGCGTACAAGGAGGTCCTGGACGAGCAGGGCATCCTGTTCATCTCCGACGAGGTGCAGACCGGCTGGGGCCGCACCGGCAGCGCGTTCTTCGGCATCCAGAACCACGGTGTGACCCCCGACATGATGACGTTCGCCAAGGGGCTGGGCAACGGCTTCGCCGTCGGCGGCGTCGTGGCGCGCGGCGACCTGATGGACGCTCCGCACGCCGTGGGCCTGGCCACGTTCGGCGGCAACCCCGTCTCGATGGCCGCCGCCAACGCCACCCTCGACTATGTGCTCGACCACGACCTGCAGGCCAACGCCGCGCGTACCGGCGAGATCATCATCAACGGCCTCAAGGAGGCCGCCAAGCGGCTGCCCGTGGTCAAGGACGTGCGCGGCAAGGGCCTGATGTTCGCCGTCGAGCTGGAGAGCCCCGCGCAGGCCGCCCGCTTCATGGAGGAGACCAAGAAGGCGGGGCTGCTGGCGGGCAAGGGCGGCCTGTACGGGACCGCCATCCGCATGGCCCCGCCCCTCACGCTCACGGTGGAGGAGGCCGTCGAGGGTCTTGGCATCATCGTGACCGCCCTCGAAACGATCAGCGCAGAAACCATCGACGCGGAGGCAGCCGCCAAGTGAAGTCCGTCAACCATTGGATCAACGGAGCCCTCGCGGACGGCGACGCCCGCACCGCGGAGCTCTACAACCCGGCGACCGGCGAGGTCAGCGGCCACGTGGCCCTCGCCTCCGCGGCCGATGTGGACGCGGCCGTCGCGGCCGCCGTCGCGGCCTTCCCCGCCTGGCGGGACGCGTCGCTGGTCAAGCGGTCACAGGTGCTGTTCCGCTTCCGCGAGCTCATGTACGCCCACCGCGACGAGCTGGCCGCGCTGATCTCCTCCGAGCACGGCAAGGTCCACTCCGACGCGCTCGGCGAGGTGGCCCGGGGTCTGGAGGTCGTGGAGTTCGCCTGCGGGATCCCTCACCTGCTCAAGGGCGGCTTCTCCGAAGGTGTCTCGACCCGGGTCGACTCCTACTCGATCCGCCAGCCGCTGGGCGTCGTGGCCGGGATCACGCCGTTCAACTTCCCGGCCATGGTGCCGATGTGGATGTACCCGATCGCGATCGCGTGCGGGAACGCGTTCGTGCTCAAGCCGTCCGAGAAGGACCCGTCGGCGTCCCTGCTCATGGCGCGGCTGTGGAAGGAGGCCGGGCTGCCCGACGGCGTGTTCAACGTCGTGCAGGGCGACAAGGTCGCCGTGGACCGGCTGCTCGAGCACCCCGACGTGCGGGCCGTGTCGTTCGTCGGCTCCACCCCGATCGCCAGGTACGTCTACGAGACCGGGACCTCGCACGGCAAGCGCGTGCAGGCCCTCGGCGGCGCCAAGAACCACATGCTCGTCCTCCCCGACGCCGACCTCGACCTGGTGGCCGACTCGGCCGTGTCGGCGGGGTTCGGCTCGGCGGGCGAGCGGTGCATGGCGATCTCCGTCGTGCTGGCCGTGGACCCGATCGGCGACGAGCTCGTACAGAAGATCGTCGAGCGGGTCGACGGGCTGGTGATCGGCCCGGGCGACGACCCCAAGTCCCAGATGGGGCCGCTCGTCACCGAGGTGCACCGCGACAAGGTCGCCTCCTACCTCGACCTCGGCGTCGAGGAGGGCGCCAAGCTGGTCGTGGACGGCCGCGAGACGGCCGTGCTCGGCGGCGGCAAGGCCGCGGAGACGCCCGGTTTCTGGCTCGGCCCGACCGTGCTCGACCACGTGCCGCCGGGCTCGCGCACGCACGAGGACGAGATCTTCGGGCCGGTCCTGTCGATCGTGCGCGTCTCCTCCTACGAGGAGGGGCTGGAGATCATCAACGGCGGCCTGTACGGCAACGGCACCGCGATCTTCACCAACGACGGCGGCGCCGCCAGGCGCTTCCAGAACGAGGTCGAGGTCGGCATGGTCGGCATCAACGTGCCCATCCCGGTGCCGATGGCCTTCTACAGCTTCGGCGGCTGGAAGTCCTCGCTCTTCGGCGACACGCACGTGCACGGCACCGAGGGCGTGCACTTCTACACCCGTGGCAAGGTCGTCACCTCGCGCTGGCTCGACCCCTCGCACGGCGGCGTGAACCTGGGCTTCCCCACCAACAAGTGACCGTCACCGACAAGTGACCGTCACCAACAAGTGACCGTCACCGACAAGTGACCGTCACCGACAAGTGACCGTCATCGACGGGTGGCCTCGAGTGCGAGCCAGAGCTCGGCTCGCACTCCCGGATCGTCCAGGTCGCGGCCCAGCAGCTCGGTGACGCGTTTCATGCGGTAGCGCAGGGTGTGGCGGTGCACGCCGAGCCGCTGCGCCGCCGCGTCCCAGTGGCCGTTGCTGTCCAGGTACGCGCGCAGCGACCCGACCAGGTCGGGTTTGGAGCCGTACGCGGTGAGGGGGGCCAGCAGCGCGGCCGCGAACGCCTGCACGGCCGTCTGGTCGAGCAGCCCGAGCAGGCCCTGCCCGGCCAGCTCCCCGAACCTCACCACCTGCCCCGCACCCGCTCGCAAGGCGGGGCCGCCGCCTCTGGCGGCCTCCAGCGCGCGCCTCGCCTGGTCCAGCGCGCCGTGCAGGGCCTCAGGGGCGTAACCGCACGGCAGGCTGACACCCACGGGCGCGTCCGGCTCCAGCGCCGCCCTGTCCCTCATCATGCTGTCCGCCATCGTGCTGTCCGCCATCGTGCTGTCCGCCAGTGCCACGGCCAGGGGGCCCGGCGCGTCGTCATCGAGCAGCGCCGCGAACGCGTGCGACTCCAGGGCCTCCAGCGCGTCGGCGTCGGCCGCCAGCACCGCCAGCGGCTCCTCGGGCAGCCGCCCGCCGAGCGGCCTCAGCACCGCCCGCGCCCGCTCCTTCTCACCGGCCAGCAGCAGCTGCAGTACGGCGGAGCGGGCCCGCCGCACGGCGTCCAGCTGCGTCCTGCCCTGCTCCATGGCCAGGGTGAGCAGGGATCCCGCGGCGTTGATCACTGTGTGGGTGACCGGCGAGAAGGGCTCCTGGGCGCCGACGGCGAAGAATCCGCGCGGACGCGCCCCTCCGCCCAGCGGCTGCACCACGATGTGCTCACCGGGGCCCGACAGCGCCAGGCTGGCAGGCAACGGCCCCGCGCGCCCTGCACCCCAGCCCGCCCGCCCGGCACCCCCACCCGCGCGCTCAGCGACTCCACCCGCGAGCCCGGCACGCCCACCTGCGCGCTCAGCGCCTCCACCCGCGCGCTCAGCGCCTCCGGGCTCAGGTGCGGAGTGCCCGCCCGCACGCGTCCCGCCTCCGGTCGCGCCCGCGGCGCCCCGTCGTGCGTGCGTCGTGTCGCGGGTTGTGCGTGCGATGCCCACACCTTCGGGCGTCGCGTCTTGTGCAATGCGTCCGTCCTCATGTGCGGCACCGTCGCGGACGTGCGCGGTGTCGCCGTGGTCCGCGTCTCCGACGTGTCCGGGGCCGCGGCGGTCACCATGCCCGGCCGGGGGGCGGCCCGTGCGGAGGCGGGTGAGCTCGGCGACGACGGCGTCCGTGTGGGCGCCGCGGGAGGCGTGGCGGACCTCGCCCGACTCGTCGAACAGCGCAGCCCAGCCGCCGACCTCCTTGGCGAGCCGGTCGATGACCGCGTGCATGCCCTCCGGCCGGAGCGCCGCCCGCGTCAGGCGGCCCTGGGCGGCGAAGGCACGGGTGATCTCCTCGTACTGCTCGGCCGCCAGCAGCTCGCTGACCGCCTTGCCGACCGCGATGAACGGGGTCTCGCGCGGCACCTCCAGCAGCGGCAGCCCGGCCTCGTCGGCGGCCGCGACCAGGGCGGGCGGCACCTCCTCGTGCGAGACGCCGACGCCGAACCCGAGCCCCGCGACGCCGCGCGCGACCAGGCGGGCGACATACTGGGACTGGTCGCCTTCCATCCGCATGCCTGTGGTGAGGAGGAGCTCCCCGCCCTCCAGGTACGGCGTCGGGTCCGCCAGTTCGCTGACCGCCACCCACCGCACCACCGCGTCCAGCCGGCCCACACCGCCGGGGATGCCGGCCACCGGCCGGAGGCCCATGCGGCGTATGACGGTGTGGAGCGGAGGCGGCATGCGGATTTTTGTCCATTCTGGCAAAGACGACCAGTTCAGTGTTACATATCGACGTATCGGCGCAGGTGAGAGCCCGCCGTAGCGTCGAGCCATGAGCATTCCCCAGGAGCGGCGCGTCGTGACCGCGATCCCAGGCCCCAAGTCGCAGGAGTTGCTGGCCCGCAAGCAGGCCGCCGTACCGCCCGGCATCGGCACCACGCTGCCGGTCTTCGTCACCCGCGCCGGCGGGGGAGTCGTGCAGGACGCCGACGGGAACTCATTGATCGACTTCGGCTCCGGCATCGCCGTGACGAACGTCGGCAACGCCGCCCCCAAGGTCGTCGAACGCGTCCAGAAGCAGGTCGCCGACTTCACCCACACGTGTTTCATGGTCACCCCGTACGAGTCGTACGTCCGGGTGTGCGAGAAGCTGAACGAGCTGACCCCGGGCGACCACGAGAAGCGCACGTTCCTGGTGAACTCGGGCGCCGAGGCCGTCGAGAACGCCGTCAAGATCGCCAGGCACGCCACCGGCAGGCCGGCCGTCGTCGTGTTCGACCACGGCTACCACGGCCGCACGCTGCTCACCATGACGCTGACGGCCAAGAACATGCCGTACAAGCACCGCTTCGGCCCTTTCGCGCCCGAGGTGTACCGGGTGCCGCTGGCGTACCCGTACCGCTGGCCGACCGGCCCCGAGAACTGCGCCGAGGAGGCCGCGGCGGAGGCCATCGACCTGATCACCAAGCAGATCGGGCCCGACAACGTGGCCGCCGTGGTGATCGAGCCGATCGCGGGCGAGGGCGGCTTCATCGTGCCGGCCCGGGGCTTCCTGCCGCGGATCGCGGAGTTCTGCCGGGCCAACGGCATCGTGTTCGTGGCCGACGAGGTGCAGACCGGCTTCGCCAGGACGGGTGACCTGTTCGCCTGCGAGGACGAGGGCGTCGTACCCGACATCATCACCACAGCCAAGGGCATCGCGGGCGGCCTGCCGCTGGCCGCCGTGACCGGGCGCGCGGAGATCATGGACAGGGTGCACGTCGGCGGCCTGGGCGGCACCTACGGTGGCAACCCCCTGGCCTGCGAGGCCGCGCTCGGCGTCCTCGAGACCATCGAGGAGGAGGACCTGGTCGCGAAGGCCCGCCGCATCGGCGAGATCATGCTGCCCCGGCTCAAGGCGCTCCAGGAGCGCTTCGACGTGATCGGGGACGTCCGCGGACGCGGTGCGATGATCGCGATCGAGCTGGTCGAGCCGGGCACCAAGGAGCCGAACCCCACCGCCGTGCAGGAGGTCGTCAAGCGCTGTCACGCCGAGGGCCTGCTGGTGCTGACAGCGGGCACGTACGGCAACGTGCTGCGCTTCCTGCCCCCGCTCGTCATCCCTGAGCACCTGCTCGAGGAGGGCCTCGGCATCCTGGAGAAGGCGATCGCCGAACTTTAGTGAAACCCCCACCAATCGGGCATCCGGCTTGCGGCTGGATGCCCGATTTTGTGGTGTAACTGGCGTCCGTCGGGTAGAGAATTCACCCTGACTTGACGCTCAGCTGCACCCTCACGGCCTCGGTCAGGGTTATAACGGTTCCGACATACGGATGGGCGATGGCTGCAGGGAGCGTGATGAACTGGAGTCCGACCAGATCGGCGCAGAGTATGTTGACGTTCGACCCTGAAGGCCTCACCGGGGCCCAGCGCGACGGCGACGCCTGCGTCGTCTGCCACAAGAGATGGCCGCGTCCGCGCGTGCGCGTGGGCGTGCTACCCGACAACTCGTCGGTCCTGGCCTGCGGCGACTGCGCCGAGGCACTCGTTCCCGCTCCTACGGCCACCGTCGTGGCGTTCCCGGCCCGCTGACCACGGCGAAGCGAGACGCCCCGGGACGAGGGGGAAGGCCCGGGGCGTCCCTACGAGCCACGCCCAGCGGGGGGAAGCGGGCGCGCCCGCGTCACCGTCATTTGGCGAGTTGCTCCCACCTGTCGGTCCAAGCCTTGTATTCAGTGCATTCCCCGTCATCCGCTCGGCAACCCCCGGGTGGCCGAACGGCGAAGTCCACGCGGTCCAGCTGCTTGCCCCGCCCGTACGCCTCGCACATCAGCCTGGCCCGGCCCTTGCACGCCTTGACGTTGGCCGGGGCCAGCCCCACCCAGGCGGCGGCGTCACGCTGCGCGTCCGGGTCGGTCACCCAGTTGAGCCACCGGTAGGCGCACGTGGTGTCGGAGACGCTCGCGCCGAGCATCCAGGAATCCACCCATCCGGTGGTCTTGTCCGTCTTGAGCGTCTTGACCGGCAATCCGGCCTGCTGCAGGAGCAGGCGGTAGTACGGGGTGGCCTGGGCGTAGTCGAGCGCCCCGGTGGCGAACCCCTGGACCAGGTCGAGCGGGTTCTTCCAGTAGGTGCGGCCCTTGCTCTGCTCGAGCAGGGCCATCGCCCCGTCGAACTGGTCCTTGGTCAGCTCGAACGGCTCCTTCACCGACCCGTCGGCCAGGGCGGCGTCGGCGATCGTGAGCGGGGTGTCCCTGAGCGCCACGCGGTCGGAGGCGAACGCCTGCTTGATGTCGCCCTTGACCTTGGCCGAGTCGTAGACGAACTCGTGGTAGCCCCACAGGTACGGCACCCCGTACACCTTGCCCGACACGGTGGACATGTCGCGGAAGCGCTCGTCGATGTCGTCGTACCCGGTCACCTTGGCCGGGTCGATGGGCTGCACCTGCTTGCGCTCGATCAGGTCGGCGGCCAGCACGGGGCCGGCGGAGATCACGTCGTAGGGCCGCGTGGCGGCCGTTTCCATGTCCTGCGCGGTCTGCACGGTGTCGAGCTTGGCGATCCGGCAGCCGGTCTCCTTCTCGAACGTGCCCACCCAGTTGGCCTTGGGGCTGATGCCGCCGTACTCGGCGTAGCCGCGGTAGGTGAGGATCTGCAGCGTGCCGTCGCTCTGCGTCGCGCTCGGGCTGGGCGAGGGCGTGGGGGTGAGCGTGGGCGCAGGGGTGGGGGTGGCGGTCGGTGTCGGGGCCGGCCGCGCCGCGCCGATGCCGACGGCCAGCGCCGATGCGGCGAGCGCCAGGGCGTAAGCACGACGACGATTCACGATGTCCCCCCTTGTCCGTGTGCTGGAGCTTACAGGGGGCGGCAGTGTTACTCCGGCTTCTCCACCAGGTAGCAGCAGATGATCGCCGTCGTGACCGCCTCGAACGTGCTCCCGTCACGCAGGTGACCAGCGCGTTCCAGGCTGATCGCCCCCTGGGCTCCCGCCCAGAGCGCGTCCGCGATCTTGCGGGGCTGGGTCGGGATCAGGTAGCCGGCCGAGATGCAGTCGGCGATCACGCGATCGAGGATGTTCAGGGCCGCGCGGGCCAGGGTCCTGGCGCGTTCGCTGGGCTCGAAGCCGGGGATCGCCCGTTCGAACATCAGGCTGTAGAAGCCGGGCTCGGCCAGGCAGGCCTCCCGGTACGCGGGCCCGAGCGCGGTCAGGTGCTCGAACGGGCTGCGCCGCGCCGGCACCGCCTCCAGAAAACGGCGGAACCGCTCGAACCCCTCCAGATAGAGCGCCTCCGCCAGCCCTTCCCTGTTGCCGAACATCGTGTAGATGACGGTCGTCGTGCAGCCCGCCTCCGCGGCGATCCTGCGCATGGTCAGGCTGTCGGCCCCGTCCGACTCGAGAAGGTTCACCGCCACGTCGAGGAGCCGGGCGCGGAGCTCGTCGTGGCCGGCGCGCTCACCGAGGAGGTAGGCGCCCTGCAGCCCCAGCGGCGCCGAGGTCATGAGACCTCCCTCGTGGCCAAGGAGCTCAGCGTCCTTGTGACCTCACGTTGTTCGGTCACGGGGCCCACGCCTTTCTGGTCGGGGGCCCGCCGCGCTGGAGACCCGCACACGATGACTTAGCCATGGCGGAGATCGCTCAAACCACTCCGCATGGTAAACATCCCGAATTGGGTCTACTTCTGTTACATCATGGGTATACCACGGAGCTTGTACTTAACGGTGAGCCCTCATGGGAGTCTTGTGCACCGTGGTGTAAATCCCCCATGGCAGGCTTGGCATAACGTCATGTGTATGGACGTGCGTACCTTCTGGCTGGCCGGCCGCGCCGCGACCGGGGACTCCGAGCTCACTGTGACCAACCCCCATGACGGCCGCGTGGTCGGGCGGCACTCCGTGCCGACCGACGCCCAGGTGGAGGAGGCCGTCGCGGCCGCCCACGCGGTGGCCCGCGAGGCCGCCGCGCTGCCCGTGCACGTGCGCGCCGAGGCGCTGGCCCACGTGTCGCGCCGCCTCGCGGAGCGGGCCGAGGAGATCGCCCGGCTCATCACGGCCGAGAACGGCAAGCCGATCCTCTGGGCGCGCGGCGAGGTCGGCCGCGCCGTCGCCACGTTCCGCTTCGCCGCCGAGGAGACCCGGCGCTGGTCGGGCGGGGTGCAGCGGCTCGACACCGAGCCCGCGGCGGCCGGGCGGCTGGCGTACGTCTCCCGCGTCCCCCACGGGCCCGTGCTGGCGATCACCCCGTTCAACTTCCCCCTGAACCTGGTCGCCCACAAGGTCGCCCCCGCCATCGCCGTCGGCGCCCCCGTCATCGTCAAGCCCGCCCCCGCCACGCCGCTCTCCTCGCTGCTGCTCGGCGAGATCCTGGCGGAGACGGACCTGCCCGAGGGGATGTTCTCGGTCCTGCCGATCGAGAACGAGCGCGCCTCGGCACTGGTCCAGGACCCCCGTCTCCCCGTGGTGTCGTTCACCGGCTCCGCGCCCGTCGGCTACGCCATCGCCGACCAGGTGCCGCGCAAGCACGTGACGCTGGAGCTGGGCGGCAACGCGGCCGCCGTCGTGCTGGCCGACGCCGACCTCGACTGGGCGGCCCAGCGCATCGCCCTCTACTCCAACTACCAGGCCGGCCAGAGCTGCATCGCCGTGCAGCGGGTGATCGTCGAGCAGCCCGTCTACGACGCCTTCGTCGAGCGCCTACTCCCGGCCGTCTCCGGCCTCGTCACCGGCGACCCGGCGGACGAGAAGACCCAGGTGGGCCCGCTCGTCTCGGAGGCCGCGGCGGAGCGGGTCGAGCAGTGGGTCAAGGAGGCGGTCGCCGCGGGCGCCCGCGTGCTGGCGGGCGGCACCCGCGAGGGGGCGACGATCGCCCCGACCGTGCTGACCGACGTCCCGCACGACGCCAAGGTGGCCTGCGAGGAGGTCTTCGGCCCCGTCATGATCCTCCAGCCCGTCGCCTCGATCGACGAGGCGTACGCGCTGGTCAACGAGTCGAAGTACGGTCTCCAGGCCGGGGTGTTCACCCGCTCGCTGGACGCCGCCTTCCGCGCCAACCGGGAGCTGGAGGTGGGCGGCGTCATCATCGGCGACGTGCCTTCGTACCGGGCGGACCAGATGCCTTACGGCGGGGTCAAGGACTCGGGGATCGGACGCGAGGGGCTGCACTCGGCGATGGAGGACTTCACGTACGAGAAGGTCATGGTTCTGACCGGTCTTACGCTCTGACAGGGCCTACTCAAGAAGCCGGAGAAAGCCATCGGCCTTCAGCTGTGGATGCATGCGGCCCCCTGCAGGGGATGGAGCGCCGAAGGCGGGGCAGAACGGAGCACATAGCGCGGCGGCCGGGCTGGTCGTCTCAGGACGTGGAGACTTCGGGGTTGCCCAGTCGGTGAAGCGTCAAGCACCCCGTTCCATAATCCATGGCGTCCCAACGCCGTGGATTGCCGCCGAAGGTGGCACGGGAAATCCTCGTCCCTTTAGGGCGAGGTGCAGGTCAACATCCCCGCATGGCGAGGGGATTTCGGTATGTCGACGCGATCCGGCTCCTGGGTGGCCAGGGTCCGGACCGTCGTTACGCGATGGGCCTACTGGGCCAAAACTGAGACAGCCCGGTTCATGCGTGCTCCGTAGTGTTGAAGAGCGCCTTGACGGTGTCGCCGAAGTACGGGCCGTACATGGTCCGGTGGTCGTCGCTGTACTTGAAGCTGCTCAGCGACGTGATCGTGCCCTTGCCCGAGCCCGGGTCGAACCCGGTCAGCCACGGCCCGCCGCTCGATCCCGCCGTCATGTCGCAGGCCAGGCCCTGGTCGCGGCTCTGTCCGTACGGGTCGTCCTTGAGCCGCCCTGCACAGTAGACCAGGTGGTCACCGTCGTACGGCGGGTCGGCGGGGTAGCCGAAGCCGAACGCCTGGCCCCCGCGCGGGGTGTTGAAGGCGATCTCCTGCGCGCCCACCACGTCGGCCACGTGCCTGCCGCCCGACGCGGCCAGCGCGACCATGCCCACGTCGTAGTTGTCGTCGCCGCTGCGCGACCACGGCCCGGCGACGAACATGCGGCGTGCCGCGTACTGCCCGTACGGCTGCAGGCCGGCCGTTTCGTACCCGGGGACGAACGTCCAGTTCGCCGCCCACTCACCTGTGCCGTCCTTGACGCAGTGGCCGGCGGTGACCACGACGTCCCTGTTGGCGCTCTTGACCGTGCTGGCCGAGCAGACGAAGTCGGTCCCGGCCACCGTCATGAAGACGCGGCCCGTGGTCCTGGCCACGGCGCCGCCCGTGATCCAGCGCGAGCCGACCGTGTTGGTCTGCGGCCGGCCGGCCGTCTGGTGGCGCCGCGACGGGGTCAGGTTCAAGGCGCCGGGAGACACGCGTCCGCCCGACACGTCCGGTGCGGCGCGGACGCCCGTGTGCCCGGTCACGCCGCTCAGCAGGCCCGCGCCGTCCGTCACGAGGTCCAGCAGGCGGATCGGCAGTGCCTTGGCCATGCGCTCCGGCGTCCAGTAGTCGAGCACGCGCCGCTGGTCCGCGGCGGTGCGGGCGGCCACGTGCTCGACTATCTCGGTACGCACAACCCTGTGGACGGGTTGGTCGGCCTGCTGCCGGGCGGGGGCCCCGCCGAGGAGGGCGGGGCCGATCAGTCCTGCCAGGAGCGGGGCGGCCGCAAGCAGGGGGGTGCTCAAGGTCATGCCCCCGGAGTCTGCACCACGGGATGTGTTCTTGTGACTACTTTCGGTAAATTGCTCAGAGTGCGTTGGTGCTTTGCGCCGATTGGTAGACGGCCTGGGCCTCATTTCCGAAATATGTGCCGAACATCCAGTTGGGGGCGAAGTTGTATTTGAAGCTGTTGACCGAATTCTGCGTGCCGAGCCCGGTCGACTCGTTGAAATTCAGCATCCAGGGGCCGCCGCTCGCACCGCCGGTCATGTTGCAGGTCAGGCCCTGGTCGTTGCTCATGAGGAAGTCGTCGAAGGTCCGGCCGCTGCAGTAGATCAGCTTCGAGCCGTCGTACGGCGCCGCCGCCGGGTAGCCGAACCCGTACATCTGCTGCCTTCTCTGCTGGTTGAACGCGACGCCCTGGCCGCCCACGACGTCGACCAGCGTCTTGCCCTCCAGCGGCGCGACCACCGCGGCGGCGACGTCGAAGTTGATGTCCTCGCCGGCGTTCCACTGCGGCGTGGTCAGCAGCTTCGTGGCCGCCCACGTGCCGAACGGCCGCTGGCCGTTGCTGTAGCCGGGCACGAAGACCCAGTTCGTGTGGAACGTGCCATTCAGCTTCACGCAGTGGCCGGCGGTCAGCACGACGCTCTTGTTCGCGCTGGTCACCGCCGAGCCCGAGCACGACGCGTTCCGCCCCTGTGTGGTGAAGAAGATCCGGCCGGTGGTCTTCACGACCGCCCCGCCGCCGGTCCACGCCTCGCCGGACGATCTGGCCGCCTGCAGCTCCGTGCCGGCACGGGTCGCGCCGGTGGGCGGTGCCGTCCACGGATTGCCCTCCGAGGGCTCGTCCATGGTCAGCTTCGTCCCCTTCTTGGGGTTCGGCGCGTCCAGCGGCTGGGCCGCCTCCATCCGCTGCTCGGTCCAGTACGTCAGGACCTGACGCTGCTCGGGGGCCGAGTCCGCCGCCGCGTGCTGGGCGGGCTTCGGCCGCAGGTGGACGCCGGCCTGTGCCGCGCTCGCCGGGAGCAGGGCGGCACCTCCCGCCGCGAGGGTGAGGATGGAAAGCAGAACGACTCTGCGGTGCATTACGTACCTCCCGAAAACCGGACCTGGGGTACGGAAGGTAGTCGTAGCAATATCCGGATTTCTCAAGATTCGCGCATACCGATATAGCGCTATTCCGGCATGAATTAACTGCGTTATCTCAGGTCCCATAAGTGACGGAATTTTGGCACGGTCGGTGCCGCGTGCCTGAGTACGTCCGGCAGCGGGGACAATGGACAGGTGCATGAAGAGACCCTCCGCACCGTCGTCGTGCTCGGCTCCACCGGCTCCGTAGGCACTCAGGCCCTCGATGTCGTGGCCGCCAACCCGGGCGGCTTCCGGGTCGCCGCGCTGGCGGCGGGGGGTGGCAAGGTCGAGTTGCTGGCCAGGCAGGCGGCCGAGTTCGGCGTCGAGGTGGTGGCGGTGGCCGACGCGGCGGCCGTGCCCGCGCTGAAGGACGCGCTGGCCGCGCACGGCGCCCGGCCCACCGTGCTCGGCGGGCCCGAAGGGGTCGCGGAGGTGGCGGCGTGGCCGTGCGACACGGTGCTCAACGGCATCACCGGCGCGCTCGGGCTGACCTCCACGCTGGTCGCGCTCGAGGCGGGCAGGGCCCTCGCGCTGGCCAACAAGGAGTCCCTGATCATCGGCGGGCCGCTGGTCAAGCGGCTGGCCAAGCCCGGCCAGATCCTGCCGGTCGACTCCGAGCACTCCGCGCTGCAGCAGTGCCTGTGGGCCTCGGGGCCCGGCGGCTACGACCCCGACAGCGTCAAGCAGCTCGTGGTCACCGCTAGCGGCGGGCCGTTCAGGGGGATGAAGCGCGCGGAGATGGCGGACGTCACGCCCGAGATGGCGCTGGCCCACCCCACCTGGTCGATGGGCCCGGTGATCACGATCAACTCCGCCACCCTGGTCAACAAGGGGCTCGAGGTGATCGAGGCACACCTGCTGTTCGACCTCGGTTTCGACCGCATCGAGGTCGTGGTCCACCCGCAGTCGATCATCCACTCCATGGTGGAATACGTGGACGGCTCGACCATCGCCCAGGCCAGCCCGCCTGACATGCGGCTGCCGATCGCCCTGGCGCTCGGCCACCCCCGCCGCATCCCCGGCGCGGCGCGGCCCATCGACTGGACCAAGGCGCACACGTGGACGTTCGAGCCGCTCGACGACGCCGCGTTCCCCTCGGTCTCGCTGGCCAGGCACGTCGGCACCGAGGGCGGCACCGCCCCCGCCGTCTACAACGCGGCCAATGAGGCGTGCCTCGACGCGTTCATGCGTGGTGAGCTGCCGTTCCTGGCGATCGTCGACACCGTGGCCAAGGTCGTCGAGGAGCATCAGGTGACCCCGGCCGACTCCGTCGAAGAGGTGCTGGCCGCCGATGCCTGGGCCCGGGCCCGCGCGGTGGAGCTCACTACCTAAACTGGAAACCGTCGTCACAGTAAGGGTTGAAATGTCTTCTGTTGCTCTCGGCATCCCGACGGTCCGTCCCAAGCCGCTCGCCGAACGCCGACACTCTCGCCAGATCATGGTCGGCAGCGTGCCCGTGGGCGGCGATGCGCCCGTCTCGGTGCAGTCGATGACGACCACCGTGACCGCCGACGTCAACGCCACGCTGCAGCAGATCGCGGAGCTCACGGCGTCGGGCTGCCAGATCGTGCGGGTGGCCGTGCCGTCCCAGGACGATGCCGACGCGCTGCCGATCATCGCGAAGAAGTCGCAGATCCCGGTCATCGCCGACATCCACTTCCAGCCCAAGTACGTGTTCGCCGCCATCGAGGCGGGGTGCGCGGCGGTCCGGGTCAACCCAGGAAACATCAAGAAATTTGACGACAAGGTGGGCGAGATCGCCCGGGCGGCCTCCGACCACGGGGTTCCGATCCGGATCGGCGTCAACGCCGGCTCGCTCGACCCCCGCCTGCTGCAGAAGTACGGCAAGGCCACGCCCGAGGCGCTCGTCGAGTCGGCGCTGTGGGAGTGCTCGCTCTTCGAGGAGCACGGGTTCCGCGACATCAAGATCTCGGTCAAGCACAACGACCCGGTCGTGATGATCAACGCGTACCGGCTGCTCGCCCAGAAGTGCGACTACCCGCTGCACCTGGGCGTCACCGAGGCCGGCCCGGCCTTCCAGGGCACCATCAAGTCCGCGGTCGCCTTCGGCGCCCTGCTGGCGGAGGGCATCGGCGACACCATCAGGGTCTCGCTCTCCGCGCCTCCGGTGGAGGAGGTCAAGGTCGGCGCCCAGATCCTGGAGTCCCTCGGCCTGCGGGAGCGGGGGCTGGAGATCGTCTCCTGCCCGTCGTGCGGGCGGGCCCAGGTGGACGTGTACACGCTCGCGGAGCAGGTGCAGGCGGGGCTCGAAGGGCTCAAGGTGCCGCTGCGGGTGGCCGTGATGGGGTGCGTGGTGAACGGGCCGGGGGAGGCTCGCGAGGCCGACCTCGGAGTGGCCTCCGGCAACGGCAAGGGGCAGATCTTCGTCAAGGGCGAGGTCATCAAGACGGTGCCGGAGTCGCAGATCGTGGAGACGCTGATCGAGGAGGCGCTCCGGCTGGCCGAGGAGATGGGCGTCGAGGTCGACCTCGACGACGACTCCGGCCCCCAGGTCGTCGTCCGCTGACCGCGGCTCCGGTTCTCTGGGGAGCGCGGCGGCTCGAGCCCGCGCACCCCTGCCCCCCTTCATCCCAGGCTCTCCTGGTAATCAAGTAGGGCATTACGGGGTGCAATCAAGCCATTACAAATTGGCAAGCCTTTCCCCATACCCAGCGTCATGACCCGGCCGTGCACGGGAGTATCGCAGGCCTGTGAACACGGGGGAAGGGGGCCCGATGAATCGGGTCGTGAAGCGGGTCATGGGGATTGTGGCCAGTGTCGCGCTGCTCGTCGGCGGGATCGTGAGCGCGGACGGGACGGCGCTGGCCAGTGGTGCGAGGGGGACGCCGGGCAACGTGGCGTGGGCGCCTTGTCCCAGCGAGCCGGAGAGGGCCACGTCGGCCGATCTCGAGTGCGCCACCGTACGCGTACCGCTCGACTATCGCGAGCCCATGGGGCAGGCGATCACGCTGGCCATCAACCGGATCAAGGCCAAGGTGTCCAGGGACGCCAACCACCTGGGCACGCTCCTGGTGAACCCCGGCGGGCCGGGGGCGTCCGGGCGCGAACTGACCGAGTTCGTGGCCGCGGCGCTGCCGCAGGACGTGAGCGAGCGGTACGACATCGTCGGGTTCGACCCGCGCGGCGTCGGCGGCAGCGAGCCGGCCGTGCACTGCGTGGACCCGGAGAGCTACTTCAGGGCTCCCCGGCCGGACGCGGTGCCGCACGGGGAGGCGGAGGAGCGGGTGCTGCTCTCGAGGGCCGCCGACTACGCGAACCGGTGCGGCAACCACTGGGCCTGGCTGCTGCCGTACCTCACCACCGAGAACTCCGCCAGGGACATGGACTCCATCCGCGCCGCACTCGGCGAGGAGAAGATCAGCTACCTCGGCTACTCGTACGGCACCTACCTGGGCGCCGTCTACGCCACGCTCTTCCCGTCCAGGGTCAAGCGGCTCGTCATGGACAGCACGATCGACCCCACGCTGGTCTGGTACGAGTCGAACCTCAGGCAGGACAGCGCCTTCGAGCACCGCCACCGCCAGTTCCTCGCCTGGACCGCCAGGCACAACTCCGTCTACAAGCTGGGCGCCACCGCCAAGCAGACGTCGTTCGCCTACTACGCGATGCGCGACCGGCTGCACGCCCGCCCGGCGGGCGGCATCGTGGGACCGAGCGAGCTCGACGACATCTTCACGACCGCCGGATACAGCGACCGGGTGTGGCCCGAGTTCGCCCAGGCCTGGTCCTCGTACGTACGGCAGGGCGACGTCGGTGGGCTGCTCGGCCTCTACGAGAAGTACGGCAAGGACGACGCGAAGGCCGAGAACGGCTACGCCATCTACCTGGGCGTTCAGTGCACCGACGCCAAGTGGCCGCGCGAGTGGGACAAGTGGAAGGCCGACATGACGCGGATGCACCGTCGGGCGCCCTTCATGACCTGGCCGAACGCCTGGTTCAACGCCCCCTGCCTCTACTGGTCGGCCCCGGGCGGCACGCCGGTCGATGTGAAGGGGTCGCGGAAGCTTCCGCCGATCCTCATGATCCAGTCCCGTGACGACGCCGCGACGCCGTACAAGGGGGCGCTGGAGATGCGCAGGCACTTCGACCGCGCGACCATGGTGGTCGAGGGCGGCGGCAACCACGGCGTCTCGCTGGCCGGCAACACGTGCGTGGACAACCGCCTCGCGGCGTACCTGAGAGACGGCACGCTGCCGCGGCGGGACGTGGAGTGCCCCGCGCTGCCCGAGCCGAAGGCGTCCCAGCACATGGCGGCCGAGAACCCCTCGGGGGGCCTGCTCGGGCTCCTCGGGCTGCTTCAGGGGATATGACGTCAAGAATGGATTACCGTCGGCATTGCACAATGAGCTAATCGGTAACCCTTCGCGTAGTCTGACCATGTGATGCTGCGTACATCGGCGTCGCGCGTGCTCGACGACAGCGACCGGGACGAGGTTCTCGCCCTGCTGGACACCGACCCGGTCGCGAACGTCTTCGTCTCCTCCCGAGTGCGGGCCGTCGGACTCAATCCGGCGAGGCTGGGTGGGCAGATGTGGGGATTCGGGCCGCGCGGTGGACTTGTGTCACTCTGTTACGCCGGTGCCAACTTGGTGCCGGTCAACGCCGGTCCCGAGGCCGTGCACGCGTTCGCCGACCGCGCCCGCAAGCAGGGGCGCCGCTGCTCCTCCATCGTGGGGCCGGTCGACGCCGTCTCGCTGCTGTGGGAGCGCCTCGAGCCGCACTGGGGCCGGGCCCGGGCGATCCGGTGGGCGCAGCCGGTCATGGCCACCTCGCGCAAGCCGCCGGTGCCCCCGGACCCCCTGGTACGCCGGGTGCGGCCGGACGAGTTCGACCTCGTGCTGCCTGCCTGCGTGGCCATGTTCACCGAGGAAGTCGGCGTCTCGCCCAACCTCGGAGACGGCGGCGCCCTCTACCGCACCCGCGTGGCCGAGCTGATCAGGATCGGCCGGTCCTATGCCCGCATCGATGAGGGGCGGGTGGTCTTCAAGGCGGAGATCGGGGCCGTCACGCCGCAGGCCTGCCAGATCCAGGGCGTCTGGGTCGCGCCGGAGCTGCGGGGGAGGGGCCACGCCGTGGCGGGCATGGCCGCCGTCGTGGAGGCCGCGCTGAGCCTCTTCGCTCCCGTGGTCACGCTGTACGTCAACGACTTCAACCATTCGGCCAGGGCCGTCTACCGCAAGGTGGGCTTCCAGGAGGTCGACACCTTCATGTCGGTGCTCTTCTAGACCCGTACGAGTTTGTCGAACAGCCTGTTCAGCTCGGTGTCCGGGTCAGCGGTGAGGCCCGCGTGCACGGGCCCGGCCTGGACGATCGTGCTGCGGGGAGCCGTCAGCCAGCGGAACCTGCCGCCGAGCGACTCCTCGGCCAGCGGTCCCGCCTTGTCGCCGCAGGCCAGCTCGTACGCGCTGAGCGCCCGGCGTACCCCGTCGAGGTCGACGCCCGGGTCGAGCGCGCGCAGGCGGGCCGGGTCGAGCTGGACCCGGGCGCACAGGTAGCCGCGCGGCTGGCAGTAGAGCAGCACGCCGGCGTTGATCAGCTCGCCGCGCTCCACCTTGGGCACCACGCGGATCACCGCGTACTCGTAGACGTCCCTGGTCACCGGCCGCCTCCCCGCCAGAACTCGCCCACGGATCCCGGCCCTGCCGACTGAGCCTTCGTCTGGGAACGCACGAGCCACTCGTGCGGGCCGTGCGCCCGCCGCAGCAGATGGTCGACGTACGCCTCGCGCACGGCTCCCGGCCCGTCGAACCCCGGCTCGCCGTCCAGCCACTCGTCGGGCACCAGCGCCGTCACGGTCTCCAGCAGCTCCCGGTCGATCTTACCGGCCAGCTCGGCGCCCGCCGCCCGCACGTCACCGGCGTACGGCGCGAGCACGTGGTCACCCGCGTCGAACACCCGCTCGGGGTTGGCCGTCTTCCAGTTGTAGTGGAACCAGAGCGCCGCCCCGTGGTCGATCAGCCAGGTGTCGCGGTGCCAGACCAGCAGGTTGGGGTTGCGCCAGCTGCGGTCGATGTTGTGGATGAGACCGTCGAACCACACCACCCTCGCCGCGAACACCGGATCCGCCACCCAGACCAGCGGCTCGAACCCGAGCGCGCCGGGCAGGAAGTCGACCGCCAGGTTGAGCCCGGTGCTGGCCTTGAGCAGGTCCTGCACCTCCTCGTCCGGCTCCCTGATGCCCATCTGCGGGTCCAGGTCGATGAGCTTGAGTTCGGGAATCCTGAACCCCAGCCGGCGGCCCAGCTCGGCGGCGATGATCTCGGCGACCAGCACCCGCCGGCCCTGACCCGCCTCACGGAACTTCACCACGTAGGTGCCCAGGTCGTCGGCCTCGACGACGCCCGGCAGCGACCCGCCCTCCCGCAACGGGGTCACATAACGGGTGGCTGCGATCTTTTCCAGCACAGGATGAGGCTATCGCCCACACGCACTCCCTTTTCCCCCACCCCACCACGCCCCTCCGCTCACCGCCCCCGCCGCGCCCCACCGCCGCCCGTTCGGAACCACGCCTCCGGCATCGACGCCGGGCCACGCCCTTACCGGCGCCGGGCAGCCCGACGTGTTCCCGGCGCGCTGTGGTGGGGCGTCCGTCGGTCCTCAGGCGTTGTCATCCCCAAGGACCCTCAGCGCGCCGGGTCGGCGGGGTGGTGTGCGGCGGGGCTCGGCGCGATGCGGACGGCGGGGTGTCGCGATGTGCCGGGTGCACCGGAGAGTGGGTCAGCCGGCAGGGGTGCGGGGTTGGAAGGGGGCGAAGGGGTGACGGCGAGAGGCGTCGACGGCGGTGAAGGCGTAGTCGAGCATGCGGCGTTCGTACGAGGCCTTGGCGGTCGAGAGCGGTTGCCCCTTGGACGCCGCCGCCCCGAGCAGGTCGCTCAGCACCTGGGCGTCCCGGAGCCCCACGTTGGCGCCCTCGCCCCGCCCCGGGCTCATGCTGTGCACCGCGTCCCCCACCAGCGTGACCGCGGGGTCGTGCCACGGTTCCACGCGGCGCGCCGAATGGGTCCGCAGGACGAACGTCTCCTCCGGCGACGCCTCGTGCACGATGCGCCGCACGCCCTCGTGCCAGCCGCGCACCGTGTCCATGGCCAGCCGGTGCAGTGCGGCAGGGGGCACACCGTCGGGGCGGGGGCCGGGTGCGCTCAGCGTCCACGAGAAGTAGCCGGGGATGTCCGTCAGCCGCGTGCCGGGGGCGTGGCGGGCCACGGCCTCGGGGACGGGGGTGAGCGGGCGACAGGTGGCGATGGCGATCGCGCTGCCGTCGGGGGCGATGACCCGGTTGAACGAGTCGATCAGCTCCGGCGGCGTGGCGGACAGCAGTTCGGGAGTGATCCACGTCCTGCCGTACAGGGCCCAGTCGAGCTCGTCCACCACGGCATCCGGCAGGAGCTGCGCCCGCACCCGCGAGCCGACGCCCTCCGCCCCCACGAGCAGATCGCCGTCCACGCTCCGGCCGCCCGCGAAGTGAGCGCGTACGCGGCCGTCGCCGAGCCGCTCGTACCGCTGGTAGTCCATGCCGAAACTGACGGAATCCGACAACCCGGAGATGAGGATCTCGCGAAGCGTGAGCCGGTTGACGCCGAAGCCGTCCACACCGGGCTGTTTCTCCGGGATGTCCTTGGCGAACTTGGGCCGCAGATCGGTCTCCATGAAGATCATGCGGGTGGCCGGGCGGATGGACGTCGCCACGGCCAGGTCGAACAGGTCGTCCGGCAGGCAGGCCCGCAGGGCCCGTGTGCCGGTCTCCTTGAGGCTGATGCGGTAGCCCTGGGGGCGATGGGCGGCCGAGGGGTCGCGTTCGAAGAGGGTGACGCCCAGGCCTGCCCGCCGCAGGCCCTGGGCAAGGCACGATCCGGCGATTCCGCCTCCCACGATCAAGAGGTGATGGTCGGTCATGTCGCGACTGTAGCTGTCGCGACAGCAAATGTCTACGCAGGATATTCTGCGGAGATGAACGAGAACCGTGCGGCGCAGTCGACGTTCGAGCTGGTCCTGGGCGGAGGGTCGCTGCTCGTGCAGGTGGGCAGGGAGCTGAACACCGAGACCGAGCGGCGCCTCGCCCCCCTCGGCCTCACGGCGCAGCAGGCCGCGCTGCTGTTGCACGCCTCGCGCGGTGACAGCACGCCCAGCCTGCTGAAGAGCCGGCTCGGCACGGACACGGCCGGGATGACCAGGCTGCTCGACCGGCTGGAGACCAAGGGGCTGCTGCGGCGGGTCCGGCATCCCGAGGACCGGCGCTCGATCGTCATCGAGCTGACGGACGAGGGACGGGCGCTGGTGCCCGGCCTGCCGCCGATCTTCGGGAGCATCAGCCACCAGGTCTTCGCGGGGTTCTCGCCGGAGGAGGTCGCTCAGGTCACGGACATGCTCCAGCGGATCCTGGGAAACCTCGCCGAGGGCGCCTAAGGGGTTCGGGTGGCGCGGGCGCGGATGGTGGCGAGCATGAGGTGGCGGATCAGGCCGCTGCCGAGCCGGATCACCATCCAGTACCGCAGGAACGCGCGCCGCGCGTCCTCGCTCGTGGCCACCACGCGGGTCTCCGTGACGAGCTTGACTCGCCCCTCGCCCGCCTCGTCCAGCAGGAAGCTGAGCGTGCCCTTCGCGTAGCCGGGGCGGTCGAACGCGTCGAAGTCGCCGGCGCCGGTGATCGGACCCGCGCTCTCGGCGCGGCCGATGCGCCACCACTGCCCGATGATGCCCAGGACCACCTCGCGGCCCGGGTCCTCGGCGAGCGGCGTGAAGCGGGGGGCCTCGCGCTCCGGCCGGCCGCCGCTCAACCGTGCGGCGACGTTCCGGACGGCGACGATTGCCCGGAGGTTGACCGAGGTCGGGTGCGTGACGGCAGCCCAGACGCGCTCGCGTGAGGCGGGGATCACGATGGAGTGGCGCTCGGCGGCGTCGGGCCGAGGGATGAACCGGTCGGTGAGCGTCGGCATGGCTGCCCCTTCCGTACGGCTGCGTATGGAAGGGACTATACGGTGGCGTATGGAAGGATGGGCGGGTGGGTCGGTTGAACGCGGACGACTGGGCGAAGGCCGCGCTGGACGCGCTGGCGGAGGGCGGCACGGCCGCCGTGGCCGTGGAGCCGGTGGCGGTGCGGCTCGGCGTCTCCAAGGGCAGCTTCTACTGGCACTTCCCCAACCGCCAGGCGCTGGTCGAGGCGGCGCTGGAGCGGTGGGAGGCCGAGACCGAGGCCGTCATCGCCGGGCTGGTGCAGGTGCGCGATCCGGTGGAGCGCATGCGGGTGCTGCTCGAGCGGGCCTTCGGCGACGGGCGTGACGCGGCCATCTCGTTCCGGCTGATCAGCGAGGCCGACGACCCGGTGGTCGGCCCAGTGGCCGGCCCGGTGGTGCGGCGGGTGACCGAACGGCGGCTGGCCTTCATGCGGGCCGTCCTGGAAGAGGCCGGCCAGCCGCCGGAGGAGGCGTCCCGGCGGGCGCAGGACGCGTACGGCGGCTATCTCGGCCTCGCGGCCCTGGCCCGCATCGGCGTGGCGACAGAGGTCCCGAAGGCCCCGCAAGCCGCGGAGGCCCCGGAGGGCGTGGCCCGCGTCGGTGCGGCGGCGGAGGCCCCGAGTGGCCTGGTCGATCTGGCCATGGTGAAGCTGGGCCTCCCGCCCCGCTGACCTCAGAGCTTGGCGATGACCTCCTCGGCGAAGCGCTCCATGGTGGCGATCTTGAGCTCCAGCGTCCCTTCCCCGTACCTGGCCTTCTCCTCGGGGGTGGCCAGCCACCACGGCGCGGCCATGGTCGCGGTCACGCCCTTGGCGGCGAAGTGGCGGTACGTGTCGGCGTCCGGCAGCACCGCGAGCGGCGCCACGATGTCGAAGGGCTCGGTCCTGCCGCTCTCGGAAAGGTGCTGCCGCAGCGTGTCGAGCACGGTGTCGAGCTGCTCCTCCGTGTAGATCCGGTTCCCGAGCCACCCGTCACCCAGCCGGGCCGCCCGCCGCAGCGCGGCGTCGCTGTCGCCGCCCACGTAGACGGGGATCGGCCGGGCCGGGGTGGGGGAGATCGACAGCTCGGGGAGGCCGTCCAGCGTGACCGTCTCGCCGGCCCAGAGGGAACGGAGGACGGGGAGCATGGCGTCCAGGCGCCATCCACGCGTGTGGAAGTCCTGACCCGTGCCGACGAACTCCTCCTTGCACCACCCCACCCCCACCCCGAACGTCACCCGGTCCCGCGACAGCACCGCCGCCGTGGACACCTGCTTGGCCACGGTGAACAGGTCGCGGGCCGGGGCGATGTAGACGTTCGGGGAGAAGCGGAGCGAGGAGGTGACCGCGGCCATGGCGCCGATCGTGACCCACGCGTCCGGCCAGTGCGTACGCGCGTCCCAGCGCGGCCGCCCCGACCGCGAGTACGGGTAAGGAGTGGCGAAGTCGGCGTAGAACAGGTGGTCCGACAGCGTCAGCGTGTCGAACCCGCACCGCTCGGCCGCCCGCGCCAGCTCCAGGAACTGGTCGGTGTCGACGAACGAGGCCCCCAGCCAGAACCTCATTGGAACTCCGGGATGACCTTGGTGGCGAACAGCTCCAGGTTCCGCTTGACCGTGTCCAGCGGCAGCACGCCCTGCTGCCCCTGCATGTAGAGGCCGAACCACTCCAGGTCGGGCATCCGGTCGAGCATCCGCTGGATACCGCGCTTGACGTCGTCAGGGGTGCCGAACAGCGCCATCTCCACGTCGTTCATGCGCTTGGCGTCGCCCTTCTCCGGGGAGATGGGCTTGTGCTTCTCGTCCTCCTTCTTCCGCAGCACCTCCAGGTAGCCGAACGGCCCGAAGAAGGCGGCGAAGTCCTTGGGGATGCTGCGGCCGAAGGTGTTGATGGCCTCCTCGGTGGTGTCCGCGATGCCGACGATCTTGAGGATGCCGGTGTGCTCGCCCAGCTTGTAGTGGCGGCCCTGCTTGGCGGACTCCTCCTGGTACAGCTTGGCCTTGGCCGCGTGGTCGTCCGGGTTGGGGGTGAACATCCACGGCAGGATGTCCTCCTGGGCGGCCCTGATGACCGACCGGTCCGAGATCGTGAACGGCTGCCACAGCTCCGGGTGGGGGTTCTGGTACGGCCTGGGGCAGACGGAGACGGCCTGCACCTTCCCGTCCTCGGAGAGCTCGCCGGGCGCGCCGAACGTCCGGGTCCACTCCAGCGCCGGCCACCCCTCGATGCCGTCATACGGATAAGGCACCTGATAGTTCAGCACGTCCGACTTGTAGCGCAGTGTCTCCTGGGTCCACGCCAACTTCATGATCTTCAGCACCTCGCCGAAGACGTCGAAGTTCCGCGTGTCGGAGGCCGACCCGTCCGAACGCGCGGCCGCCGCGTGCCAGCGCTGGCCCAGCACGTTCATCCACCGGTTCTGGTAGCCGCGCGCCACCCCCAGCCGCAGCCGTCCCTTGCAGAACTGGTCGAGCAGGGCCACGTCCTCGGCCGCCCTGATCGGGTCCCAGGCGGGCAGCACCAGGCCGAGCGGCGCGAGCAGGATCCGCTCGGTCCTGGCGGCGAGGTCGGTGAGGAACATCAGCGGGTTGACCGAGAACTCCATGCCCTCCGAATGGAAGTGGTGCTCGGTCATCATCAGCGCGTCGAAGCCGAGCTGGTCGGCGTGCACGGCTATCTCCCGCACCTCGTGCAGCAGCTTCTGGTACGACTCGGTGTCGCGCCCGATGGGCCGTCTGGCCTTGGCGTTCTCCTCGGCCGCGTACCCGGAGCCGGGAATCTGCGGATTCAGGAAGATAGAAAACTTCACCGGGAACCTCTTTCCGCGGGACGGTCTTCTGCAAGGTACTCTGGAAATCTTAACCGAGCAATCGCTTGGTTAACGAGGAGGAGATCGCATGAGGCTCGGGGTCACGATGTTCGTCACGGATCTGGCCATGCCGGTCCAGGACCTCGCCAGGGCGGCGGAGGAGCGCGGCTTCGACTCCCTCTACGTGCCGGAGCACACCCACATCCCGGTCTCGCGCCGTACGCCTCCCGCGGCGGGCCAGGACGAACTGCCGGAGGAGTACAAGCGCACGCTCGACCCGCTCGTGGCCCTCTCCTTCGCCGCCGCCGCGACGCGGCGGCTGCGCGTCGGGACCGGCGTCCTGCTCGCCGCGCAGCGCGACCCCATCGTGACCGCCAAGGCCGTCGCCACGCTCGACCACCTGTCGGGCGGCCGGGTCGTGGTCGGGGTCGGCTTCGGCTGGAACGTCGAGGAGATCGAGAACCACGGCGTCCCGTACGGCCGCCGCCGCGAGGTGGCCAGGCGGAACGTGCTCGCCATGCAGGCGCTGTGGCGGGACGAGGTGGCCTCGTTCGACGGGTTCGAGCCGTCCTGGTCCTGGCCCAAGCCGCGCAACGGGCCACCGGTGTACGTGGGCGGCGCCGTGGGGCCGAAGCTGTTCGCCCAGGTCGCCGAGTACGCCGAGGGCTGGATGCCGATCGGCGGCAAGGGCATCAGGGCGGCGCTGCCGATGCTGCGTGAGGCGTGCGAGAAGGCGGGTCGGCCGATGGCCAAGGTGATCCCGTTCGGGACGATGCCGACCAGGGAGAAGCTCGACTACTTCGCCGAGCTGGGCATCGAGGAGGCGGTGGCCACGCTCCCCAGCGGCCCCGCGGGCACGGTGCTGCCGATCCTCGATGACTATGCGAGGCTGATCGAAACCCCGGCATAATCGAAAGATATGTCCGCACTCCGAGCCGATGACCCGCGACAGCTGGGGTCGTACCGGTTGTCGCGCAGGCTCGGCCAGGGCGGTCAGGGCGTCGTCTACCTCGGCCACTCCGAGCAGGGCGCCCAGGTCGCGGTCAAGCTGCTGCACGCGAGCCTGTCCGGCGATCCGGACGTGCGGCGCAGGTTCCTGGGAGAGGTCGAGGCGGTACGCAGGGTGGCCGCGTTCTGCACGGCCCAGCTGCTCGACGCCGACCTCGAAGGCGACCGCCCGTACCTGGTCAGCGAGTACGTCGAGGGCCCCTCGCTCCTGGAGCACGTCGTCGCCAAGGGGCCGCGCCTGGGCGGCTCGCTCGAGCGGCTGGCCATCGGCACCGCCACCGCCCTCGGGGCCATCCACCGGGCCGGCGTCGTGCATCGCGACTTCAAGCCGCACAACGTGCTGCTCGGGATCGACGGCCCGCGAGTGATCGACTTCGGCGTGGCCCGGCTCATGGACACCGCGGCCACGACTGCCGCGGTGCCCGTCGGCACCCCGGCCTACCTCGCGCCCGAGCGCATCAAAGGTGAGATCGCCGGGCCGCCCGCCGACCTGTGGGCCTGGGGGCTGACCGTCGTCTACACCGCCACGGGGCGGCACGCGTACAAGGCGGACACCTACCAGGAGGTCCTGGCGAGGATCCTGTACGGCAAGCCGGACCTCGGCACGCTGACCGGGCGGCTGCGGGAGATCGTGGAGTCCTGCCTGGCGCCGGAGCCGGGGGACCGGCCCGACGCGGAGGAGGTGCTGCGGCGGCTGCTGGGGCAGGCGGCGGGCGGCGACGTGCTGTCGTCGGGCGCGCAGGCCGCCGTCGGCGCCACCCGCTCCGCGCCGGCCCCGACCTCAGGCGATCCCGCCACGGCCGGGCTGCGGCTGGTCATGGAGAGCGCGCCGCCCGGCGACTCCGGGCGGATCATGGACCCCGACCCCACCACGAGCTTTCCCGCCGTCGCGCGCGACACCGCCACGAAGAGCCCGGCGCGCAGGCGGGTGCGGCCCTGGCAGCTGGGCGTGGCGGCGATCGGGGTGGCCATGGCGGTGGCCGGGTTCGTGTTCTGGTGGCGCGGAGCGGAGGGGCCGGGGCTGGAAGGCACGTGGACGGGCTCCGCCGAGCACTTCACCGCGCACCGGGTCTTCCCCGTGGAGCTGCGGATGGGCTCCGACGGCGGGGCGATGCGGTGGGGAGCGGACCTGCACTGCTCCGGGCGGCTCACGCGCAGCGGGCGCGGTGCGGTCTTCACCCTCGATCAGGTCACGGGGAGCGAGTGCTATCCGGGAACGCTGCGGATGTTCCCGATGTCCGACTCGAACCGGATGGCCATCAAGGTGACGCGCCAAGGTAAGGACGAAGTGACGTATTCGGGCACGGTCGCACGGGCTTCTTGACCAGCTGTGTCACGGTCAGGCGGCGATTGCCGTGCGCACCGTTGACTGAAGGCGGCCCGTTGCTTTCAGTAGAGAGCAGGAAGGGTGGCGGCGAGGGGAGGCGCCCGTGCCGACGGCGCAGCCGCTCAGAACGGGGGACCCCCAGCGACTCGGTGAGTACGACCTCTCCGGACGGCTGGGCGAGGGCGGACAGGGCACGGTGTTCCTCGGTTCGCGGGGCGGGGAGACGTACGCGGTCAAGCTGCTGCACGGACCCGTCGGCGACGAGCGGGCGGCGTTCCTGCGGGAGGTCGAGCTGGCCAAGCACGTGGCGAGGTTCTGCACGGCCCAGGTGGTCGACGCCGGGTTCGACGAGGGCCGGGCGTACATCGTGAGCGAGTACGTCGACGGCCCCTCGCTGCACCGGGAGGTCGCGCTCACCGGGCCGCGCAGGGGCGGCGCGCTGGAGCGGCTCGCGGTCAGCACGGCCACCGCGCTGGCGGCGATCCACCGGGCGGGGATCGTCCACAGGGACTTCAAGCCGCAGAACGTGCTGCTCGGCTCCGACGGGCCGCGCGTGATCGACTTCGGCCTGGCCAGGGCGCTGGACGCGGCGGCCACGGTGAGCGGGCGGGGGGTGGGCACGCCCGCGTACATGGCGCCCGAGCAGATCACCGCGTCGGCCGTCACGGGGGCGGCGGACGTGTTCTCGTGGGGCGCCACCATGTGCTTCGCGGCCAACGCCACGGCGCCGTTCGGACAGGACTCGGTGGCGCCGGTGCTGCACCGCATCCTGACCGCGGCGCCCGAGCTGGGACGTCTGGACGGGCGGCTGCGCACGCTGGTCGACGCGTGCCTGGACAAGGACGCGCGAAACCGGCCCACCAGCAGGGACCTGCTGTTCGAGCTGCTGGGCGACGGGAACGAGGTGCCGGCCGAGGTGCTGAGCACGCCCCCGCCGCACATCCTGCGGGCCACTCCGCCGCTGGTGCCCGAGCAGCGCTCGGCGCCCTCCGAGCCCCGCACGCCCGTCGCCCAGCCCGAGGCCACGGGGACGCCCGGCGGCTACCGGTTACCGGACACCCGGGAGGGCAGCGGCCCGATGGAGCCGGTGACCTACGCCCCGTCGACGCGGAGACGCGGCTGGTCGCGGGCGGTCATCGCGGTCTGCGCGGCCCTGTGCGTCACGGCCGCCGTCCTGCTCACCACTCTCGTCCCCGCGATGAACAAGGACCCCGAGGTCCAGCCGTCCCAGGCGGCCGGCCCGTCGGTCCCCCCGCACTCGGACCCCGTGAAATCCCGTTCCCCGGCCGATCGGTCGTCCCCGGCCGCGCCGGAGAAGACGCAGGAGCGCGATCCCGCCGGTGGCTCACCGGTGGGACACCCGGTCACGGTCCCGGTCCCGCCCTTGACGGGGATGGACAAGAGCGCGGCGGCGAAGGCGCTGAAACGGGCCGGGCTCGTTCTGGGCCCCGTCACCGAGCTCGACTCACCCGAGAAGATCGGCCAGGTCCTGGCCGCCGAGCCCGCCCCGGGCACGGCGGTGGCCAAGGGCAGCACGGTCTCCCTGCAGGTGTCGGCGGGGCTGCCCGTGCCCGCGGTCACGGGGCTGCAGCTCAAGGCCGCCGAGTCCCGCCTGACCGGCGCGGGCCTGGCGGTCGGCGCCGTCACCCGCTCCTGCACCGACCAGCCGGACGGCCAGGTGCTCTCCACACAGCCCAAGGCGGGCAGCCGCGTCACGGGCGGCACCCCGGTGGCGCTCACGGTGGCCCGCAACGGCGTCCCGGTGCCCTCGGTCGTCGGCCGGTCCCTGGAGGACGCGCGGGCGGCGCTGACCGCGGCGGGCCTCTCGGCACGGTCGAGGGGACAGGTGGTGGACGACGAGTCCCGGGTGGGCACGGTCCTCAGCCAGACCGTCCAGCCGGGCACGTGCGCCGAGCCCGGCAGCGCCGTCGTGATCGTGTTCGGCCTGGCGGCCCAGTCAGGTCCCGACCCCAACGAGCCTCCGGAGACCCCGACAGGCACGATCGCCGGCGAGTGACCTCATCGCGCTTCGAGCGTGACGGTCTCGCCGTGCAGCCGTGACCTCTCGGCGGCCCAGGCGATGAGATGGCTGTGCAGGCTGGCCCTCGGCGAGGAGAGGATCGAGGAGCGGTCCCTGGTGGCGACCGCCGCCAGGAACGCGTCCACCAGCCCTTCGTCACCGCCGCCGTGGCCGCCACCCGCCGTTGAGTCGCCTGTGGGGCGGGTGTCGATCGTCTCGGCGCGGCCGGTGACGAAGTCGTGGACGGTCAGCCGCTCGCCGTCCCCCTCGATCGAGCCGCGGGTGCCGAAGATCCGCGTCTGCCGGTGGAGCGACGGGGTGAAGGCGGTCATGGTGAACGACGCGGTCGTGCCGCCCTCGAACTCCATGTTCACGACCTGGTGGTCGACCACGTCGTTGTCGCAGGCGTACACGCATCTGCCGTACGGGCCCGTCCTGAGCGCCTCCAGGACGCCCGCCTCGGAGACGTCCTCGGTGAGCACCGACAGCGGCCACACCTCGCGCCCGGCAAGCGGGAGGTAGATGCGCCTGGCCGAGTACGGGCACGCCGCCTCGACCGGGCAGTCCAGGCAGCGGTCGGCCGCGCCCTCCGGGCGGTTCTCCGGGCGGAAGTGCTTGAGACCGCCGAACGACGACACGCGCGTGACCTGCCTGCCCGTGAGGTACACCAGCCAGTCGAGGTCATGGCACGACTTGGCGAGCAGCATGAACGTGGACTCGTCGGCCCGCCGCCAGTTGCCCCGCACGTACGAGTGGGCCTGGTGCCACCATCCGACCGGCTCCAGGTGCTGGATGCTGACGATCTCCCCGATCCTGCCCTCGTCCAGCAGCCTCTTCAGCACCCGCGTGTACGGCGTGTACCGCAGCACGTGGCAGACGGCGAAGACGGCGTCGGAGCGTTCGGCCGCCGCCACGATGCTCCGGCAGTCCTCCTCGGAGACCGCCATCGGCTTCTCCAGCAGGATGTCGTAGCCCAGCTCGGCGAGGCGCACCGCGGGCTCGACGTGGTCCCTGTCCTGGGTGGCGATGATCACCGCGTCCGCCAGGCGGGGCCGCGCGGCCAGCTCGCGCCAGTCCGCGTACTGCGCCGCCCCGGGGAACCTGTCGCGGCGGGCGTCCAGCGGATCGGCCACCGCGACCACCCGTGCCTGGCCGCTTTCGACGGCGTGGCGGGCGTACGAGGCCCCCCGCGAACCCGCGCCCACGACGGCGAGCGTGACCATGGCGCCTCCACATATGGAACCAGTTAACGTATGTCGGGCCGATGCTAAGATCCTGGCTGCCCTTCGTCAACATAGAGTTATGGGGAAAGGTCTCATAAGTGACGGAGCTCCGCCCGGGTGACGCCTCGCTGCTGCGCAAGGTGAACACCCAGCTCACGCTGAGGGCCCTGCGCCGCGAGGGCGTGGCCACGCTGACCCGGCTCGGCCGCGTCACCGGCCTGTCCAGGCAGACGGTGGAGACGGTCCTCGACGAGCTGGGCGAGCGCGGCTACGTCAGGGAGGTGCCGCCGGACGAGGGCGCGATGGGCCGGCCCGCGCGGCGGTTCGGGTTCCGCGCGGACGCCGGTTACGTGATGGGCGTGGAGGTCGGCGGCGACGCGATCGTGGCCGCCCTGGCCGATCTCAACGGCGAGGTGATCGCCTGGGAGCGGGCCGCCGTCCCCGGCGACGCCGCGGCCCACGAGCGGCTGGAGGCGGCCCGGCGCACATCGCTGGCCTGCGTGGACGGCGCGGGCGTCGCGCACAGGCGGGTGTGGGCGGTGGCCGCGGGCACGCCGGGCATCGTGGACCGCACCGGGCGGGTGTCGCTGTCGATCACGTTGCCCGGCTGGACGGGCGTGGACCTGGCGGGGCTGGCCGGGCGCTGGTTCGGCTGCGCCGCGCTGGCGGCCAACGACGCCAACCTCGCCGCGCTCGCGGAGCACTGGCGCGGCAGCGCGCAGCACGCCTCCGACGTCGTGTACGTGCTCATCGGCCACCGGGCGGGCGCGGGCATCCTGATCGGCGGCCGGCTGCATCAGGGGCGCAACGGCGCGGCCGGCGAGATCGGCACGCTGCGCCAGGTCGGCTGGGAGGACGCCGCCCGAGAGCTGGTCAAGGACACCTCGGCGGCGGAGGCGTTCGAGGCGGCGCTGGCGGGGGATCGCGACGCCGTCCGGCGGGTCGACCGCTACGCCGCGAGCCTGGCGATCGGCGCCTCCGCGCTCGCTCTGGCCGTCGACCCCGATCTGCTGGTGCTCGGCGGCGGCCACGCGCGGGCCGGCGACGTGCTGCTCGAGCCGCTCCGCCGCCACCTCGCCGAGCTCTGCGTGAGCGTGCCGGAGGTGGTGGCGTCCACGTTCGGGGACGAGGCCGTGGCGCTGGGCGCGGTACGCCTCGCGCTCGACCACGTGGAACGCGAGGTCCTCGGGCTCTAGAAGGCTCTAGAAGCCGCGACAGGCCTCCAGCAGCACGTCGCGGACCTCGTCCTCGGGCAGGTCCGTCGTCCTGACCGCGCCCCACTGCAGCGCGCCGAGCAGGGCCCAGCTCTTGAGCCGGGTCCTCGGATCGGGGTCGTCGCCGGCGAGCCTGGCGAAGATCTCGTCACGGAAGGACCTGACCGTCGCGCGCTCCGAGTCCGGCGAGCCTGGGTCCTCGGCGGCCAGATCCTCCATGAACAGGCGGATCACCGAGCGGTAGCGCACCGCGAACGTCACCAGCGCCTCGACGAACGCCTTCCTGTCGGGGAAGTCGGTTCCGAGCAGCGCCAGCATGTCGTCGGCCGCCGGGGCGAGCAGCTCGTAGGCCAGGCGGTCCTTGGGGTGGAAGTGGTAGGCGACGGCGGTCTTGGTCAGGCCCACGGCCGCGGCGATGTCGGCCAGGGAGGTGCCCGCGTAACCTCGCTCGGCGAACAACTGCCTGGCCGCGGCCAGGATCCGGCTCCGGGTGTCGTCGGGTGTGGTCATCGTCTCATTTCCGGTGTGATCCATCCCATCCGGATATTTCCTGCTTTATCGTAGTCCTGTACGACCGTACAGGACGGCCGTCGAAAGGGACTTCAGGCGATGACGCGGTTTCTTGGGCGGCTGGGCGGCTGGTGCGCGCGGCACGGCCGGTTGGTGCTGGCGGCATGGGTGGTCATGGCGGCGGCGCTGATGGGCGGGAGCCTCGTGCTCGGCAGCCCGGTCAGCAACGACGTGTCGATCCCCGGCACGGACGCGCAGCGGGCGCACGATCTCATGAAGACCGGCTTCGGGCCGGGCTACGACCCCGGTGGCACGGTCCAGCTCGTCCTCTACTCCGCCGACGGGCCGCTCATCGACAAGCGGCGCAAGCAGGCCGTGGAGGACACCCTGGTGCGGCTGCGCGCCATGCCGCACGTCGTGCAGGTGGACACGCCGTTCCGGCGCGGCGGCATCGCCTCCAACCTGCAGATCGGGCTCATCGGCATCCGCATGCAGGGCCACGACAGCACCAAGCCCGCCGAGAACACCCGCGCCCTGTCGAAGGCGGCGGACCCGGCGCGGGCCGCCGGGATCGAGGTGGTGGCGGCCGACAGCTCCACGCCCGCCGACAAGGAGATCAAGACCGGGCCCAGCGAGATCATCGGCGTGGTGTGCGCGCTGCTGGTGCTGGTGTTCGCGTTCGGGACGCTGGTGGCGGCGCTGGTGCCGATCTTCACGGCCCTGGTCAGCGTCGCCTCGGGGCTCGGCGTGATCGGGCTGCTCGGGCACGTGCTGGACGTGCCCAAGCAGGCGGGCATCATGGCCACGATGATCGGCCTGGGCGTGGGCATCGACTACGCGCTGTTCCTGCTGTCCAGGCACCGGCGGCTGCTCGCGGACGGGGTGCCGGTCGTGGAGTCCGTACGGCGTACCGTGGCGAGCTCGGGCGGGGCCGTGGTGTTCGCGGGCGGCACGGTGATGATCGCGCTGAGCGCGCTCATGCTGGGCGGGTTCCCGCTGCTGGCGACGCTGGGCTGGATCACCGGCATCTCCGTCATCGCCGCCGTGCTGACCTCGGTCACGCTCGTCCCCGCCCTGCTCGGGCTGCTCGGCCATCGGATCAACGCGCTGAAGGTGCCTTTCCTGCGAGGTGGCGGCTCGTCGGGCACCGGATGGGCGGGCCTGGGTTCGTGGGTGGCGCGCCGGCCGTGGCGGGTGCTGCTCGGCAGCGTGGTGGTGCTGGGCCTGCTCGCGGCCCCGGCGCTCGCGCTGAAGCTCGGGCCGCTCGACGACGGGTACGGCACACAGGGCTCGGAGCCCAGGCGCGCCTACGAGCTGATGGCCACCGGCTTCGGCCCCGGCGCCAACGGCGCGCTGATCGTGGTCGCCGAGCTGCCCTCCCAGGTGGCCGACCCGAAGGATCCCATCGTGGACCAGGTCGCCCGCGAGGTGCAGGACGTCGACGGCGTCGCGCACGTGGCCACTCCCAAGGTCAACTCCTCGGGCCGCTCGATCCTGCTGCAGGTCGTCACCGACTACGCCCCCAGCGACACCCGGGCGGCCGACGTGGTCAAGGACATCAGGGCCATCTCGCTGCCCGGGGTGAGCGTGCACGTGGGCGGCAAGGTGGCGGCCATGACCGACGCGGGCACCCGGATGTCGGAGCGCACCCCGCTGGTCATCGGTGTGGTGGTGCTGCTGAGCGCCCTGCTCCTGCTGCTCGCCTTCCGCGCTCCTGTCGTCGCGGTGAAGGCCGCGGTGATGAACCTGATCTCGCTCGGCGCCGCCTTCGGCGCGCTGGCCCTGGTGTTCTCGATCGGCCTGGGCAGCGCTCTGGTGGGCATGGACGCCCCCGCCGGCTCCCACGCCCTGCAGACGCTCTTCTTCTCGGTGCCGATAGAGAGCTATGTGCCGCTGATGCTGTTCGCGGTGCTGTTCGGGCTGTCGATGGACTACGAGGTGTTCCTGCTGACGGCGGTGCGGCAGGCGTACCAGCGGCACGGGGACAACGCGCGGGCCGTGGCGGAGGGGCTCGGCTCGACGGGGCGGGTCATCACCTCGGCCGCCCTGATCATGGTGGCCGTGTTCGTGGCGTTCATCGCGTACCCGGACCCGATGGTGAAGACGTTCGGAGTGGGGCTGGCGGTGGCCATCGCGGTGGATGCCACGATCATCAGAGGGTTCCTGGTGCCGGCGACGATGGTGCTGCTGGGACGGCTCAACTGGTGGTGCCCGCGCTGGCTGGACCGCCTGCTGCCGAACCTCTCGGTGGAGGGCCACGAGGAGGACAGCCCGGAGCCGCAGCGTCCCGAGCCGGTCAAACTGGGGGTTTAGTCGGCGTCGACGAGGTCGCAGGCGGCGACCCAGCCGGCCGCGCCGGTGGTCGCGTTGCGGCCGTGGTGCCACAGGACGCTGTCGAACCAGGCGCAGCGGTAGGGCTCGCGCTCCTCCGACCGGTCCGACACGAAGCCCTCGCCCGGATTGCCGAGGCCGACGCGGGGGGAGCCGGCCCGTGGCTCGCTCCAGATGATCACGCCCTGGCCGGCGAAGTCGTACAGGCTGGCGGCCCGCGCGGCCTGGGCCGGCGCCAGGCCGGTCAGGGCCGCGAGCAGGGTGGCCGTGGTGGCCCGCCGGATCCGCACCTCGCGTCTCCTCTCCGAGATCGTCAGTCACTCAGAGTAGTGGAGAGGTGTCAGTTCTCGATCGGAAGGAGGCCGCGTTCGGCGAAGACCTTCTTGGCCACGAAGGTCGCGTTCAGCGCGCGCGGCATGCCGCAGTAGCCGGCGGCGTGCAGGAACGCCTCGACGATCTGGGCCGGGGTGATCCCGACGTTCAGTGCGGCGTTGACGTGCACCTCGAGCTGGGGTTCGCAGCCGCCCAGGGCGGTCAGCATGCCCAGGGTGATCAGCTGCCGGTCGCGGGGCGGCAGCGTGGGGCGGGAGTAGATCTCGCCGAAGCCCCAGGCGACGATCTGGTGGGCGAGCTCGGGTGAGACGTCCGCGAGCGCGTCGATCACCCGCTGCCCCGCCTCGCCGTCGATCTGGTTGAGCACCGCCAGGCCCTGCTCGTACTTCTCTTGTCGTGTGGTCATGTGATCCACGCTAGGCGTTGGAGCGCGCTCTGACGCAAGCCCGGTCAGAACGTGATGATCGTACGGGCGACCGAGCCCTCCCGCACGTGGGCCACCGCCTCGTTGATCTGGTCGAGCGGCAGGCGTTCCGAGATGAGGCTGTCGAGGTCGAGGCGGCCGCTCAGGTACTGGTCGGCCAGCATGGGCAGGTCGCGGTGGGGCGCGGCGTCGCCGCCCTGGGTGCCCATGAGGCGGCGCGAGGCGAACAGCAGGCCGGGGTCCAGCTCCACCGGCTTGCCCTGGGGCGGGCTGCCCACCATGACCGTGGTGCCGCCGGACCGGGTCGCGGCGAAGGCGCTCGACAGGACGCCGGGGGCGCCCGTCGCGTCGAAGGCGTAGTCGACGCCGCCCTTCACCACCTCGTCCACCTGGCGGGGGAGGTCGTCCGCGAGGATCGTGTGGGTGGCGCCGAAGCGTTCGGCCAGCTTGAGCTTCTGCTCCGCCACGTCGGCGGCCACGATGGTGGTGGCGCCCGCGAGCACCGCGCCCTGGATGACGTTGAGCCCCACTCCGCCGCAGCCTACGACGAGGACGGCGGCGCCGGGCGGGACCCTGGCGACGTTCAGCACGGCGCCGACGCCGGTGACGACGCCGCAGGCCAGCAGGCACAGGGCGTCCAACGCCGCATCGGTGGTGACCTTCACGCACATGGTCTCGGCGACGACGGCGTACTCGGCGAACGACCCGATGCCGATGAACCGGCGCGTCTCCTCACCGTCCAGCGTGATCCTGGGGGCCCCGCCCATGACCGCCTGCAGCCTGGCGGGGCCCGAGCACAGATGGAAGCGGCCGGCCCCGCAGTTGCGGCACCGCCCGCAGGGGCCGTTCATCGAGATGATGACGTGGTCACCGGGCCGGACGCCGGTGACGCCCGCGCCGACGCTCTCCACCACGCCCGCGCTCTCGTGCCCGAGGATGAACGGCAACCTGCTCACCACCGGGCTCTTGCCGTCGATGGCCTTGAGGTCGGAGCCGCACACGCCGGACGCCTTGATCCGCACGCGGACCTCGCCGGGGCCGGGGTCGGCGATCTCGACCTCGCGGATCTCCATGGGGGCGTGGAACCTGGTCAGCACGGCCGCGCGCATCAGCATGCGCCACACGGTAACCCGGTCTCATGATTGCGAGCAAGCGGTTGCTCGGGTAGACCGTTGACACCCCCGCGGCCCGAATTTACGCTCAGCGCAAAACCCAAGCGAGCGCTAGGCCAAATAGTGGGAGGCCAGGATGGTACGGCGGGTCGCGGTGGCACTCACAGTAACGTTGCTCGTCTCCGGGTGCGCGGCCCAGCAGAAGAGCGCGGCCGGCCCGGCGAAAGACGGCGCGGCGCCCGGCGTGACCGACACGGCGATCAAGGTCGGCGGCGTGCTGACCAAGACCAGCGCCAGCGGCTACTCCACCAAGGACGCGGAGATCGGGGCGAAGGCCAGGTTCGAGCGGGCCAACGCCGAGGGCGGCGTGCACGGGCGCAAGATCGAGTTCGTGGGGGCCGAGGACGACGGCCAGGACGCGGCCAAGGGCGACGCGGCGGCCAAGAAGCTCGTGCAGAAGGACCAGGTGTTCGCCCTCGTCCCCGTGCACGCCCCCAACTTCGGCGGCGCCGCCTTCCTCGAGCAGCAGGGCGTGCCGTGGTTCGGCTGGGCGACGGGCCCGCAGTGGTGCGGCACCAGGACCGGCTTCGGCTACAACGGCTGCCTCGCGCCCAAGCAGGGGGCGGGCTCGCAGACGTGGTGGGGCAGGCAGCTGGCCGACCTGCTCGGCGGCGCCGAGGGCAAGTCCGTCTACGTGCAGACCTCCGACTCCAGCGGCAGCAAGTACGGCGGCACCACGATCTCCCAGTCGTTCGCCGCCGCCGGTTTCAAGCTGGTCGGCGTGAACTCCGGCCTCCCGGCCGCCGCGCCGCCTCCTGACTGGCTCCCGTACGTCAACAAGATCATGACCTCGAACGCCGGCCAGGCCCCCGACGTCGTGGTCTCCGTGATCGCCGGCACCAAGTTCAACGTCGGCCTGTACTCGGCGCTCAAGCGGGCCGGCTACAAGGGCGTGCTGACCGACGCCACCAGCTACGACGCCGCCATACTCAAGGACCAGGCCAGCGCGCAGGCCCTGGAGGGCGTGATCGCGGCGCCCATGTTCGAGCCGTTCGAGTCCACGGCGCCCGAGATCGCCCGCCTCAAGCAGGACGTCGAGAAGGTCGCGCCGGGCGCCGTGCTCACCCAGCACATGGCGATCGGCTACTGGTCCGCTGACATCTTCCTCGACATGCTGAACAAGACCGGCAAGGACCTCACCCGCGAGAAGTTCCTGGCCACCGGCAACGGCGACTACCTCTACGAGAACGCCGGGTTCGGCAGGATCCAGTACCCCAAGGACCACAGCGAGCCGAACGGCTGCGGCGCCCTGGTCAAGCTGGTGCACGGCGCCTTCCAGGTGGCCAAGAGCATGAAGTGCTTCGACAACGTGCCGCTGAAATGATCGTCGGCTACGTGCTCAGCGGCCTGGTCACCGGGGCGATCTTCGCGGTCATGGGATCGGGCCTGACGCTCTCGTACGCGGCGACCGGCGTGTTCAACTTCGCCCACGGCGCCATCGGCTTCCTGACCGCCCTGCTGTTCTACGAGCTGAACGCGGCGGCCGGGCTGCCCGCGTGGCTGTCCGCCCTGGTGTCGGTGGCGCTGTTCGCGCCCGCGCTCGGGTACGCGCTGCACAGGACCATGTTCGGCGGGCTCGCGCAGGCGGGCGAGACCGCGCAGATCGTCGCCACGATCGGCCTGACGATCGCGCTGCCCGCGCTGGGCCTGCTGGTCGTGGACCTGGCCGGGCTGCCAAGCGCGGACGCGACCTCGCTGCCGCGCGGCATCGGGCCGCACCCGGCGCTCTCCTTCGACGTGCTGGGCGCCCGGCTGGACACCGACCAGCTCATCACGTTCGGCTTCTCGGCGGTGGCCGCGCTCGGGCTCTGGCTGTTCATGCGGCATTCCCCGTACGGGCTGCGCATGCGGGCGACCGTGGACCGGCGCCGCCTGGCCACGCTCCGGGGCATCGACGCGGCCGCCACCTCGGCGCTGGCCTGGATGCTCGGCTCGGGACTGGCCGGGCTCGCCGGGGTGCTGGCCGTGTCCGTGCTGGGGCTGGACGCGACGGCGTACACGGTGCTGCTGTTCGCCTCGGCCACGGCGGCGGTGTTCGGGCGGCTGCGGTCGATCCCGTGGACGTTCGCCGCCGGGCTCGCGCTCGGCGTGATCCAGAACCTTGTCGCCGGCTACACCGACTTCCTCGAGGAGGTCACGGGCCTGCGCACGGCCGTGCCGGTCATCCTGCTGTTCGCCGGGCTGGTCCTGCTGAACCGGTCGCGGGAGCGGGTCGCGGGCAGCGCCGCCGAGGACGCGCCGCCGCCCGACCACCTGGCGGGGCTGCCGCCCTGGCGACGGCGGCTGCCGTGGGCGGTGGGCCTGGTCGCGCTGCTGGCGTTCACCTTCCTCGCGTCCGAGTACTACGTGGGCGTGGCCGCGCAGGGGCTGGTGCTGGCGCTGATCTTCTGCTCGTTCGTGGTGGTGACCGGGATCGGCGGCATGGTGAACCTGGCCCAGGCCGCCTTCGCCTCGATGGCGGCGTTGACCTGCGGGTGGGCGTTCTCCTCCGGGCTACCGTTCTTCGCGGCGATCCTGCTGGGCGTGGCTGCGGCGGCCGCCGCGGGGATGCTGGTGGCGCTGCCCGCGCTGCGCCTGGGCGGGCGGGTGCTGACGCTCGCCACGCTGGCCATGGCGCTGCTGGCCGACCAGGTGCTGTTCCAGGTGGACGCGTTCAGCAACGGGACCATCGGCTGGCCGCTGCCCGCGCTCGGGCTCGGCTTCGCGGACACTTCGGACGCCCGGGTGCGGGTGGTGGTGCTGCTCGTGCTGATCGCGGGGGTCGCCCTGCTCGTACGGAACCTCGAAAGGTCCGCCTCCGGGCGGGCGATCCTGGCGGTCCGGTCGGCGCCGGCCGCGGCCACGACGTCGGGGCTGTCGGCGCCCCGTACGAAGATCATGCTGTTCGCGCTGGCCTCGGCGATCGCCGGGCTGGGCGGGGTGCTGTTCGCCGTCTCCAAGGGGTCGATCACCGCGACCGACCTGCCGGCGTTCTCCGGGTTCGTGTGGCTGGCCGTGGTCGTGCTCCAGGGCGTGCGGCGCGTCGGCGGCGCGGTGCTCGGCGGCCTGATCGCGGTG
The DNA here is from genome assembly GCF_040674955.1 of Nonomuraea sp. NPDC049695. Classification (NCBI taxonomy): domain Bacteria; kingdom Bacillati; phylum Actinomycetota; class Actinomycetes; order Streptosporangiales; family Streptosporangiaceae; genus Nonomuraea; species Nonomuraea sp. NPDC049695. Next base: position 32,812 of record NZ_JBFANV010000048.1, on the reverse strand, counting down.
GCGGTGCCCGAGCTGCTCGCCGCCTGGGGCGTGTCCGCGCACGTCGGGGCCATCCTGTTCGGGGCCGGCGGGATGGTGCTGGCCAGGCATCCCGACGGGGTGCTCACCCAGCTCGCCGGGCTGCGCCAGCGCCGCCGTGCCCCGTTGGAGCCTGGGCCGTCGCTCCCTCCCGTGCGGGCTGACGGGCCGCTGTTCAGGCTGGAGGGCGTCGTCGCCGGTTACGCGGACTGCACCGTGCTGCGCGGCGTGGACCTGGCCGTCAACCCCGGCGAGGTGGTCGCGCTGCTCGGCGCGAACGGCGCGGGCAAGAGCACGACCTGCGCGGCGGCCGCCGGCGACCTGCCCGTCACCAGCGGCAGGATCCTGCTGGGCGGCGAGGACGTCACGGCCTGGCCCGCCCACCGCAGGGCACGGGCCGGCATCCTGCTCGCGCCCGAGGGCAGGGGCGTCTTCCCAGGGCTCACGGTGGAGGAGAACCTGCGGACCTGGCTGGCCGACCCCGCTCCCGTCTACGAGCGCCTGCCCCGGCTCGCCGAGCGCCGCAACGTGCCCGCCGGCGCCCTGTCCGGCGGCGAGCAGCAGCTGCTCACGCTGGCTCCGGCGCTGGTGCGGCCGCCACGGGTGCTGATCGCGGACGAGCCGTCGCTGGGGCTGGCGCCGATGGTGGTGCGGCAGGTGTTCGACGTCTTCGCCGAGCTGCGTTCCCGCGGGGTGGCGCTGCTGCTCGTCGAGGAGAAGGCCACCGAGGCGCTGGCCGTCGCCGACCGGGTGGCGTTCATGCGGCTGGGCCGCGTCACCTGGGCGGGGCCGCGTGCGGACGTGGACAGCGAGCGGCTGACCGCCGCCTACCTGGGGGTGCGGTGACATGCTGGCCGTGGAGGGCGTGTCGGTGGCGTTCGGCGGGGTCAGGGCGCTGGACCAGGCGTCGTTCGAGGTCGCCGGAGGTCAGGTCTGCGGCGTGATCGGGCCGAACGGCGCCGGGAAGACGACGCTGTTCGACGTGGTGTCCGGGCTGCGCAGGCCGAGCGAGGGGCGGGTCAGCGTGGCGGGCCGGGACCTGACCGGCGTGTCCCCGGTCAGGCGGGCCAGGGCCGGGGTGCGGCGCACGTTCCAGCGGACCCAGGTGTTCGGGCGGCTCACCGTCGCGGACAACGTGCTGGCCGCGCTCGACTGGCACGGCGGCGGTGGCGGGCTCGCCGCCGACCTGGTCGCCTGGCCCGCCCGGCGGCGGCTCGAGCGGGAGCGCGGCGAGCGCGTGGCCGAGGTGCTGGAGCTGTGCGGGCTCACCCCGCTGCGCGACGCGTACGCCGCCGCCCTCCCCGTCGGGCAGCGCCGGCTCGTCGAGCTGGCCAGGGCCCTCGCCGACCGGCCCCGCCTGCTGCTGCTGGACGAGCCCACCTCGGGCCTGGACGCCTCCCAGACGGCCCGCCTGGGAGAGGTCGTCAAGGCCCTGGACACGACCGTGCTGCTGGTCGAGCACGACATGGGCTTCGTCATGGACACGTGCGACCGGATCGTCGTGCTCGACCTCGGCAAGGTGATCGCCACCGGCACGCCGGGCGAGATCAGGGAGGACCCGGTCGTCCGGGCCGCCTACCTAGGATGAGTGGCGCTCGGTGAACGACAGGATGCGGCGCCAGGCGTCCTGGCAGGCATCCGCCCACTCGGCGTACGAGCGGTCGAAGAACGAGTGGGGCGCGCCGTCGTAGACGACCTTCTCGTGCTCCGTGCCGGCCCGGTCCAGCGCGGCCTCGAACGACGCGAAGTCCTCGGGCGTGGAGACCTGGTCCGCGCCGGCCAGCAGCATCAGGACAGGCGCGCCCGGCCCGGTCTTCGGCTCGTCGATGGCGCGCAGCGCGCCGTAGAAGCCGATGCCGCCCGCCAGGCCGTTCCCCTCGTACGCCTGCCGCCACGACTGGGCGCCGCCCATGCAGAAGCCCACCGTGAACACCGGGCCGTCCAGGGCCTCGGTGGCCGCTCTCGCGTCGGCCCGCACGTGGTCGCTGTGGAGCTGCTTGACATGCGTCATGTAGTCGAACTCGTCGCCCCGATCGCCCATCCCGGCCGTGCGGCCGAAGTAGTCGATCGCGATCGTACGGAAGCCCGCCTCGGCGAAGCGCACGGCGAGGTCGCGGTAGTACGGGTGCAGCCCGCGCACGTCGGGCAGGATCACCACGCTGCGCCCGTTCGGCTCGGCGGGCTCGGCCCGGTAGGCGAGGAACCGGTTGCCGTCGGCGGCGGTCAGCTCTGTCTGCTCATGAGAGGCCACCTCGCCCTGGATCGGCGGGGCGGGCGGCCGGCTGTCGGTGGAATGGCACATGAGGGCAGCATGCCCGTCACGACCCCCGGTATCCAGGTACTCGCAGTGGCAGGTTGCACGTGTCCCGGCCCGGCAGACTTATCCCCTATGAACCGGGAACTCGGGGCATTTCTCCAGGCTCGCAGGAACGAGGTCACGCCCGAGGACGTGGGGCTGGCGAGCGGGCCGCGCAGGCGGGTGCGCGGGCTGCGCCGCGAGGAGCTGGCCGAGCTGGCGGGCATCAGTGTCGAATACCTCGTACGCCTGGAGCAGGGGCGGACCTCCCAGCCGTCCACGTCCGTGATCGAGTCGCTGGCCACGGCGCTGGACCTGAGCGAGGCCGAGCGGGCGCACCTGTTCGACCTGGCCGCGCCACGGCCCCGCAGGTCGCGGCCGTCCGGCGGGGCGCGGCGGGAGCTGGCGCAGCTCATGGAGCGGATGACGGACATCCCGGCCCTGCACACCGACCACCGGCTCGACCTGCTCGCCTGGAACCGGCTGGCCGCCGCTCTCTTTCCCGGCCTCTGCCACCCCGGCGCCAACCTGGCCAGATACAACTTCCTCTCCGAGCCCGGCATCTACGCGGACCGCGAGGAGGTGCTCCGGGCCACGGTCGGGCAGCTCCGCCTCGCCACCGGCCGCCACCCCGACGACCCCGCGCTGACCGCCCTGATCGGCGAGCTGTCGGTACACAGCCGGCGCTTCCGCACGCTGTGGGCCGGTCGCGTCGTCAAGGAGCGCGCCAACGGGGTCAAGCGGTTCACGCATCCGGTGGTGGGCGAGCTGGTGCTGCGGTACGAGACCTTCGATCTGCCGGGCGGATCGGGGCAGCGGCTCATGCTGCTCCACCCCGAGCCGGGCGGCGCCGACGAGGAGTCGCTGCGGCTGCTCGCCTCGTGGTCGGCCTAGGACGTGGGAGCTAGTACGTGGGAGCGGAGCGGAACGCCTCGATGAGGTGCGCCCGTACCCGCGCCACCGCGGGCCTCGCCAGCGCGCCTGAGCGGACGGCCAGGTAGCCGGTGTTGATGGGCGCCTCGTCGGGCTCGGCCAGCGTGACCAGGGTGCCCGCCGCCAGGTCGCGGCGGCACAGGTAGGCGGGCAGGACGGAGACGCCCATCCCGGCCCTGACGGCGCTGAGCACGCCGCGGAGGTCGGGAATGACGACCTGGGCGGCCATCGAGGGCCGCCGGCCGAACACCGTGCGCCAGTAGCGGCGCACGATGGGCAGGTCCTCGGCGTAGGCCACCAGCGGCACGCCCGCCAGCTCCCTCGGCCCGGTGCCGGGAAGCGCCAGGGAGGGGGCGGCGACCAGCAGGAACTCCTCGTCGTAGACGGGGTCCGCCTGCACGCCGCGCACCCGGGGCCGGATCGTGGAGAGCACCAGGTCCAGCCGCCCGGCCGCGAGGTCCGCCAGGAGGTCGTCCGAGAGCCCGAGCGTGGTCCGCAGCCGCAGCCCCGAGCGCACCAGCGGGGCGAGCATCGGCATCACCTCCTCGCACAGGAACTCGGCGGGCCCGCCCAGGTGCACGGCCGCGTCCGAGGGCAGCTCCGACTCGACCACCTCGTCCAGCGAGTCGAGCGAGGGCGCCACCCGGCGGGCCAGCTCGTCGGCGGCGGGCGTGGGCGCGACCCCGCGCGCCAGCCGGTCGAACAGCGGCCGGTCCAGCACCGACTCCAGCGTCTTGACCTGCGCGGTCACGGCCGGCTGCGACAGGCCGAGCGTCTGCGCGGCGGCCGTGAGTGACCCGGTCCTGTACACCGCGAGGAAGGTCCGCAGCAGGTCGAGCGAGAGAGGCGACATATCACTATTCTGATAGCTCAAGCGCTGCTTCGTTATTTGTGGCTGATGGCTGCGCGGGGCGATGCTGTGAGGCATGAGCAAGCGCATCCTGATAGCACTGACCAGCAATGACGACCTCGGCGGCGTCGAGCGGACCGGCTATTACGTGCCGGAGGCCGCCCACCCGTGGGAGATCTTCCGCAAGGCCGGATACGAGGTGGACGTGGCCAGCGTGCGGGGCGGGCAGCCGCCCCAGGACGGGTTCGACCCGGACGACCAGGCCCAGGCAGACTTCGTCGCCCTCGTCGAGCAGCAGGGCACCGGCCGCCTGGCCGACGCCGACCCCTCCCGCTACGACGCCGTGCTCTACGCCGGAGGCCACGGCACCATGTGGGACTTCCCCGACGATCCCGACGTCATCCGGGTCGGGCGCGAGGTCTACGAGGCAGGCGGCGTGGTGGCGGCGGTCTGCCACGGCCCGTCGGCGCTGGTGAACCTGACCCTGTCCGACGGCTCCTACCTGGTAGCGGGCAAGCGGGTGGCGGCGTTCACCAACGAGGAGGAGAAGCTGCGCGGCGTGGCGGACGTGGTGCCGTTCCTGCTGGCGGACAAACTGGTGGAGCGGGGCGCCCAGCACGAGCCGGGCGCGAACTGGCAGGCCCAGGTCGTGGTGGACGGCCGCCTCGCCACCGGCCAGAACCCGGCCAGTGCCACGCCCCTCGCGGAGCGCGTACTCGAGGTGCTCGCCGAACGGCGGGCCTGAGGAGCGCAATCGCCGCCGGATGGCGGCTTGTGTGCCGCGGCGCGGGCTCCGAGCATCGAAGGGTAGCCATCCGTAGACGGGAGATCCCATGGCATTCCACCCCAACCTCGATCCGGAGATCCGTGCCGCGCTCGAACGGACGCCGCTCCCGACGTTCGACGTCGCGGAACTGACGCCGGAGGCGCTACCGGGGCACCGGGCGCAGGTCAACGCCTTCCTCGCCGCCGCCCCGCCCGCCGACACCGACGTGGTGATCGAGGACCGTCACGTTCCGGGGCCCGAGGGCGCCCCTGATGTGCGCGTACGGATCTACCGTCCGGCGGCGGACGGCGAGGGGCGGCCGGGGCTCTACTGGATCCACGGCGGTGGAATGATCATCGGCACGCCCGAGATTGACGAGGCCATGATGATCGGCTACGTCGAGGAGCTCGGATGCGTGGCGGTCTCGGTCGACTACCGGCTGGCGCCGGAGAACCCGCATCCCGCGCCGGTCGAGGACTGCTACGCGGGGCTGGTGTGGACCGCCAAGTCGGCGGCCGAGCTGGGCATCGACCCGGCGCGGATCGTGGTCGGCGGCGCCAGCGCGGGCGGCGGGCTGGCCGCGGCGACCGTGCTGCTGGCCCGCGACAGGGGCGGCCCCGACATCGCGTTCCAGCTGCTCGTCTGCCCGATGCTGGACGACCGCAACATCACCCCGTCCAGCCACCAGTTCACCGAGGCCGTGGTGTGGGACAGGACCGCGAACCTCTTCGGCTGGACCGCCCTGCTCGGCGACCGCATCGGCACCGACGACGTGCCCCCGTACGCGGCCCCGGCGAGGGCCCAGGACCTGGCCGGGCTGCCTGCGGCGTTCATCGACGTCGGCGAGCTGGAGGTGTTCAGGGACGAGGACCTCGACTACGCGCTGCGGCTGTCGCAGGCGGGGGTGTCCACCGAGTTCCACCTCTATCCGGGGGCCTTCCACGGGTTCGACGGGATGGTCCCGGACGCCGCGCTCAGCAAGCGGGCGAGGGCGGCCCGGCTGGCCGCGCTCAAGCGCGCGTACCGGCTCTGAGGTTGGCGCGGAGGCGCATCAGGGCGAGGGCGAGGTGGGCGCGCAGGCGTCCGGCCGGGTCGGCGAGCGAGAAGCCCAGCACGGACTCGGCGCGGGCGACGCGCGCGGCCATCGAGCTGTGATGCAGGTGCATGGCGGTGGCCGCGCCGCGCACAGAACCCGCCAGGCAGAGCGCCCGTACCGCCGCGACGGCCTCGTCGCCGAGCCGCTCCATGGCCTGGACGTCGGCCAGCCCCGCCACCGCGGGCTCCGGCAGGTCGGCGAAGAGCGCCAGCGCGCCCAGGTCCGACCAGCGCATCACGCGGTCGTGCGGGCCGGTGAAGCGGAGCGCGGTCCGCGCGCCGGCCCACGACTCGGCCGCCCGCTCGCCGGGCAGCTCGGGGCCGATCCCCACCCGCGACCCGTCCGGAAGCTCGCTGGGCAGCGTCGTGGCCACCAGCACCGCCTCGGTGTCGCCGATCGTCGTGGCGCGTACCTGGTGGCCCATCGCGCGCAGGCCCGAGGCCAGGCCCCGGTCGGGCAGCGCGATGGCGAGGGCCTGGAGCGGGGTGGACGGGGCGAAGCCGAGCAGGCGCAGCGCGCGGGCGCGTTCGGCCTCGCCGGTCTCGGCCGACAGCACCAGCTCCACCAGCGCGGGGTCCCGCCCTGAACGCTCCAGCGCGGCCGCGCGTTCCAGGGTGACCTCCGCCGCCACCGCGTACCGCTCGAGGACGATCTCGTCGAGCCCGTGCGGCACTCCCTCGCGCTCCATCCAGACGGCCCCGAGCCCGTCGCTCAACTCTCTGACCTGGGCTGGGACGTCCGCCGGCGTGTCCACGGCACCGCCGGGCGACGTGCGGAAGCGGCGGCCCGTGGCCGCGTCGAGCAGCCCGATCGGGCACTGCGCCAGCCGGGCCGTGGCCGCGAGCAGCACGGGCACGCTCACGTGGTCGCGAAGCAGCGAGTCGAAGTAGGCGATGACCCGCACCGCGCTCTCCGCGTCCGCGTCGAGCGTGGAGAGCCGCAGCAGCAGTCCCTGCATGGCCACCACACTATGCCGGAATGCGACTGTTCGAGTTACCAAGCGTGCGCTAGGTTGGTATATGTGGATCTCGACTTCTCCCCGGGCGAGCAGGGCTTCCGTGCCGAGGTTCGCGACTGGCTGAGCGCGCACGTGCCGCGGTCGCTCCCGTCGATGGACACCCCCGAGGGCTTCGCGGCGCACCGCTCATGGGAGGCGCTGCTGGCGGACGCGCGGCTGTCCGTCGTCTCCTGGCCCGACGAGTACGGCGGACGCGGCGCCTCCCTGATCGAGTGGCTGATCTTCGAGGAGGAGTACTGGGCCGCCGGGGCCCCCGCCCGGGTGACCCAGAACGGGATCTTCCTGCTGGGCCCGTCCCTGATGCGCTTCGGCACGCCCGAGCAGCGCGCACGGTGGCTGCCGAGAATGGCCAGGGGTGACGACGTGTGGGCGCAGGCCTGGTCGGAGCCGGAGGCGGGCAGCGACCTGGCCGCGCTGACCTCCCGCGCCGAGCCCGTGCCCGGCGGCTGGCGGCTGTACGGGCACAAGACATGGAGCTCTCGGGCCGCGTACGCCACGCACGGGTTCGGCCTGTTCCGCACGTCCGGGACGCGGCACCGGGGGCTGACGTACTTCATGTTCCCCCTCACGGACGTCGCCGTGCGGCCGATCGCGCAGCTCGACGGGCTGCCCGGCTTCGCGGAGCTGCACTTCGACGGGGTGTTCGCGGACGAGTCGATGGTGCTCGGGGACGTCGGCGAAGGGTGGCGGGTCGCGATGGCCACCACCTCCTCCGAACGCGGCCTCGCGCTGCGCAGCCCCGGCCGCTTCCTGGCCACCGCCGACCGGCTCGTCGCGCTGGCCCGCTCCTCGGGCGATCCGGCGTCGGCCGATCGGGCCGCCAGGTGCTGGGTGGAGGCGGAGGCGTACCGGCTGCACACGTTCGGGACGGCGCGGCGGCTCATGGCGGGGGAGGAGATCGGGTCCGCGGCCAGCATGGGGAAGGTGTTCTGGTCCGAGCTGGACCTGCGCATGCACGCCCTGGCCCTGGAGCTGCTGGGGGAGCGGGCAGGGGAGACGCCGTGGCTGGACGGGTTCCTGTTCTCGCTGGCCGGGCCCATCTACGCGGGCACGAACGAGATCCAGCGCAACATCATCGCCGAACGGGTTCTGGGGCTGCCGCGATGAACTTCGGATTCACCGATGAACAGCTCGCGCTGGGCGCGACCGTGCGTGACGTGCTGCGATCCCACTGCCCGCCGGCCGCGCTGCGCACGGAGCGGCGGCCCGGCTGGGAGCAGCTGGCCGCGCTCGGGTTCTTCGGGCTGCTCCTGCCGCCCGAGAGCGACGGGCTGGGGCTCGGGCTCACCGACCTCCTGCCCGCGCTGGAGGAGGCCGGCCGGGCGTGCCTTCCCGGGCCGGTCGTCGAGACCGCCGTCGCCGCGCCGTACCTGGTCGGGGGCGTCCCCAAGCTGGCCTCGGGCGCCGTGTGCGTGAGCGTGCTGCCGCCCGGCCAGGTGTACGCGCCGGACGCGGACCTCGCCGACCTGATCGTCGTGGCCGGCGCCGACGGCCTGCGGCTGGTCGCCAGGGAGTCCGCCCGCCTGACGCCACGGGCCGGCGTGGACCCGTGCCGGCCGCTGTTCGAGGTGGCCTTCGACGAGTCCGAACGGCTGCCCGGCTCGGCCGTGCCGGCGCTGCGGCGGGCCACGGTCGCCACCGCCGCCCAGCTCGTCGGGATCGCCAGGGAGCTGCTCGCGGTCTCGGTGGCCTACGCCAAGGTCCGGACGCAGTTCGGTGCGGCGATCGGGTCCTTCCAGGCGGTCAAGCACCAGCTCGCCGACGTGGCCGTCGCGGTCGACTTCGCCGCGCCGCTGGTGCATCGGGCGGCGATCTCGGTGGACCGGGCCGTCGCCGGCGTCGACCGGGACGTGAGCGCGGCCAAGGCCGCCGCCGGTGAGGCCGCCGTCCTGGCGGCCCGGGTGGCGTTGCAGGTGCACGGGGCGATCGGGTACACGGAGGAGCTGGATCTGCGGTTCTGGCTCGCCCGGGCCTGGTCGCTGTCGGCCGCGTACGGCACCACGGCCGTCCACCGCGAGCGCCTGCGTGCCGCCGTGATGGACGGTGACCTGGGGAGGTACCCGTGAAGTTCGGCGTGCCGCTCGGGCTGCTGCACCCGGCCGCGTGGAAGGACGTGGCGGTGGCGGCGGACGAGCTGGGGTTCGAGTCGGTGTGGCTGCCCGAGCACCTCGTCTTCGCCACCGACCTGTCCTCGGCCGCCTATCCGGGCACGTCGGAGCCGGGGATCAAGCCCACGACGCCGCTGTTCGACGCGCCCGCGTACCTCTGCTGGCTCGCCGCCCTCACCTCCCGCGTCAAGCTCGGCACGGCGGTGCAGCTCCTTGCCCTGCGCCATCCGTTCGTGTCGGCCCGCGCGTTCGCCACCCTCGACGTGGTCTCGTCGGGACGGGCCATCTGCGGGGTCGGCGCGGGCTGGTACCGCGGGGAGTGGGAGGCGGCGGGAGTCGAGTTCGGCACTCGGGGAGCGCGGCTGGACGAGGCGATCGAGGTGGTCAGGCGGCTCTGGAGCGAGCCCGTGGTCGCCCATTCCGGGAGGTTCTACTCCTTTCCCGAGGTCGCCTTCGAGCCCAAGCCGGTGCAGCCGCGGTTGCCGGTGCTCGCGGGCGGGGAGTCGGCCGCCGCGCTGCGCAGGGCGGCCCGGCTGTGTGACGGGTGGATCAGCATGCCGCACACCCTCGAGTCGATCAAGCCGCAGCTCGACCGGCTGGGGGCGGGGGTGCCGGTGACCGCGCACGCGTACGCGCTGGCCTCGCCCGACGAGGTGCCCGCCTGGGCGGCCCTGGGCGTGGAACGGCTGATCGTGCGTCCCTGGACGCGCAGCCGGGACGCGGTGTCCCGGCTGGCCGCCTTCGCCGCCGACCACGGGTTGTGAGGGCCGGTCACGCCCGGTGCCGTCCCCGCCTTCTGGGCTGGCCCTGGGCGCTCCTCGCCGCGTGGCCTGTCGCGCTCCCGCCCGGCTGAGGTGCGGCGCTCCTGGTCGGCTGAGCCGCGGCTGCCTGGGAGCCGGCGCTCGTGCCGACGCCGACCAGCTCGCGGTCGTCGTCGCGCCGGGGCGGTAGCGGGGTCGTGGCGTGGCGGCGGCCGGTCAGCTCCTGAGCACCGCCGACGTGGACGCCCTGCGGGGCGGCCGACGGCCTGCGGTGGCGCCGGCCGCGCAGGGGCTGGTCGGTCGCGAACGCCGCGGTGTCTTCGACGGGGTGCTCGCGGCGGCGGCGACGTCCCCGGTAGGTGGCGCCGATGTCGGGGGTGTCGAGGACGTCCCCGCCCATGCCGCCGCCCATGCGTCCGCCGATGCCGCCGGTCGGGGCGAAGGCGTCGAACGCACTGGTCGCTCCCGGGATGACGATGCGCTCGAACGGACCGGTGTCGACGATGCGCTCCAGCGGTCCGGTGTCCAGCACGATCTCGATCGGTCCCGTCGCGGTGATGTCGCGCGGAGCGGCGTCGATGGCGAGGTCGAAGGGGCGGGTGTCGAGCGGGCGCCTCCGGTGCCTGGCGCCACGGGTGGCGGCGGTGCGGCCGAAGGCCTCCGAGCCGTCGGAGCCCTGCGTGCCGGACACCGTGATGCGCCGGAAAACGTCCGAGTCCGTGAGGTGCCGGGCGTTCTGGGCGGCGACGTCGATGTCCGTGACGTGCCGGGCGTCCTGGGCTGCGATGCGCCGGACGGCAGACGAGACGGTGGACGACGTGGCGGCCAGTTCGACAGCCGCCGTGGCGGTGGTGAGCTGGGCGGTGTCCAGGGTGATGGCGTCCAGAGCCGCGGTACGCAGGGGCGCGTCCTGGGTGCTGTCCAGGCGCAGGCTCGCCCGTACCGGCGTGGCCGTGGTCGTGGCCGTGCGGCGACGGCGGCGGTTGGTGTTGGAGCGGGGCGCCGTGCTTCCTGCGGCGACCGGGGCCATACGGAGGCGGCGGGTCTTGGCCACGGCGAGCAGCGCCAGCGCGGCCACCAGGGTCGTGCCGACGAGCGTCGGAGAGGAGATGCTGGGCAGCGGGCCGGTGGCCGAGGCGTCGGTGTGCGTGGGGAGGGGCTTGGCAGTCGCCGCCGTGGTGTCGGCCGTGGCCGGTTTGGCGTGCTTGGCCTTCTTGGGCTGCTGCTTCAAGGTCTCGGCGGCCTTGCCGTCGGTGGCGGTGCCGGTGGTGACCTTGGGTGCGGGGGTGGGGGCGGTCTGGGGGGACTTCTTCGCCGGTGAGCTGCCGGTGACAGGGGCCTTGGCGGGCTCCTCCTCGACCGGGTTCTGAGTGATGATCTGGTTCTGGGGGATCAAAGAGGTGAGCGACTCGTTCCCGGGCAGCTGGAGCGTGCCAACGTCGGTGCCCGGCCCGGACTTGAGCGCGGTCTGCTCCTCGGCCTTCTTCTGGGCCTCCCGCGCCTGCTGGGCGGCCTCCTCGTCCAGGCGGGACTTGACGCGGTCGGGGTAGCCGTAGCCGACGACCTTGCTCGTGTCGCGTTCCTTGCGCTTGGCGACGCCCCCGTCGATGTTCCCCTCGATGGTGTGGATCGTGTCGCCCTCGACCCGGGTCACGATGCCGACGTGGTCGATCTTGTCGATGTCGTTCGACCCGCTCCAGTCGTAGAAGACGATGGCACCGGGCTTGGGCTTGTGGCCCCACGCTCCCTGCTTCTTGAACCACTTCGCGTGCGAGACCGTCCACGCGAACTGCCCGATCCAGTCCTGGTATCCAAGCTTGTGCGCCGCCCACGACAGGTACATGTCGCACCACGGGGCGGAACTGTAGTCGGCGTCGAACTCTACGTGTTTGCCGTACCAGTCGCCGAACTTGGTGTAATCATCGGCCTTCTCGGAGTAGCCGATCTGGCTCTCGAGCAGCTCGATGAACTTCTGAATCTCTGGCGTCATGGAAGTAGTGGGGAACCTTCCGGGCAAGACCGGGTTTGTCAACATGAATCCGGGTAAAGGGGGTACCCAGGGGCCAGTGTGACAAAACCGGAGGCTTGTCGTCTTCCGTGATGAGCGAGGCTACCTTGCGGGCAAGGCAGGTCAAGCACGAGCCAAGAGAGGTTCAAGCCTTCCTAGGCTAGATAACCGCTGGTCAAAGATATTGCCAGAAATGTCCAAGCTTCGGAGGTTTAATCCAAAAAGATCTAGCTCATGCCCAGGTGACGGCCCATGCGCCCTCCGCGCCGCTGTGGGGTGATCAGTAGCCGGCGCCGGTCAGGAGGCCGCCGTCCACCGTGAACTCGCTCCCCGTGCAGTAGCTGGCCCGGTCCGAGGCCAGGAACGCCACCACGTGCGACACCTCCACCGGCTTGGCGAAGCGCTTGATGACCATGGACTTCAGGAACGCGTCGGCGTCGACCTCGCTCATCAGGTCCGGGTCCATCGCCATGGAGGTGTTGATCGCGCCCGGATGCACCGAGTTGACCCGGATCTTGAAACGGGCGAGCTCGCGGGCGGCCGACTTGGTGAGGCCGCGCACGCCGAACTTGGAGGCCGAGTACGCCGACAGCCCCTCGGCCCCGACGTAGCCCTCGATCGAGGAGATGTTCACGATGGCGCCGCGCCCGGCCGCCTTCATGGGACTGATCACCGACTTGATCCCCAGCCAGGTGCCCTTGAGATTCACGGATATCACGCGATCGAAGTCGTCGGGCGACATGTCGGCGATGCGGCGGAATTTCAGGATCCCGGCGTTGTTGACCAGCACGTCCAGCTGACCGTGCAGCTCCGTGGCCGTCGCCACCGCCCGCGACCAGTCCTCGGCGAGAGTCACATCGTGATGGACGTACGTGGCCCCCGTCTCATCGGCCAGCGCCTTGCCCTCCTCATCCAGCACGTCACCGAAGACCACCCGCGCCCCTTCCGCCAGGAACAGCCGCACGTGCGCCGCGCCCATGCCGCGAGCCCCGCCGGTGATCAACGCGACTTTTCCATCAAGCAGCCCCATAAATTCCTCCCGCCGCGACGGCCACCGCGGCCGCCTCCATGGAGCGGTAGACGGGGATCCCCGCCTCCGCCGCGATCCGACTCACTTCGTCCTCGACGCCCGCGGGCGCGCACTCGCCGTTCCTGGTGACGAGGGTGATCCGGGTGCTGGGCAGCGCCTCCTGCGCCGCTGCCACGGCCCGTGCGTACGCGTACAAGGGCTCGACCGCGTCCCCGTACGTGAAGAACGCCTGGACGTTGACGTGCAGGACCACGTCGCGGTACGCCCGGTGCCGCAGCAGGGCCGCGATCACGTCGGGCACCAGGGCGGCCCGCCCCAAAGGCCCCACCGGCACCTCGAGCGGATTGCCCGAGGCCACTACGCCGAGCCCGCGCAGCGCGACCGGGGCGTCGCCGGGCAGCGGATCGAGCCGGACCCCGGCCAGGTCGAACGCGTCCGCCGCCAGCACGCTCGCGCCCCCGCTCGGCCCCACCACCAGCACCCCGTCGGCGCCGGAGTCGCGCGAGCCGTGCGCCTGGAAGTACGCCAGCACCCCGATGAGGTCGTCCTGACTGGACACCAGCACCGCTCCGGCCTGTTCTGCCACGGCCTCCCAGACCTGCCGGTCGCTCACCATGCCGCCGGTGTGCGAGGCGGCCGCCTCCTGTCCCTGCCCGGTGCGCCCGCCGACCAGCAGCACCACCGGCATCTGCGCGGAGCGCAGCGCCTCGAACAGCTCGCGCCCGTCACGCGGGTCCTCCAGGTACAGCCCGACGGCGCGCGTCTGCGTGTCGCGGGCCAGCCAGCGCAGCAGCTCGGCGGGGGTCACGTCGGCCGAGTTCCCGACGGTGGCGACCCGGCTGAACGCCAGCCCGCGCCGCTCCCCGACCTTGATCACCTCGCCCGCGAGCCCGCCGCTCTGCGAGATCAGCGCCACGGACCCGGCGGGCCCGAGACCGCCTCCCACGAACGTCTGCCGTCCCCGCGGGCAGTACACGCCCATGCAGTTGGGCCCGAGCAGCCGCGTCCCCGCCGCCCGCGCCGCCTCGACCAGCTCCGCCTCCAGCTCCGGCTGCCCCGCCTCGCCGAACCCGCCGCTCATCACCTGCACGAACGGCACCCCGTACGCCTGCCGCACCACCTCGGCGCACCGCTCGGCGGGCACGGCCACGAGGGCGTAGTCCACGTCCGCCTCGGCGAGAGACGGCACGGCCGGCACCCCCGCGACCTCGGATGCCGACGGGTGCACGGCCACCAGCGGGACGCCCGCGGCCCGGTAGAAGCCGAGGAACATGTTCCCGAAGTTCGGCCGGGTCGTGGAGGCGCCGACGACGGCCACCGCCCGGGGCTCGAAGAGCGGCAGGAAGTTCGTCACGGCGCCGGGTGCCCCGGACCTGGCAGGCCCCGGGGAGGGCAGATGGCGGGCATCGACCGCGATCACCCCCGAAGGGCCCGCGATGACCGGGTTCAGCTCGAACTCGCCCAGTTCCAGCCGCTCCCACAGCCCGCCAGGGCCGCCGACCGTCATGAGCAGCTTGACCACCGCGTCCACGTCCACCGGCGGGCCGCCGCGGTGCCCGTACAGGACGGAGGAGCCGCGCAGCGACGCCAGCATGCGCCGCGCGTCCTCCTCCGAGATCGGGCAGAGCCGCAGCGCCGTGTCGCGCAGCGCCTCCGTCCAGACCCCGCCCAGCCCGGCCAGCAGCACCGGACCGAAGCCCGGGTCCCGGACCAGGCCCACGATCAGCTCCACTCCCGCCTCGGCCTGCTCCTCGACGAGGAACCCCGCGACCTCGAGCCTGGCCCGCATGCCGGCGGCGGCCGCCTCGAGCTCGTCCCTGGAGAGCCCGAGCACGACGGCGCCGACGTCCGACTTGTGCACCAGCCCCGGCCCGAACGCCTTCAGCACCAGCGGCTCGGCCAGCTCCGCGGCCGCGGAGAAGTCGAGGTCGCGCACCACCACCCCGCGCGGCACCGAGACCCCGGCCTCGCTGAGCAGCGCCTTGACCTCGTGCTCGTACGCGCTCGCCCGACCAGCCTCGTGCGCGCTCACCCGAGCAGCTCGCGGATCTTCCCGCGCAGCAGCTTGCCCGGCCCGCCGGAGGCGTCCTGCGAGTGCGGCAGCTCCTCGGCCACCACGATGTGGTCGGGCCGCTGGTGCTCGGGCAGCGCGTCGGCCAGGGCGAGCGCCAGCTTGGACGCCTCCAGCGGGTGCCCGGCGCGCGGCACGACCGCCAGCAGGATCCGCTGTTCTGAGGCCCCCTCCGGCACGCCGACCGCGCCCGCCTCGGCCACCCCGTCCAGCGCCGAGGCCGCCTCCTCGATCACGGCCGGCTGGGTCCAGACGCCGCCCTTGAGTATCGAGTCCTCCCGCCTGCCCAGCACGCGCAGCACGCCGTCGGCGGAGAGCGTGCCGAGGTCGCCGCCGACGTACCACTCGCCGCGCAGCACCTCCGCCGTCCGCTCCGGCAGGCCGTCGTAGCCGGTCATCCGGTGCGGCCCGGCCAGGTTGATCTCGCCGACCTCGTCGATCACGTGGCTGCCGTTCGGGCCGGTGATCTGGACCGCGTTCCCGGTGCGGGCGCGACCCGAGGAACCGAGCGGGGTCGAGCCGTCGTCCACGCGGCCCATGCACGTGTACGGGGCCTCGGTCTGGCCGTAGTACGAGTACACGCCCGCCTGGGGGAGCCTGGCCTTGATCCGGTCCAGCATGGTCCTGGTCAGCGGCTCGCCGCCGAGCATGATCACCTGGATGGACGACAGGTCCACGTCCTCGTGGTCGGGCGACGCGAGCAGCGCGGAGTAGAACGAAGGGATCTGCGACAGATGCGTGACCCGCTCGCGGGGGACGACGCGCAGGAAGTTCGCCGGGCCCCAGTCCTGCTCCAGCACCAGGCGCATCCCGGCGTACAGGGCGGGCCCGACGATGGCCGGGAAGCCGATGCCCCAGATGATCGCGCCCGTCCCGAACACCGAGTCGGGCCCGCGCGGCACGTCCAGCCAGATCTGGGCCGTGGCCAGGGACGACGCGTGCGTGTGCACGACCGCCTTCGGCAGCCCCGTCGTGCCGGAGGTGTAGTAGAGCGCCAGCGGGTCGTCGTACCGGCCGCTGATCGGCGGCTCCTCGTCGGAGCCGCCTTCGAGGTCGCGCACGTCGATCCACGTGGTCACGGCCGGGAGCGAGTCCTTGATCTGCCCGACCACGCCCTCGACCGTCGCGTCGTACACGAACGCCGTGCACCCCGAGGCCGCCACCACGTCGCGCAGCGTCTCCACCGGCCAGTACGGGTTCAGCGCCGCCGTCACCGCCCCGATCTTGGCCTGTGCCAGGTAGACCTCGGCCACCCGTAACGTCTCGTTGAGCAGCGCCGCCACCCGCCGGCCCGGCGTGATCCCCTTGGCGAGGAGGGCGTGGGCGCGGCGGTTGACATTCCTGTTGAGCTCGTCGTAGGTGAAGCTCTGCTCGCCGCAGTACGTGAGCGCGACCCGGTCGGGCGTGCGCAGCGCCGCGGCGGTCAGTATCGCGTGGCCGTAGTTCCCGTATGGTGATCGCGCCATGGGGGCTGCCTCCAGTCAGAGGGGCTGATAGAGCACGAAGACGTTTCCTGAGGGATCGCGCAGCACGGCCCGCGTCTCATGCGGCCCCTTCTCGGGCTCCCGCACCACCTCGCCGCCGCGCGCCGCCAGCTCCCGCACGGCCTTGTCCAGATCGTCCACCTTGTACGACGGCGCGACCGAGGCGGTGACCTGCTCGGCTGGCCCGGCCAGCGCCACGGTGACCCCGCCGCCGTCCAGCGCCGCGAACCTGTCGCCGTCCCTGAACTTCACCGGCAGGCCGTAGAAGGCGATCGCCTCGTCCAGGTCTGCGACAGGGATCAGCACGTTGCCGAGCTTCACGCGGGCCTCCAATGGGGGAGTTCGTCGATGAACGTCACGCGTACCGGCATGCCGACGCGTACGTCGTCCGGGGCGCACCCCACCACGTGCCCGAACGCCCGCACGCCCTCCGGCAGGTCCACCCAGGCCATCACGTACGGCTCCCGGCCCCGGTAGTCAGGGGCGAACGAGCGGTGCACGACGGTGAACGTGTGCACGACACCCTGGCCCGCGACCGGCTCGAACACGAGCTCGCCCGCGCCGCACCAGGGACAGTCGGCCTCGGGGAGGTGGACGCGGCGGCCGCACGACGTACAGCGCTGGACGACCAGCTCGCCGCGCGCGCAGGCGGCCCAGTACGCAGAGGTGTCACCGCTCATCGCTTGCCAAGCTAGCGCACGCTTGGTTGCCTCACAAGGCCCGGCCGCGGGCCTATGGTGACGGCTCGCCCGAAGGGGTCGAGGCAGGCCCGGCCAACGGCGAGGCAGGAGCGGTGGGCTCGTCCGACGAGCGGGCGAGCGGTTGCTCCGTGCCCGACGGCGTGGGCGTGGCGAGGGTCGGCGTGCTCTGTTCCTGGCTCGGTACCGGCGTTGCGGAACGGGTGGGCGCGGGGCAGGCGGGGCCGTCCACCGCGACCTCGCTCACCTGCGGCCCGTTCCCCGCGGCGGGCTCCGTCATGACGACGATCCCGAAGTACGCCCGCTCGCCGCAGGAAACACTCCCGGGGTCGTGCGCCACGTTGCTGGTGTACGACGTGCTGCCCCGCAAGGTGCGGCTCTCCTTCCGTACCGTCCTGGCGACCCCGCCCTCCCCGTCCCGCCGGGTGTACGAGATCCGCAGCCGCACGGGCCCCGTGCCGTCCGCCGAGACCTTGATCGTCCCCGCCGTGCCGCTCCACCCGACGATGCCGGCGGCCTGGACGGCGGCGGGACGCGGCACGGAGGTCCCCTCCTGGCGAGTCGTGGGAGGAGGAGGCGGCGGCGCGGGGCTGGCCGGCACGCGAGTGGGGGAAGGGGAGGTGCGGCGGGGGACGGCGGACGTCCGGGTCCGGGTGGGCGTGGCCGCGTCGACGGGCGTCGGCTCCCTCTCGCTCGGCGTCGTCCTGGGCGGCGGCATCAGGATCGTGCCGGGACCGGGAGGCAGCCGCCCGCCCGACACCATGAGCGAGACCGCCACCGCGACCACCGTCGCCCCCGCCACCCATAAGTGCGGCGGCAGCCGGGGCATCCGCGGCACCCGGTCCCTCAGGGGGATGCCCGTGGCCCCGTCGGTCCTGGCCAGCGGGAACCGGAGCGCCATCAGCGTGGCCAGCTCGCCCAGGTGCCGCCGCCCCCGCTTCTCCCACTCCGGCCCGTAGCCGGCGACCGCGTCCTCCTCGACCTCGGCCGCGAACTGCCTGGCCGAGGCGTACCTGGCCGCCGGGTCCTTGGCCATCCCGCGTTTGAGCAGGTCGCGCAGCGCGTCGGGGGTCAACTCGAGCGGGATTGGCTCCACCAGGTGCTTGTCCCGCACGGCGGGAACGTCCAGCGCCCCTTCGTCGCCGCCGGACGGACCCTCCTTGACCGCCCGATAGGGAGGCCGCCCCCTGACCGCCTCGAAGAGCACGCACGCCGCCGCGTACAGGTCCGCGGGCGGCCCCGCCCGGCCCTGCGTCCACAGCTCGGGCGACATGTACTCGGGGCTGCCCGCGGGCACGCCCGGCTCCTCCGCGTGCACGACGACGCCGAAGTCGGCCAGCTTGCTGGTGCCGTCCGCCTGGACCAGGATGTTCTCCGGCTTGACGTCGCGGTGCGGCACGCCCCGCTCGTGCGCGGCGGCCAGGGCCTGCAGCGTGCTCTTCAGCACGGTGAGGGCCGCCTCCGGGCTGATCCCGCGGTGCTCGGTCAGCAGCGTGCGCAGCGACACGCCGTCCACCAGCTCCATGACGACGGCGGCCCTGGTGGGGGTCTCGACGTACTCGTAGATCCGGACCACGTTCGGATCGTCGATCTCGACCAGTTCGTGGGTGTCCGACCGGAAGCGGTCCATGAACTCGGTGTCCCTGCGCAAGGTGGCGTTCAGATACTTGATCGCCACGTACGCGCCCGTCTGCTGGTAGGTGGCGAGGAACACGCGGCCGGTGCGACCGGCGCCGAGCTGACGTACTTCACGGTAACCAGGGACCAAGTCGAACCCCCATAAGCAGCCGTCCTCAGTTCGACGGTCTCACCTGGGGTTGGGGTTGTCACGACCGAAGATTTTTCATGGGTGATATGCTGAGTCGTCCCAAGCAAGCGCTCGGCTAAATCGACGGAGGTCGCCTGTGGAGCGCGTGGCCGTGCTGGTGATGGAGATGCAGCGGGGCGTCGTCGGCGATCTCACGAAATTTCCGGACCTGGTGGCTGCCTGCGACCGGCACGACGTCGTGGCCAACACCGCCCGCCTCCTCCACACGGCCAGGTCGGCCGGGCTCCCGGTGATCCACTGCACGGCCGCCTTCCGCCCTGACAGGTCCGGCTCCCACGCCGGCAACTGTCCGTTCATCGTCTCCCTGCTCAAGGACCCGGACCACATGCTGGAGGGAACGGCCGCCGCGGAGGTCATCCCCGAGCTGTGGGACGGCGGCGATCTGGAGAGCCGCCGCTACCACGGTTTCTCGCCGTTCACCGGCACCTCGCTCGACATGACGCTGCGCTCCCTGGGCGTGACCGCCGTGGTCGCGACGGGCGTGTCGCTCAACCTGGGCATCCCGGGCCTGGCGCTGGAGGCGGTCAACCTCGGATACCGGGTCACCGTGGTCACGGACGCGGTGGCGGGCATCCCCGAGGAGTACGCGCGGGCCGTACTGAAACACACGATCAGCCTCCTCGCCACCCGCGCCACCGCCGCCGACCTCGTCGAGAGCTGGAAATGATGGACGGACTGCGCCTGGACGGGCGCGTGGCGGTGGTGACCGGGGGAGCGGGCGCGATCGGCGCGGCCATCGCCGCGGACCTGTCCGCACTGGGGGCGGAGGTCGTGGTCGCCGACGTGCGGGACGCGGGACCGGTGGCCGCGGGCCTGCCCGCCGGGCGGGCGGCGGTGGTGGACCTGGCCTCACCCGCGTCCGTCGAGGAGTTCGCCGCAGCGGTGGGCCGGGTGGACATCCTGGTGCACAACGCCGGGGTGTCCATCGTGGAGCCGTTCACCGAGAGCGACCCCGCGGGCTGGGACCTCATGTGGCAGGTCAACCTGCGCGGGCCGATGCTGCTCACCAAGCTGCTCCTGCCCGGCATGACGGCCAGGGGCTGGGGGCGGCTGGTGTTCGTCTCCTCCGACGGCGCGCGGGCGGGCTCGGGCGGCGAGGGAGCGTACGCGGCGACCAAGGCGGGGCTGTTCGGCCTGGCCAAGACGCTCGCCAGGGAGGCGGCCAGGGCGGGAGTCACCTCGAACGTGGTCTGCCCCGGCCCCACGGACACGCCGATGCTCCAGCGGGTGTCCGCGGCCGAGCCGGGGCTGGTGGACAAGATCGCGCGGGGCATCCCGCTGCGCCGCCTCGGGACCCCCGCCGACGTGGCGGGCCTGGTCGGCTACCTGTGCACGGATCGCGCGGCCTACATCACCGGGCAGACGCTGTCGGTGAGCGGCGGCGTGACCATGCACTGAGCCGTCATGCGGTCAGAGCGAGTCGTAGACGGCCTGCACCAGGCGGAGGCCGCGCAGGTTGCCGGAGACGGCGTTGGCCATCTTGTTCATGACGTAGCCGATGGCCAGGCCGCGCCCCGGGTCGCCCATGCCGAGCGAGCCGCCCAGCCCCGAGTGGCCGAACGCGGTCTGGGACGGCATCAGGAACGTCATGGACGGCAGCATGTAACCGAGTCCGAACGAGGTTTCCAGGAGCAGGACCCGGTCGGGGCCGTCCACACGGGGGCGTACGGCGTCGCGCAGCGTCTCGGGGCGCAGGAGGTCCCCCGCGATCAGCGAACGGTAGAACCCGGCCAGCCCCCTCGCCGTGGTCACGACCCCGGCCGCGGGCCAGCCCGCCCGCAGGATGTCCGGGTGGTTCGCGCCGCCCTTGAGGAGGTGCATGCCGGGGTTGGCCAGCGAGCGGTTCATGAGGCTCTGCGGATCGAGCGCCGCCTTCGCCATCTCGGCCAGCACGTCCGGCACCCCGCCGGTGGCCTCGGTGACCGCCGCGCGGGGGCGGTCGCCTGCTTTGAGCCGGGCCGTACGCGCGATCACCGTGTCGGGCGCCCCCACCCAGAGCTCCAGCCCCAGCGGCTCGGCGATCTCCGCGGCGACCAGCTCGCCGACGGACTTGCCGGTGATCCGCCTGATCACCTCTCCCACCAGGAACCCGTACGACAGCGCGTGATAGCCGTGCGCCGACCCCGGCTCCCACAGAGGCGCCTGATCGGCGAGCCGCGCCGCGATGGCCGCCAGGTCCCCGAACTCCGCCACCGGCACCGGCTCCTCCACCACCGGCAGCCCGGACTGGTGAGTGAGCAGGTGCTCGACGGTGATCGTCCCCTTGCCCTTGGCCGCGAACTCCGGCCACACGTCGGCGACCGCGCCGGAGACGTCCACCAGCCCCCGCTCGGCGAGCTGCAGCAGCACGGTGGCGGTGATCGCCTTCGTGCAGGAGTAGGCGAAAGCGGGCGTGTCGCCCTCCCACGGCCGCCCCGTGTGCCGGTCCGCCACGCCGCCCCACAGGTCCACGACCAGCTCGCCGTCCAGGTAGACCGCGAAGGCGGCGCCCAGCTCCGCGCCGTCGGCGAGATGCCGTTCGAACACCTCGCGGACGCGGGAGAACCGCGGATCGCAGTGCATCAGACCTCCGCATGAGAAAGGAAGCGCTTACTTGGTTCACGAGCCTAACAACTGGGGACGTTTCGGCCCAGACGATCAGCGTGGCACCCTCAATCTGCTCACCCCGGCCGTGGTGCTCGACGCCCTGCGCAGCGCCACCACGGGCGAGGTGCTCAGCCTGGCCATGCCGATCAGGGGCGCCACCTCCTCGCCCGCGCCCACGACCGTCCCGCACCTGCCCGGCCGCCCGCTGCCGCAGCACTTCATGTCCGTGGACGGCGGCGACTACGCCGCCGGTGCGCGCCCGATCGGCGAGGGCCTGTACGTGGCCGACGACGCCCTGGTCGTCAGCCACCACGGCACCACGACCCACATGGACGCGCTGTGCCACATGTGGTCGGGCGGCGAGCTCTACAACGGCCACCCGGCGGCCAGGGTCCGTTCCTACGGCGCGACCCGGTGCGGCATCGAGCAGGTGGGCGGCGTGGTCGCGCGGGGCGTGCTGTTCGACGTGGCCCACCACCTGGGGCTCGACCACCTGCCCGCGGACTTCAGGATCCCGGCCGAGCTGCTGGCGGAGATCGCCACGCCGCGACCCGGGGACGCCGCGGTGATCCGTACCGGATGGCCCGTGGTGTGGCGGCGCTCGCGCGAGGAGTACTGGGCGGGCCAGCCGGGGCTGTCCGCCGACGCGGGCCGCTGGCTGGCGGCGCGCGACGTGTCGGTGGTGGCCTCGGACAACGCCGCCATCGGCGGCCTCAACGCCCGGGGGCTCGCCGACGAGGACCTCGCCGACGACCTGCACCTCATCCTGCTCCACCGGCACGGCGTGCACCTCGTCGAGATGCTCTGGCTGGAGGAGCTGGGGGCGGCGGGCCGTACGGAGTTCGTGTTCGTGGTGGCGCCGCTCAGGATCGAGGGCGGGACCGGGAGCCCGGTCACCCCGCTGGCGATCCTCTGACCCGGACGCTTCCGCATATTTTCCGGCGCATTTGGATATTTCGTGATCAGCCGTTAACTCCCGAGCTCAATGGTCTGTCCCGGTAAGCCCCCGTGCTAGGAGACCCATGCGCCGCCCCGCCCTCGTCACCTTCGTCGCCGCCACCGCCTTGACCGCGCTCGCGGCCGTACCAGCCGCCGACGCCACCACGGCGGGACGCGGCACGCTGCGGATCAACCAGATCCAGACCATGGCCACCCACAACAGCTACCACCGCGAGCTGACCGACGCCGAGAAGTACGTGCAGCGCAGGACCGACGCCAACTGGTGGAACCTGCAGTTCTCGCACACCGCCCTGCCGAACCAGTTCGCCGCCCAGCACGTGCGCGGCATCGAGCTGGACGTCTTCCCCGACCCCAAGGGCGGCCTGTACGCCGGCCCGCTGGTCAGGCGGGCGGCCGGGCTGCCGCCGATCGACGACCCCGCGCTCGCCAAGCCCGGCTTCAAGGTGCTGCACTGGGCCGACCACGACTACGGCACCACGTGCTCGGCCCTTGTCACCTGCCTGCGCCAGGTGCGCGAATGGTCCGACGCGCACCCCGGGCACGTGCCACTGACGATCCTCACCGAGCTCAAGAGCACCGACCCGGCCAAGGAGGCGATGGGCGGCGCCAAGAGCCCGGCGTGGGACGCGGCGCTCATGGACGCCCTGGACGCCGAGATCCGCTCGGTCTTCCCTGACGAGCGCCTCATCACGCCCGACGACGTCCGCAGGCCGGGCCTCACCCTTGAGCAGTCCGTGCTCCAGCACGGCTGGCCGGAGCTGTCGTCCTCGCGGGGCAAGGTCATGTTCTTCATGGACAACCAGGCCGAGGCCATCCAGCAGCCCTACCTCACGGGCCACCCCAGCCTGGAGGGACGGGTGCTGTTCACGAACTCCCGCCCCGGCCGCGCCGAGGCCGCCTTCGTCGGCTGGAACGAGCCGCAGGGCGCCAACACCGCGCAGATCCAGGACCTCGTACGGAAGGGGTACTACGTGCGCACCCGCACCGACGTGCCGTTCACCGAGGCCAGGTCGGGCGACACCAGCCGGCTGAAGGCGGCGCTGGGCAGCGGCGCGCAGATGGTCAGCACGGACTTCCCCGTGATCGGCCTGTCCGCCAGGCACGGCAGCGACTACGTGGCCGAGCTGCCCGGCGGCGCCACGGCCCGCTGCAATCCGGTGAACGCCTCCTCCGGCTGCCAGGACCGCACGCTGGAGCGGATCAGGCCGTAGCGGCCGGGGCGGTGCTCTCGCGCACGATCAGCCGGGTGGCCAGCTCGACGCGCGGCGTCTCCGGCTGCTCGCCGTTGATGAGCTGGACGAGGAGTCTGACGGCCATGCCGGCCATGTCCGCCAGCGGCTGGCGCACGGTGGTCAGCGGCGGGGCGACCAACTGGGCGAACGGCAGGTCGTCGAAGCCCACCACGCTGACGTCCTCCGGCACCCGCAGACCGCACTCCTTGGCCGCCCGGTACGTGCCCAGGGCCTGCAGGTCGTTGCCCGCGAACACGGCCGTGGGCCGGTCCGGCAGCCTCAGCAGCTCCAGAGAGAGGTGGTAGGCGGGCTCGTGGGTGTAGTCGCCGTGGCGGATCAGCGTGGGGTCGGGTTCTATCCCGGCCTGGTCGAGCGCCGCGCGGTAGCCGTCCAGCCGCACCCGTGAGGTCAGCCGCCCCGCCGGACCCGTGATCATCGCGATCCTGCGGTGGCCCAGCTCGATCAGGTGCCGCGTGGCCGAGAACCCGCCCTGCCAGCTTGTCGAGCCGACCGCCGGGGTGTCCGGGTTCTCGTTCTCCGACGGCTGCACCACGACGAACGGGATGCCCATCCGTCCCAGCTCGCGCTCCTGCTCGGCGGAGAGCTCGGAGACGACCAGGATCGCGCCGAGCGAGCCCCGGTTGCCGAGCGCTTCCAGCCAGTGCCGGGCCAGTTTGCTCCGCCGGTGCACGGCCGACACGACGAGGCCCATGCCCTCGGCCTGCGCGGCCTCCTCGGCGCCGCGGATCAGCTCCACGGCCCAGGGATTGTCCAGCTCGTTGATGACGAACTCGATCAGGCCGCCGGGATGTTCGCCGTGGCCCGGCAGCGTGTAGCCGTGCTGGCCGAGCAGCCGCTGGATGCGGCCGCGGGTTTGCGGAGAGACATCCGACCGGCCGTGAAGCACCTTCGACACCGTCGAAGGCGAGACCCCCGCCTTGGCGGCGATGTCCGCCATGGTGCTGCGGCGGGGGACAGTCACGTCGTCCACTTCAAGTCCTCCACTAGAACGTCTTCCCGGTCAGAAGTCTGCCTGCTCGCCGGACCCCTTGACGACCTCCCACGGGTCGGCCTGACCGCCCGGGGATGGCCGTCGGCCGCGCACACTGCGCCGATCGGGTCCGGGCGCACCCGAGACATCTCCCGGCTGCACCGTGCACCAGCCTCCGGACAGGACCCGTCACATGTACGACGCCGGCATGAAAAGAGGCGGCCATGGCACGCGCTCACGTGCCATGGCCGCCCTTGGTGCGCCGGGCTGCTATGCGCCGGGGTAGTTCCCTCCGCCGTGGGCGGCGTCCAGGGCGTCGTAGTCGGGGGTGAAGCCGCGCTTGGGTATCGCGTCCACGAACGCCACCTGCCTGGGCTTCTTGTACGACGCCACCTGCGTCTTGACGTGCTCGACCAGCTCGTCCTGCGTGGCGGTGGCGTCCGGCTTGAGCGCCACCACGGCCTTGACCGCCTGGTGCCAGGTCGGGTCCGGCACGCCGATCACGGCGGCGTCGGCCACGGCCGGATGGGACTTGAGCGCGCGTTCGACCTCGGCGGGGTAGACGTTCTCGGCGCCGGACTTGATCATGCGAAGCTTGGGGCCGATGAAGGTGATGGTGCCGTCGGGTTCGCGGCGGCCGAGGTCGCCGGTGTGGTGCCAGCCGTACACCGACTTAACCGCATTTAAGTCGGGCCGGGCGAAATATCCGGAAAAGAGGGTCTTGCCGCGGGCGCAGATCTCGCCCACCTCCCCGGGCGGGAGCTCGGTGCCGTCCGGATCCAGGATCCGTACCTGGACCAGCGGAGAGGGCCGGCCCGCGAACCCGGCGCCACCCTCGGCCAGCCCCAGGAACGTGAGCATGCCCCCCACCTCGGTCTGCCCGTACCCGCCCATCTTGGACCGGCACCAGGGAGAGTCGTCCACCGTGATCATGGCGTCCCACTCGGCCGAGTGGGAGACGAACCTCAGTGACGACAGGTCGTACTTGCCACCCGCGTTCGCTGCCGCCACCGCGTCGATCATCTGCCCGAACAGGAACGCCTGCGTCACCCGCTCCGCGTCGATCAGGCGGCAGACCTCCTCGGCGTCGAAGGCGGGCGTGAACACGTTCGTGCCGCCGATCTGGAACGTGGCCAGGCAGAACATCATCGTGCCCACGTGGAAGAGCGGCCCGTTGTTGAGGAACGTGAAGCCGGGCTCCATCTGGCGTACGATGAGGAGCGAGGCGCTGTGGGCGATCAGCGCGGCGCTGCTGAGCAGGGCGGCGCCGGGCCGCCCCTCGAAGGCGGCCGTGTAGAGGGCCAGCGCCGGCTCGGTGTCGGGTGTCTGCGGGAAGTCCTGGACAGAACCGCTCGCCACCAGCTCCTCGTACTCGTCCCCGGCCCGCACCCACGTGCTCTCGGACACGGCCGCGGTGGCGTCCGAGTGCTCCCAGACGACGACCTTGGGAGTCAGGTCGGCCAGCACGAACCGCAGCTCGTCCTCCGCCTGCCGCCAGTTGGCCGGACAGAGGATCGCGCCCAGCCGGGAGCAGGCCAGCAGCAGCTCCAGCACCGCGTGCGAGTTCTGCCCGAGCCACAGCACCCGGTCACCCGCGCAGACCCCTCGGCCGGCCAGCGCGGAGGCCAGCCGGGTCACCCGGGCGTCCAGCTCCGGGTACGTGCGCCGCACGTCGCCGTCCACGACCGCCGTGACCTGGGGGCGGCTACGGGCGTGCTCGGCGAGGACGTCGGACAGGGACAGGCTGTGGATCATCTTCAGCCTCCAAAGGCCGGCATGACTTCGGTCGCGAAGAAGCGCATGACCCGCTTCATGTCCTCCAGCGGCATCGGCCGGGTGCTGCCGAAGTCGCACAGGAGGTTCGTGAAGCCGGCGTCCTTGAGCAGCGTGATCTGCTCGACGACGCGGTCCGGGTCCCCGATGACCTCCAGCTGCTCCCACCGGAAGTCGGCCGACACCGAGCCGCCCTTGAGATAGCGGTCCTGGTAGTACTCGAAGCCCTGCGCCGCCTTGCCGGTCTTGGGGTCGATGGGGGCGCTCTTCTCGTTGAAGATGCGCGACCGGTCGAACGACGCCTCGAACCTCGCCAGGTCCTCGCGCGCCTGCTCCAGCGTCGGGGCCACGTACACGGTGCGCGCCACCACCAGGTCGGCCCCCGTCGGGTGCCCGGCCTGCGCGGCCGTCTCCCGCCAGGCCTCGGCCGCCTTGACGACCTTGCGGAACGGGGCGGCGGGGTCGGCCAGGATGGGCAGACCGCGCTCGGCGTACATGGTGACGGTCTCGGGGGAGACTGCGGCCACGTGCAGCGGCGGGTGCGGGGTCTGCAGCGGCCTGGGCACGAGCGAGACGTCCGTGCCGGTCTTGTAGAACTTCCCCTCGTGCTGGTACGACTCCTGCGTCCAGAGGCCGAGGATGACCTCGAGCGCCTCGTTGAACCGGTCGCGGGCCTCCGCCAGGTCGATCCCGAACCCCTCGAACTCGAAGCTCTGGTATCCCCGGCCGATGCCGAGGTCCAGCCGCCCGCCCGAGAGCACGTCCACCAGCGCCGCCTCCTCGGCCACGTGGATGGGGTTGTGCAGGGGCAGCACCACGATCCCGGTGCCCAGCCTGATGCGGGAGGTGCGGGCGGCGGCGTGGGCGAGCATGGTGAACAGGTTGGGCACGACGCCGTAGTCGCGGAAGTGGTGCTCGGCCAGCCGTACCCCGTCGAATCCCAGCTCCTCGGCCAGCTCGATGAGCTCGAGGTGGTAGTCGTAGACCTCCTTGAAGCTCTGCCCGTCGAAGCGGTGAAAAAGGTGGAAGGTCGAGAACTTCATGCGGCGGCCCCTCGGATGTAAACCAAGCGCTCGCTTGGGAGCGTACCACGCCGCCCGGCCAAGCCCCAGGGGCTCCGCCCCCCCTTCGACCCCCCGAACCGGTAAGGACCGTGCGCTGCTGGAGGAGTAGCGGCAGCGTCTCGACGCCGTGTTGCTTCGGGACTGGCGTGTCAGCCTTTGAGGCAGATGGCGTGGCTGACTCACTGCGCGCCCTGCGGGCGGCTCCTTCTGCGGGTGACCTCGTCGGCGTGCTCCGGCCGCATGCTGGTGAGCCCCCGACGATGGTGGAGGCGACGCTCACCGTTCAGCCGATCTTCCCCGCAGCGTCCGCACACGCCTGCAACGCCGACCGGATCCGGGCCGGAATCGCGGCTTTTTGGAGTTGCGGAGGCTCTTCAACAAAACGCACCCCATCCCCGTCTGTGAGATGACAGACCAGGAAGAGGGTGGAGACGACAAGTGGAAGACGACTCCCGCTTCACGGAGTTCGTCGCCGAGCGGGCCAACGCGCTCATGCGTTACGGCTACGCGCTCAGCGGCAACCCCCACGACGCGGCGGACCTGACACAGGAGGCCCTGATCAGGCTGCACCGCGCATGGGCGCGGGTGCGCAGCAAGGAGGACCCGGAGCGCTACACCAAGGTGATCATGGCCAGGCTGCACATCAGCCGGTGGCGGCTGAGGCGGCGCGAGCACCTGTCGTGGGCCTTACCGGAGGTCCCGCTCCACGACACGCTGCCCTCCGACGGCGACCAGGATCTCTGGCACGCCTTGGCCGGGCTGCCGCGCAAGCAGCGCGCCGTTCTCGTGCTCCGCTTCTACGAGCAGCTGGCCGACGCCGAGATCGCCGACCTGCTCAAGATCTCTCAGGGGACCGTTCGCAGCCATGCCTCGCTCGGACTGGCGAGGCTGCGTTCGGACATGGCCGCGCGCCGCGCGTCGCCCGCGAAGGCCCGTCCCACATCTGCCGGCCACGACCGCATGACAAGGCCACAGACGCGCACCACATCTGCTGAGAGGAACGTCCCATGACGAAGGATCTGGAAGACGATCTCCACCGGGTCATCATGCGCGGGGCCGAAGGTGCGCCGCAGGCGCCGGCTGGATTCCCGGCGCAGATCGTCAGCCGGTCGCGCCGTCGCCGGGGGCGTACCCATGCCGTGGCTGCGGCCCTCGCCGTCGTCGTAGTGGCGGGCGGCGTCGGATGGGCGGTGCGGGGGCAGGGCGACAACGCCCCGGTGGTGCTGGACCCGGTCGCCACGCAGTCGGCATCCGCCGCGACCACCCGCGCCACCGCTCCCAGACCCATCGACCAGGTGTGGCCGCAGGCCGTATGGAAGATCCCGGCGAAGCTGCCCGGCGTCAAGAAGTACCAGCCGCGCGTCTTCATCGACGACCACACCGTCCTCCTCGAAACCTGGGAGAGCTTTGAGAAGGCGGACGCGATCTACGCCTACGACCTGACCACGGGCGGGCATCGGAAGATCGCGGACATCCGCACCCCGAAGGGCGTGTACGCCTCCAACTACACGGCAGGCCAGGACCGTATCGTCTGGCAGACCATCGACGACATGCGGACCACGTTCTGGTCGGTGCCCATCGCGGGCGGGGAGCCTGCGCCCATTCCCACGGACGCCCCGGTCGAGGGCCGTGCCGACACCACGGTGGTCGTCGGCGACAGGCTGGCCTTCTCCGTCATGGAAGGCGGCGTCTTCACGCTCCCGCTGACGGGCGGCGCCGTGACCCCGGTCGCCCACGCCGAACGCCATCACATCCTGCGCTGGCCGTGGGTGGGGACCCCGGGCAACTACACACCGGACAACGAGCCCAGTTTCGAGGAGATCCGCAACGTCGAAACCGGAGAGACGAGCAAGGCGCTGGTACGTCCCGGAGACCAGTACGTCCGCTGCGGTGTGACGACGTGCGTGGGCATTGCCGCGGACGACAAGCCCTTCTATCGCCTGCGCGACGGCTCACACGAACGGCAGCTCCAGCAGCCGGCCATGATGGGCCTCGCCTACGACCGCTTCATGACCGTGTGGACTCGGGAGCAGCGCGTACGACGGCAGCTCCTGCTGGACCTGGCCACAGGCAAGTCCGGGGATCTGGTCCTGCGCATAACCCCCAACGGGAAGGGCGGCCCCAGCGTGGAGCCGGGCATCAGCGCGAACAATCTGGTCGCCTATCCCCTGGGCGACGACTACGTGATCATCGATCTCACCCGGATCACCTAGACCTCTGTAAGGGCGTGAAGCAAGGGGTTGGATTCCATGCCCGTGGTGCAGTCGAGCATGCGCTCAGCGGTGGAGGCGGCCCGTTCGAGCTCTCCGCGTTCGGCCAGGATGAGGGCGAGCGTCGCCAGCCTGTGCGCCCGCCCCCGACCGTTGTCCTCAAGATGGCCATGCGCTGCTGGAGGACCCGTGGTTGCGCCTCTGCGGCGGGTCGCTGCTGGAGCGGTATCGACGGCGGACCGCCACGTGCTCCGCAAGGCCAGGTATACCGGAGGTGTCCCAGGCCTCAGCTGGCCGTCGGCCCCTAAACCTAGCGCTCATGTCCGTGCTGACCTTCGCCTTCGATGTCGGGGAAACCATCGTTCGCGACGACCGATACTGGGCCTCCTGGGCGGACTGGCTCGACATCCCCCGCCACACTCTTTCCGCGCTCGTCGGGGCCGTCGTCGCCGAACATCGGGACAACGCCGACGCCCTCCGCCTGCTCCGCCCCGGCATCGACCTCGACGCCGAGTACGCAGCGCGTGAGGCTGCCGGTCGTGGTGAGCGCATCGACGAGACAGACCTCTATCCCGATGTCCGCCCGGCACTGGGCGCGTTGCGAGCCGCCGGCCACCGCCTCCTGATCGCCGGAAATCAGACGCGGCGGGCCGCCGAACTGCTGCGCGCGCTCGACCTGCCGGTAGATGCGATCGCCACCTCAGGCGAATGGAGCGCCGCCAAGCCCGACCAGGCATTCTTCGCCCGCCTGATTGAGCTTGCCGAGGCAACGCCTGACCGGATCGTGTACGTGGGCGACCACCCGGCCAACGACATCGCACCCGCCAAGGCGGCAGGCCTGCGGACAGCACACATCCGTCGCGGCCCGTGGGGCCACCTCTGGGGCGACTCACCTGCCGCCGCGGCGGCCGACTGGAGGATCAACTCGCTCACCGAGCTGGCGACCATCGTCGCGTGACTCTGGGCAGACCTGTTACCAGGGGGTTCCAGTCCGAGGTGGTTGCAAGGCGCGCGGTTCGCCACCATCGGCATGATCTGCTGCCCACTGGCCGTGGCATGACCCGGATCGCCGTACTTGACCTCTGGAAACTGATCGTGACAGGGGACTTCGGCCAAACGGCCCTGCACGTTGCGAAACCAAAGTCCACAACAGCGGCCTACTTATCCCGGCGCCTTGCGGCTGAGGTGCTCCCAGGCGCGGTATTCGGCGGCGCGCGCCTGGTCCATCTGCTGCACCAGGTCGTAGGAGTGGCCGCCGACGATCAGCCGCAGGGGCGGGTCCGGCAGGTCGACCAGTTCCATGATGACCGGGGCGGCGGTGCTCGGGTCGGGGCCCGCGTCGTCGCCCCACATCTCGGCCATCTTGGCACGCACCGGCTCGTAGAGGGGGTTCGGCTGCGTGGCCGTGGTGCCGGTGGTGAACAGTCCGGTGTTGTAGCCGCCCATCTGCAGGATGGTGACCTTGATGCCGAACGGCTCCACCTCCATGGCCAGGGCCTGACTGGCCGAGTCGAGCGCCGACTTGCCGGCCGCGTACAGGCCCACCGAGGCCACGCCGCCGCCCGAGCCCATCGAGGTGACCTGGAGGATGTGCCCCGAGCCCTGCTCGCGCAGGTGCGGGACGACGGCCTGGGCCACCCAGAGTGCGCCGAAGAAGTTGACGTCGAAATGGGCCCTGATCTGCTCTTCCGTGGCTTCCTCCAGCATGCCGTAGAGCAGGCCGCCGGCGTTGTTGACCACGATGTCGAGCCGCCCGAACGCGGCCGCCGCCCGGTCCACGCCCTCGAGCACGGCGGAGCGGTCGGACACGTCGAGCGGCATCCGTACGAGAGCGTCGGGATATTTCTGGCAGAGGTCGGCCAGCGGCTCGACGTCGCGCGCGGTGGCCACGACCCGCTCTCCCGCGGCCAGTGCCGCCTCGGTGAAGGCCCTGCCCAGGCCCCGGGACGCGCCGGTGATGAACCATACACGGGTCATGAGTGCCTCCTCAGAACGAGACGAGACGTGGCGTCTCGCTTCTGCAGCACTCTATACGACTCTCGGTCACTGTCAAGACGGACCGTCTCGTCTTGTATGGCTGCTATGCTGAGCCGCATGTCCAAGCAGCCCGACCCGACCCGGCGCAGCGAGCGCTCGCGCCAGGCCATCCTCGACGCGGCCCGCGAGCTGGTCTCCGAGGTGGGATACGCCAAGCTCTCGATCGAGGCCATCGCCGCCCGCGCCGGCGTGGGCAAGCAGACGATCTACCGCTGGTGGCGGTCGAAGGGTGCCGTGGTCTTCGACGCCTTCCTCGCGCTCAGCCAGGACGGCGACAGCATCGCGCTGCCCGACACGGGCGACATCGAGGCCGATCTCAAGACGGTGATGCGGGCGACGGCGGCCGAGTTCGCCGATCCGCAGTTCGAGGCGCCGATCAGGGCGCTCAACACGGAGATCGCCAACGATCCCGAGCTGGCCGCCCACTACCGCGAGAAGCTGGCGGGCCCGGTCGACGAGGCGAAGAAGGCCCGGCTGCGCAGCGCGCAGCAGGCGGGCCAGATCGCCGCCGACGCCGACCTCGACCTGGCCCTGGAGCTCCTGTACGCCCCCCTGTTCCAGCGCTGGCTGCACCGCTCAGGCCCGCTGACCCCCGAGTACGCCGACGCCCTCGTCGACCTCGCCCTCAAGGCCCTGCGCCCGGACTGACCTCTAGCGGGAGTTTCCCCCTTTTCATGATCGACTCTTGTGTAGTTCTGGTTGAAGCGTGTTTGGTGAGGGATCGGGCGTATGGCCCAGGCCGGGTGGTGGTGCTGGTCAGCGGTTTGGTGCGTAGCGCTGGAGTCGGAACAGGTCGAACAGGCGGCGTTGGGTGTCGCTCATGTCGGTGAGCAGGCGCTGGGCGCGGGGTCGGCCTTTGCCGCCGTCGTGGTGCGGTAGCACGGTCTTGCCGATGCCTTAGCTTGTCGTTTAACCTGCCTGCTCGCGGTGCTCGGTGAGTGATGCCGCGCGTTTAGCGGTCTTTCCCACCTCGTGATGACGGGCGAGGGCGCGG
>NZ_JBFANV010000047.1:0-83061 GCF_040674955.1 Nonomuraea sp. NPDC049695 | reverse complement strand
GGCCCCGAACTGCTCGGCCCCGAACTGCTCGGCCCCGAACTGCTCGGCCCCGAACCGGGGCCAGGTCTGGAGTTTCCCGCCATGCCTTGGAGCAGCCCCAGGCGTGTCTCCGCGCCGCCAGCGCAGCGTGGCGCGGAGACACGCCTGGCCACGTGCGGAGCACTGCGGGCGGCACTCCCGTGACCCCCGCCGAGTGCCCGCACGGATCAGTTACGGCGCATGACCGCCCCGGCGGCGGCCACGTTGATGATCACGATCGCGATCCACGTGATGGTCAGCCCCGTCAGCCCCGCGTAACCCGCCGCGACGGCCGTCAGCGGGATGCCGATGCCCATCGAGCCCAGCGCGATCGGGATCATCGCGCGGCCCGGGGTGCTCTTCTTGCGCGGTGTGGCGCCGTGGTAGTCAAGTTCGGCCCGTACGCGGGCGGAGATGGTGGCGTCGAGGCGCTCCACGAACGACTCGACGAGCGCGGTTTCGTACTCGGGCCCGAGATCGCGGCGGGCCTCCAGGGTGGCGCGCAGCTCATCCCGGATAGGGCGCGTGTCTGGCATGAGAGTAATCATTCATCGCGTTCGGCGCGCCGTCATCCGACCTGAGAGCTAATGCGGCATCCTCCCCAGGTACGGTGCTGCCATGGAGGTCATGACCCCGCGAGGGCCGGCACTCGTCCACATGGACGAGGTCGCGGATCCGCGGCTGCTGCTGGTGCTCACCCACGGGTCGTCCGGGGGAGTGGACGCCGTCGACCTGCTGGCCGTACGGGATGCCGCCCTGAAGGCGGGGGTCAGCGTGGCGAGGGTGACGCAGGCGTTCAGAGTGGCGGGGGCGCGGGCGCCGGGCTCGGCCGCCAGGCAGGACGAGGCCTGGGAGATCGTCCTGAAGGAGCTGCGTACGCGCCGGCCCGGACTGCCTGTCGTGCAGGGCGGGCGGAGCAACGGGGCGCGGGTGGCCTGCCGCACGGCCAGGGCGGTCGGCGCGGCCGCGGTGGTGGCGCTGGCCTTTCCGCTGCACCCGCCGGGGAAGCCGGAACGCTCCAGGGCCGACGAGCTACGCGGTGCCGGGGTGGACGTGCTGGTGGTCAACGGGGACCGGGACCCGTTCGGCGTGCCGGACGCCGCGGACGCCGCGCGCCTGGTGGTGCTGCCGGGGGAGGGCCATGATCTGAAAAAGGACCCCGCCCGGGTGGGCGAGGTCGTGGCGGAGTGGATCGTCCACTACGCGTAGGTCACGCGGCGCCGACGACGGGCCGGTGCGGTTCGATGGCGGCGCCGCTGGGAAGAAGCTCCCCGGTGTCCTCGAACAGGACGACGCCGTTGCAGAGCAAGCTCCACCCCTGCTCGGGGTGGCAGGCGAGAGTGCGTGCCTTGTCGCGGTCAGGCGCCTCGGCGTCCGGACAGGCCGGGTCGTGCGGGCACATCGGCGTGCCTCCGATATCTCGTGGGACGCTCCCGTTTGGAGGGTCGGGAGCCGGCTCGGGTAGTTGTTCTGGTAATTGTGCGACATCTGTCACACTCTCGGGCATAGCCCGTTGGGACCCGTTACGGGTGATTTGCCCGGTCGTGTGACCTTCGACACAGCGTGCCTTATGCAGGATAACGGGCCAAGCGCGACACGCGCACTACGTTTGCAATCCCTTGAGCAGAGCGTCGAGCCCGCGCTCGAAATCCACATCGGCTCTTTCGTCACGCCTGACCCACTCGTCAACTTCGGGATCGGCCCAGCCTGACTGCTGCACCTCGACGGCCACGCTCCCGAAGACGAAGGCCCGCAGCGCCCGTACGGCCTCCGCGGCCTCAGGCAGACCGCCTTCGGTGAGTTGCTCCGTCTGCTCCCGGATGGCGAGGGTTGTAGCGCCTTTGGGGGGCTTCGTCAGGGCTAGTGCGAGTACGCCCGGATGGTCGCGTAGCAGCTCCCGCTCCGCCCTGCACCAGGCCTTGGCCGTCTCCTGCCACGTGGACTGCTGCTCGACGTGGACCGTGGTCACGTGCTCGGCCAGGGCGTCCATCAGCGCCTCCTTGCCCCTGGGCAGGTGGTGGTAGATGGCCATGGCCTCCACCTGCAGGGCGTCGCCCAGGCGCCGCATGGTGAGCCTGCGCAGGCCCTGGCTGTCGGCGATGTGGAGCGCGGCCTCGATGATGCGCTCGCGGGAGAGCGGGACGGGCGGTCTCTTGGCGGGCATGGAGATCATCTTACTTCGTAAAGGGCCCTGCGCCGGGCCGATTTCCCGCCGTGTCGCGGGACGGCGTACCCTTGGCGGTTGTATGAGTACCGGCTGTTGAAGGGGCAGGGTCGATGGCGTTTTTCCGTCCGCGGGTGAGCCGTGAGGCCGAGGTTCGCTACCACGCGGACCAGGAGATCTCCAAGAGCTACCCCGAGTTGCTCGAGAAGGCCCGTCAGGCCGAGCAGACGCTGCGCGAGCTGCGGGCCGCCGCGGTCGACGAGATCGAGCTGCTGGCGGCCGGGCGGGAGTTCGACCGGACGCTGACGGACGCGCTGCGGGCCGCCGAGGCGGGGCAGCGGGCCACGTTCGGGGTGAAGGCTTACGACAACCGGATCGCGCGCCGCAAGGCCAAGGCGACGCCTGACGGGTCCATGTGGACGGCGGAGGTCGATCGGCTGCGCACGCTGCGCGAGGACAACCGGATGTGGGGGATCCCGCGCGTGCCCAGGCCGGTGCCCGCGAGCCACTGACCCCAAGGTTTCACAAGAGCCCTTCACGGGGCCCGGTTGCTGTGGGCGTCCTGCGGCCCGTAGATATGGGCCGCGGCGCTCTGTCTGGGCGGCTGGCCGGTCGGAGGCCGGGCGCCGTTCGTGTTGCGCCGGCTCCCTCCGTCGCGCGTCTCGCCGACGCGGCGCCTGGAAAGGCGGGTGCGTTCGGTGGAGCCGATGGCGCGTGCGCCCCGGGCCCGACGCGACGGCATGTGAGCGTCCGGCACGGCCGCCGGGTCAACGCCGGGCGGCGCGGGTGTGCTGGAAGCAGACAGGGCGAAGCCCCGGCACATCCTCCCTCGTTGTGCCGGGGCTTCCCCAGGTTGTCAGCTGGCCCAGTCGAGCAGCGGACGGGTGTTGCTCGGGTGGCGGAGCTTGGAGAGGGACTCCTTCTCCAGCTGGCGGATCCGCTCCCGGGTCAGCCCCAGGTGCTTGCCGATCTCGTCCAGCGTGTGCGGCTTGCCGTCCACCAGGCCGAAGCGGAGAGCCATGATCTTCGACTCCCGGGGCGAGAGGTTGTCGAGGACGCCACGCAGCTGGTCGCCCAGCAGCTGGCGGTCGACGATCTCCGAGGCCTCCGGCGAGTCCACGTCCTCGATGAGGTCGCCGATGGTGGTCTCCCCGTCCTCGCCGATCGTCGCGTTGAGCGAGATCGGCTGGCGGCTCGTCCGCAGCAGCTCCTCGATCTGGTCCGGCGTCTTGTCGAGCTCGATGGCCAGTTCCTCGGGCGTGGGTTCGCGCCCCAGCCGCTGGTGCATGTCACGCTCGATGCGCGACAGCTTGGACAGCATCTCCAGCACGTGCACGGGCAGCCGGATCGTACGGGCCGAGTCGGCGAAGCCGCGCTGGATGGCCTGCCTGATCCACCACATGGCATAGGTGGAGAACTTGAAGCCCTTGGTGTAGTCGAACTTCTCCACGGCCCTGATCAGGCCCAGGTTGCCCTCCTGGACCACGTCCAGCAGCGACATGCCGCGGTCGGTGTACTTCTTGGCGACCGACACCACGAGCCGGAGGTTGGCCTCCAGCATGTGGTCCTTGGCCTGCTTGCCGTCCTCGACCACGAGGAGCAGGTCCTCCCGGTAGGAGGGGGACAGGTCCGGGTCGGTCTCCAGCTTGTACTCGGCGTACAGGCCCGCCTCGATGCGCCGGGCCAGCTCCACCTCCTGCGCCGCCGTGAGCAGCGTGCGCCGGCCGATGGACTTGAGGTAGGTGTGCACGGAGTCGCCCATGACCGACTGGGTGTCGTCCAGGTCGATCTGCTCGTTGTCGAGATCGACTTCCTCGGCGCTCATCGCGAGGTCGTCGGGGACGTCCTCCTCGTGCTCCGGCTTGGGCTCGGACGGGGTCACGGCCCTGGCGGCGGCTGCGGTGACGGTTTTTGCCTCGGCTGCCTTGCGGCCGGTAGTCTTTGCACGCGCAGGCTTCCTGGAGGCCTTCTTGGGGGCGGTCTTGCTGAGAGACGGCTCGTTCTCGGCGGCCAGGCTCACGCCGCTCTCCGAAAGCTCGCGCAGGATCGTGCGGCCTTCAGAAGGGCTGATGCCGGCCTCCGTGAACGCGTCACGCAGTTCCGCCAGAGAAAGGTGACCCTGGGCTCGCCCTCGTTCAATGAGCTGGTCGAGAGTCGTAGGTGGGGTCGCTACGGCGGTTCTGGGCATGAGGACACCTCCTCCGTACGGAGTCGAAGCGATCAGGCAGGTTGTGGTGGGGCGGCCTCTGTCTGTCCGCACGGCGCACCAGTATCAATAACGCCAATCGCCGTCATTTGTTCCCGGGGGGACGAAAAAGGGGCGGATCGCCCATAGGGCCGAACCGCCCCTCCCCCCTGAGTCTTATTCCCGGACCTCGACCTCTCCGGCCGAGACCACCGGCATGGGCATCGGCTGGGCGTCCTGCATGCGCTGGTCCGTCCAGTAGTCGATGACGGCGCGCGGGTCGGGGTTGACGTCGTGGGAGACCACGACGTCGTCCTCGCTGGTCGTCGGGAACGGTGACGCCTTCTCCACCACGGCTCTGGTCTCCTTCGCGACCTGGTCGAGCTTGCCCGCGGAGGCGGCCGCCGCGATCGAGGCGCCTCCGGCGACAATCACGCCGACGACTGCCGCGGATGCCCACATCTTGCGGGTCTGGTCCATGAAGGCTCCCTCCTTCTCCCCAATTTGACGCAGCCGCAACTCATCAGGTTCCTGCCCGAAGCCGTACCAAATCGGTCTTACCGTTCGGCAGCAGCGGGAGCTGGGGTACCAGGCGAAGATCGCGGGGAGCGGCGTGAGGGGGGAGCCTATCGCGGCAGTACGCCCGCAATTGTGGAAGCGTCGGGGGTGTGTCGGGGTTGGCGGGGACCACGACGGCCGTGACCAGCTCGCCCCATTCCGGGTCCGGCGTGCCGATCACGGCGGCGTCGGCCACCTCGGGGTGGGTGCAGAGCACCGTGGCCACGGCGTCGGCCACGACCTTCTCGCCGCCGGTGTTGATCACATCGTCGGCCCTGCCCAGCACGCGGAGCCGCCCGCCGGTCAGCTCGCCCAGGTCGGAGGTGCGGAACCAGTCGCCGTCGAACGGAGCATTATCCGGCTCACTGAAGCGGTAGCCCGAGAACAGCACAGGCCCGGCGATCCTGATCAGGCCGTCCTCGCCGATCTTGAGATCTACATTGTAAAGGGGCCGGCCGTCGTACACGCAGCCGCCGCTGGTCTCGCTCATCCCGTACGTCGTCACGACCCGGGCGCCGAGGTCACGGGCCTGCTCCACCAGGCCAGGGCGGGGAGCCGCGCCGCCGAGCAGGATCGTGCGGAACACCGACAGGTCCGCCCCCAGCTCGACCAGCCGGTGGAGCTGGGTGGGGACGAGGGAGACGTGGTGGGCTCCCGAGCGAAGGACCTCGTGCGGGTCGAACCTGGCGTGGATGATCGGCTCGCTCTCCGACAGCAGGGCGCGTACCAGGACCTGGAGGCCGGAGACGTGGGAGACGGGCAGGCAGCACAGCCAGCGCTCGCCCTTGGAGGCCTCCAGGCGGCGCAGGGAGGCCGCGGCGGAGGCACGCAGCGCGGTGGTGGAGAGCAGCACGCCCTTGGGCGCGCCGGTGCTGCCGCTGGTGGCGATCACGACCGCCACGTCGTCGGGGACACCCCAGCCGTCGCTCTGGGGCGCGCCGTCGACGTGGGTGGGACGCAGCGCGGTGACGGCGGCCTCGGAGTGGCCGGGCGTCAGGGGGAGGACGGCCGGCCCCTCGCCCGACAGCGCGTCGCGAACGGCCCTGAACAGGGCGGGGCCGGGAGGCTGCACAATGGCATGCAGCGGAC
This sequence comes from Nonomuraea sp. NPDC049695, assembly GCF_040674955.1. Classification (NCBI taxonomy): domain Bacteria; kingdom Bacillati; phylum Actinomycetota; class Actinomycetes; order Streptosporangiales; family Streptosporangiaceae; genus Nonomuraea; species Nonomuraea sp. NPDC049695. The sequence goes on along the minus strand of NZ_JBFANV010000047.1, from coordinate 77,047 downwards.
GGTCCGGATGCGACGGGTTCCTCCACATGCTCGTAAGGTTAGTGGCGACAGGTCGGATTGAGGCGCAGGGAGGGTCGTGACGCGTTCTCCCGTGGTCTTCCGCATCCCCATGCGCACTCGATTCCGTGGGCAGACCGTCAGGGAAGGCGTGCTGCTGCACGGTCCCGCGGGGTGGGGGGAGTTCTCCCCGTTCCCCGAGTACGGCCCGCGCGAGTGCGCCCGATGGCTGGCCTGCGCCCGTGAGGCGGCGTTCGAGGGGTGGCCCGCGGCGGTGCGCGACAGCGTCCCCGTCAACGCGACCGTGCCCGCGGTGGGGCCCGAGCAGGCGTACGAGATCGTCCGGCGGTCGGGGTGCGGCACGGCCAAGGTGAAGGTGGCCGAGCGCGGTCAGACGTTCGACGACGACGTGGCCAGGGTGGAGGCCGTGCGCGACGCGCTGGGGCCGGGCGGGCGGCTGCGGGTCGACGCCAACGGCGCGTGGGACGTCGACGAGGCGGTGCGGCGGCTGAAGCGGCTCGACCGGTTCGACCTGGAATACGCCGAGCAGCCGTGCGCCACGCTGGAGGAGCTGGCGGCGGTGCGGCGGGCGTGCGACGTGCCGATCGCGGCCGACGAGTCCATCCGCAGGGCCGAGGACCCGTTGCGGGTGCGGGCGGCGGAGGCGGCCGACATCGCGGTGGTCAAGGTGCAGCCGCTCGGCGGCGTGCGCGGCGCGCTGCGGGTGGTGGAGGCGTGCGGGCTGCCCGCGGTGGTCTCCAGCGCCGTGGAGACGTCCGTGGGGCTGGCGGCGGGGCTGGCGCTGGCGGCGGCGCTGCCGTCGTTGCCGTACGCGTGCGGTCTCGGCACGATGGCGTTGCTGGCGGGCGACGTCGTGGACGATTCGCTGACGCCCGTGGACGGGCGTCTGGCGGTCCGGCGCCCCTCAGTCGATTTTCAGCATTTGTCGGCTTTTGAGATTGAATCTCCCCAGTGGCTTCGCCGGATGCAGGAGGCGTCACTTTGAACCCCGCTACCGCGCTGGCCACGGTGCTGGTCGACGAGCTGGTGCGCTGCGGCCTGACCGACGTGGTGCTGGCGCCCGGCTCGCGCTCCGCCCCCCTTGCACTGGCCCTGCACGCCGAGTCGCGGGTGCGCCTTCACGTACGCATCGACGAACGGTCGGCGTCGTTCCTGGCGCTGGGGCTGGCCAAGCGCTCCGAGCGGCCCGTGGCGCTCATCTGCTCGTCCGGCACAGCCGTGGCGAACTTCCACCCGGCCGTGATCGAGGCGGGCGAGTCGGGCGTTCCGCTGCTGGTGCTGACCGCCGACCGGCCGCCCGAGCTGCGCGGCACCGGCGCGAACCAGACGATCGACCAGATCAAGCTGTTCGGCACAGCGGCCCGGTGGTTCGCCGAGGTCGGGGTGCCCGAGGACCGTCCCGGGCAGGTGGCCTACTGGCGTTCGCTGGCCTGCCGCGCCTACCAGCGCGCCATGGGCCCGTCCGACCCCGGCCCCGTCCACCTGAACCTGGCCTTCAGGGAGCCGCTGATCCCCGACGGCGACACCTCGTGGTGCGAGCCGCTCGACGGCGGCGCGAACGGCCCGTGGGTGCGGGTCAGGGTCGCGCCCCCGCCGGTCGCCCTGCACCTCCCGCCGACCAGGCGCGGCGTGCTGGTCGTCGGCGACGGCGCGCCCAACGTGCGCCGGTACGTGGCAGCGGCCGGCATGGCGGGCTGGCCGGTGCTGTCGGAGCCCAACGGCGGCGGCCGCTACGGCGACCACGCCATCTCGACCTACCACTACCTGCTGGGCACGCCGGAGTTCGCCGACACGCACCGGCCCGACGTGGTCGTGACGCTCGGGCGGCCGGGGCTGTCCAGGCCGCTGCTGTCGTGGCTGAAGCGGGCGGAAGAGCACATCGTGGTCTCGCCCGACCTGGGCCGCTGGCCCGACCCGACCCGCTCGGCCACGCAGGTGGCGCAGGCCGTGGAGATCCCGGTCGCCGCCGGCGACGACTCGTGGCTGCACGCCTGGCGGCAGGCCGACCTGGCGGTCAGGTCGGTGATGGACGCGGTGCTGGACGTGTCAGGCACGAGCGAGCCGCGCCTGGCGAGAGACCTGGTCGACTCGCTGCCGAACGGCGCGCTGCTGTTCTGCGGCTCCTCGATGCCGATCCGCGACCTGGACCAGGCGATGCGGCCGCGGCGCGGCATCAGGCTGATGGCCGGCCGGGGCGCCTCGGGCATCGACGGGGTGGTGTCCGCGGCGATGGGGGCGGCACTGGCGCACAACGGGCCCTCGTACGCGCTGATCGGCGACCTGTCGTTCCTGCACGACCAGAACGGGCTGATCCTCGGGCCGCGCGAGCCCCGGCCCGACCTGTGCTTCGTGGTCGTCAACAACGACGGCGGCGGCATCTTCTCCCTGCTGCCCCAGGCGGCGGTGCGCGACCCGTTCGAGCGGGTGTTCGGCACGCCGCACGGGGTGGACCTCGCCTATGTGGCGGCCGCGACGGGCACGCCGTACCGGCTCCTGGAGGACGTCAGCGACCTGCCCAAGGCGCTGCGCGGGGAGGGGCCGCGCGTGGTGGAGGTGCGCACCGACCGCGAGGAGAACGCGCTCGTGCACGCCCGCCTGCGCGAGGCCGCGCAGGATGCCGTCCACGCCTTCCTCGCCGCCCGCTAGGCCCCCGGTGGGGCCTCAGGACGTGGCGCCGAGCGCGTCGAGGAGGCGGTTGAGCGGGCTGTCCAGGCCGTACCGGTCGGCGAGCCGCACCAGCGCCTCCGGGTCGCGCGGCTTGGCGGGCAGGGTGAGGTCGGCCGGCGGCAGCGGCGCGTCGGGGGCCACCTCGACGACGGCGGGGGCGGCGCTCAGGTAGTCGCGGGCGGCGGCCAGCCGGGTGCGGCTGCCCGCGGGGAAGCCGTCGGTGGCGCCCGCGTCGAGGGCTTCGAGCAGGGCGTCGAGCGAGCCGAAGCGGGTGATGAGGGCGGCGGCGGTCTTCTCGCCGACGCCGGGGACGCCGGGCAGGCCGTCGCTGGGGTCGCCGCGCAGGGTGGCGAAGTCGGCGTAGGACCGGCCGGGGATGCCGTATTTGGCGGTGACGAACGCCTCGTCCACGATCTGCAGGTTGCGGATGCCGCGGGCGGTGTAGAGGACGCGTACGGGGCGGGCGTCGTCGACGAGCTGGAACAGGTCGCGGTCGCCGGTCACGATGTCGACGGCGCCCGTGGCCTGGTGGGTGAGGGTGCCGATCACGTCGTCGGCCTCGTAGCCGGGCGACTCCAGGCGGGCGATGCCGACGGCGTCGAGCACGTCCTGGATGACCGCGATCTGCGGGACGAGCGCCTCCGGCACCTCTTCGGCGTCGCCCTGGGCGACGCGGTGCGCCTTGTACGTCGGGATCGCCTGGACGCGGAAGGCCGGCCGCCAGTCGGCGTCCATGGTGGCCGCCAGCGCGGTGGGGGAGTGCTGGCGGACGAGGGTGGCGATCATGTCGATGAGGCCGCGTACGGCGTTGACGGGGGAACCGTCGGGGGCCTTGATCGACTCCGGCACGCCGTAGAAGGCGCGGAAGTAGAGCGATGGGGTGTCGAGAAGCATCAGCACGCGTCTATGGTCGCACCCCTGACGAGCCGTTACCCGGTCTGCCCGGGTATGGCCACCGCCAGCAGGCAGGCGTCGTCCTCGGGATTCGGTCCGCCGATGTCGGCGAGGAGGTGGTCGAGCCCGGCGTCCAGGTCACGGGCGGGCACGTCGCGGGCGGCCGCCAGGACCAGGTCGAGGCCGACGTCGATGTCGCGGGTGCGCCGCTCGACCAGCCCGTCGGTGAACATCAGCAGCAGGTCCCCGGGCAGCAGGCGGGTGGTCGCCAGCTCGTACGGGCGCTCGGAAGCGGCGCCGAGCAGCACGCCGCGCGGCTGGGCGAGCTGGCTGGCGACCCCGTCGCGCACGAGGATGGGCGCCAGGTTGCCCGCCTGACCCCAGGCGAGCACGCGCGTCTCCGGGTCGAGGTGGCCGATGATCGCGGTGGCGGTGGTCTCCTTGAGCTGGTGCAGGACGAGGTCGTTCAGCCAGGCCAGGAGCCGGTGCGCGGGCTGGCCGGTCATGGCCAGGCCGACGAGGGCGTGGCGGAGCTGGGCCATGCGCGCGATGGCGGGCAGGCCGTGGCCGGAGACGTCGCCGATGGCCAGCAGCAGCCGTCCGTCGTGGGCCGGGGCGGCCTCGAACCAGTCGCCGCCCAGGTTCGCGGTCTTCTCGGCGGGCACGTACCGGACCGCGACGTTGGCGTGCGGCAGGTCGAGGCCTTCGGCGGAGTCGGGGAGGATGGCCTCGCGCAGGGCGAGTATGACGTGGCGTTCCACGGCGGCCTGCTCGCGGGCCTCCAGGAGCTGGCGGCGCGACTCCGACATCATGCGCTCGGCGCGGCGGCGGCCGGTGATGTCCTGGATGACGCCGTGCAGGCCCACGGGGCCGCCGGGGGCCATGAGCGGCTCGAGCACGACGCGCAGGTCGCGCAGCTCACCTCCACGCCGGATGCGGAACTCCGCCTGGACCGGCTCGACGCCTTCCACGGCCGACCACAGGAGCCGGCTGAGCGTGCCGACGTCGTCGTGTTCGACGTGTTTGGCCAGGTCGGGCAGGGCGATCGGGCCGTCGGCCGGGTCGCGGCCGAAGATCAGGTACACCTGGTCGGACCAGATCGTCTCGCCGGAGTGCATGTGCCACTCCGCCCAGCCCATGTTGCCGAGCCGCTGGGCGTGCGCCAGCCGGGCGGCGAGCTTTTCTGCGTCGCTGTCGCGGCTGTCGTGGTTGTCGTGGCTGAGCAGCTCGGCCGCGCCTATGACGTCGACCATGGTCTCACTCTCAAGTGCAGTCGAACTGGACAATTGACCCCACACTACGTGATCAACTATGAACGGAGTGTAGTGATGGGCTGCCGTGTTGTGAGAGCTTTTCGCGGATTTTAGGGGCCGGGGTCCGAGTAGATTATGGGCTGTGACGTCCTCAGACTTGTATCCCGTGTCCCGTCTCGCCGCCGTTCAGGAGGCCACCGCCAAGGCCGGTGTCGACGCCCTGCTGCTGACCCCCGGGCCCGATCTGCGTTATGTGAGCGGATATGAGGCCAAGCCGCTGGAGCGGCTGACGTGTCTTGTGGTGCCCGCCTCCGGCGAGGCGTACATGATGGTGCCCCGCTTGGAGCTGCCCGCCGCGCAGGCGTCGCCCGCCTCGCGGCTGGGGCTGGAGTTCGTGGCGTGGGACGAGACCGACGACCCGTACGCCGTGGTGGCCGCCCGGCTCGGGAAGGTCGGCAAGGTGGGCCTGGCCGACCGCATGTGGGCCATGTCGTCGCTCCGCTTCCGCGAGGTGCTGCCGGAGGCCGAGCAGGTGCTGGCCGGCACCGTGCTGCGCGAGCTGCGCATGCGCAAGTCGGCCGCGGAGGTGGCGGCGCTGCGCGAGGCCGGGGAGGCGATCGACGCGGTGCACCGGCGTGTGCCGGAGTTTCTTCGGGCCGGGCGCACGGAGCGCGAGGTCGGCAGGGACATCGCCGAGGCGATCCTGGCGACGGGCCACGCGACGGTCGACTTCGTCATCGTCGCCTCGGGGCCGAACGGCGCCAGCCCGCACCACGACGTGTCCGACCGGGTGATCCAGGCGGGCGAGCCGGTCGTGGTCGACATCGGCGGCCAGCTGCACAACGGCTACTGCTCGGACTCGACGCGCACGTACAGCGTCGGGGAGCCGCCCGCGGACTTCGCCGCGTACTACGAGGTCCTGCGCCGGGCGCAGGACGCGGCCTGCGCGGCGGTGCGGCCGGGGGTGTCGTGCGAGTCGATCGACGCGGCCGCCCGCGACATCATCGCCGAGGCGGGCTACGGCGACTACTTCATCCACCGGACCGGGCACGGGATCGGGATCGAGACGCACGAGGAGCCTTACATCGTCTCCGGCAACGGGGCGCCGATGGAGCCGGGCTTCGCGTTCTCGGTGGAGCCGGGGATCTACCTGCCCGGCCGGCACGGGGCCCGTATCGAGGACATCGTGGTGTGCACGGAGGGGGGCGCGGAACGCCTCAACAACACGCCCCGCGACCTCGTCATCGTCTAGGCGCACCAAAGGCGGCCCACCCCTTGACCGACGAGGTGGTGGGCCGACCGAGGCCTCCGCACCGGCTGCCTTGTGCGCCCTGCGGGCTGAGGAGGCGGCTATGACGACGAGTAGGAGCACCGCGACCACCTGATGTGCGCCCTGCGGGCGACTGCGGAACGCGTTGGGTGAATCGATTTGCCGTCCTGGACGGTCTGGCTGAGGGCCGGCTGCCGGCGTGGGAGGTGGCCGTCGTAGGGCGAATCGCACGCGATGGGGCGTGGCGGTGGACGCTGGTGTGGCACAGTCGCTCTCATGTTCGCGGAGGTTGCCCACGCCAGCAGGCCCGGATCCGACCGGCCCAACGAGGACCTGGTGATCGCGGGGCCGTCGTGGATCGTCGTGCTCGACGGGGCCACGGCGGCGGCCGGGGTGGACAGCGGGTGCGTGCATGACGTGCCGTGGTTGGTGGGGCGGCTCGGGGGCGCGCTGGCGGCGGAGCTGTCGCGGTCGGAGACGTCGTTGTCCGGCATTCTGGAGGCGGCCATCGAGGCGACCGTCGCGGCGCACTCCGATGCTTGCGACCTCGGAAATCCCGACTCGCCGTCCGCGACGGTGGCCATGGTGCGCAGCGTCGAAGGTCGTGTGGAGTACCTCGTTCTGGGGGACGCGCCGGTCGTCTTCGCGCTGGCGGACGGCGGGGTCCGGGTGGTGAGCGACGACCGGCTCGAGGGGCTGCCGGGCGGACGGCCGTACACGGTGGAGCTGGTGCGGCGGATGCGCAACGCGCCCGGCGGATTCTGGGTGGCGGGCAGCCGCCCCGAGGCGGCCCGGCAAGGGGTGTGTGGCGCCGTGGCGGACGTGCGCGGGGTGGGGGTGCTCACCGACGGGGTGTCGCGGCTCGTCGAGTGGTACGGGTGGAGCTGGGGCGACCTCGTGGCGGCCCTGGAGGGGAAGGGGCCGGAGGCGGTGATCCGGGCGGTACGGGAGCTCGAGAGGACCCGGGGACCGGTACGGGGCAAGCGGCATGACGACGCCACCGCCGCCTGGGGGCGGGTCGGCCACATGTGACGGCGGTTGTGGTCGCGGTGAGCCTGAACCCGGACGCGCGGCTTCGCGCGGCGGTGTATCAGGTGCCGTTGCCCGCGCTCTGGGAGGGCGGGGAGTGCTCATGTTCGTCGGCAGGACGGCGGAGCTCGCCCTGCTGCGCGCGGAGCTGCGGGCGGCGCGCACGGGGACCGCCAGGAGGGTGGTGGTGGTCGAGGGGCCGGAGGGGATCGGTAAGACGGCGCTCGTCCACCACGCCATCATGGGGGCCCTCATGGGGGACACGGGCGTGCGGGTGCTGGCCGCCAGTGGCGAGGAGGGCGAACGGCAGCTCAGGCTCGGCGTCCTGCGCCGGCTCACCGATGAGGCGGCTGCTCAGGCAGGGCTCGACCTGGGTGTAACTTTCGCCGGTAAGTGGCCGAGGTTTCCTGCGCTATTTGGCCGGGAGCGGGTGTGTCCAGTCAGTGACCGTACAGACCCACCGCCAGCAGACGGAGCGGATCGTGCGCGGGCACTCCGGAAAGAGTGGCGTCACCGAGGCCAATCTCGCCTGGCGGCTTCAGCAAGGGGCAAGGCGGAACGGCAGCATGACCTGTCTGTTGATCAGAAGTGGAACATCTCGGCGAACCGGCTGAGAAGCGCCGGATCACCTTCCACACGCACGCCGCCGTCGTGAAGTACTTCGTCTGGGGTCTTGCTGCCATTCATGAGTTCGCGGATTGGGTGGCCGGTCAGCCGTTCGATGACAAGGTCGGGTGCGGGGTGCTTGCCGGTGCCGACCGTCAGTTCCCCGTCGGTGATCTGCAGCCGGAGCGTGAAGTCGCCCATGCGGACCTCGTAACCGACGGTGACATTCTGGGCTGCCTCCGGCCGGTAGGTGGTGCGGAAGGACATGGCGATCGATTCGGCGGTGATGACTTCACCGGGGCGAGGTTCGATCATCGTGCGTGCGCCCCAGCGGCCCAGCGCGATCAGCGCCGATTCGAGATCGCGTCCGTAGTCGGTGAGCTCGTAGACGACTGCGCGTTCGGGATGTGGCAGCGCGCGGCGGGTGGCCAGGCCTGCCCCTTCGAGCTGTTTGAGGCGGGCCGAAAGGATGTTGGTCGGGATGGCGGGCAAGCCTTTTCGCAGGTCTGTGAAGCGCTGGGGCCCGGCGAACAGGTTGCGGATGATCAGCATGCTCCATCGTTCGCCGACCATCTCCATCGCGCGGGCCAGGCCGCAGAACTGTCCGTACTCTCGAGACGCCATGGTGCAGATTTTAGCCCATACTTCAGTTGACAAATCACACTTGCAAAAGACAAGCTTGCTGCTCGCCAGGCTGCAGAGTCGGCGGCCACGAGAGTGATCCCCACAGAACGGAGAAACGCATGTCGTTCCAGGCCTACCTCGACAACATCGAGGACAAGACCGGACTGACACCACGTGAGTTCATCGCTTTGGCGAAAGAGCGCGCCTTTGACGACCCGTCCACGAAAGCTGGAGCGATCGTCGACTGGCTGAAGCGGGACTACGACCTTGGACGTGGATACGCGATGGCGTTGGTGCATGTGATCAAAAAGGGTCCGAAGATCGACGCCAAACACGTCGGCAGTTCGGGTTCCCATCGCGACGAGACCGACATGCTATGGCTGGACGGCAAGAACAACCGGCCTTGACAAGCCGACCCAGCTACCCCGTTCAGCACCATGCTTGAAGCCCGAGCCGAAGGCCAGCCGGCTTGGCCTTCGGTCCAAGGCTCGGGTGAGCGACCTCGCCCCACTGGGTTTCAGGATGACCACGAAAGATCAGATTGCAACAAACCCGAACCGGGGAGAGAACGATGCCAGGCATGCCGATGAGGATGAGGCCGATGCCGGTGCGGTCGTGGTGATCGCGAAGCTGTTCCAGGGCAGCGGTCTTGAGCCGGTCTGCTTCATCGACAATCAAGAGTTCGGCACCGCCATGCAGACCGGTGCCGTAAAAGCGCAATCCACGGGGCAGCTCCAATGCAACGATTACGATGACGGTGGGAACAACGTGACGGTCACGGCCCAGAACGCACTCGTCAACTACCTCATGTGTCCCGAAGCGCAGTCGGCCACCGAGCACTCCCGAAACCCGAGCTGATCGCGCGTCCCCCGCACGGAAGGCCCCAGGGTTCGGGACCACCCGCTCTGAACCTTCGATTGAGAAGGCTCTCACCTGGCCGAGCGCGCCAGGCAGGAGGTCACTCCGCCCTCGCGGGCATGATGCAGAGCTCCCTCACCTCGTCGTAGCGGCGCCGCACCTTGCCCAGCACGTCCACCACCGGCTCGTTGCAGGGTGTTGAGGTACCGGACGACCACCATGTACGTAACCCCCCCGGTCCAGAAGTCCGAGGAGTACCGGTTACGGTCCGCGAGGACGGTGTACCCGGGGTCGAGGAACGCGCGGACAGTCGTTAGCGCCAGACCAGATTCAAGCAGGCCGGGACGTCATGACGATCGGGGGCCGGGAGCCTGGATTCGGCTCAAACACGGCGGGATAAGTCCGGCGCGATAACGATCATCAACGCGTTCCGACAGGTCGTGCCGCTCCATATCTCCTCTAAATCAACCGAGCGAGCCAAGATCCATCTCAGCGCCCGGGCCGACACCACCCGCTACCGAGCCAACTCGGTGAGCAATAGTTTCGGGACTTTCGCGAGGTCCGGGCCGCGAAAACGACTCATCGTCCAGAGCTCGGTACAGCGTGGAGCGTCTGCTCCGGCCAAATAACGCCGAAATCCTCGGCCATCTACCACCGAAAGTTACAACCTGGGGGCGGCCGTGTCAGCTCCGCAGGCGGGGCCGGAGCCTGTCCGGACGGCGGCAAGAGTGCCCTTCCGCTGGACGTGCGGGGCTTCCAGTCGCGCGGAAGCCCCGGCGGGGGCTCCTCCGGCTATCAACGGTTCGCATGGCTGAAATGACTGTCTTCCCAGTTCGTGACGTTTGTTCCATTGCAACAGCGATGCCTTGCGGTGGAAGCTCGGGTCGCCGGGTGGCTGGTGTCCCCGGCCCCCGCCGGCGCCCAGCGGCGCTGGACCCGCCGGACCCGGCCCGGCCGGTTCTCCTGGCGCGACATGAACTCCCGACCCGACCGGTCCTCCCCCGCCGTCGTGACCTCCGCGTCCATCACATCGAGCGGCAGCATGACCGCGCGCACCGGGTGGACGTCACGTCGCCGAGGTGCCCCGCCGCGCGGCGAGGCCAGAGCACCCACAGGCACGACGCCGGGCGTACCGCCACCACCAGCGTCCTCGCAGTAGTGCGCAGCCTGTCACCCGAGCGGTGGGAGGCGAGGACGACGTCCGCAACAGCCAACCGGCGGCGACTGTGAAAATCGCTGTCCGATCACCGGAGCACGGTGATAGACATTCGGCGTGGAAAAGCATCTTGAGTTCCCTGACCTGCTGCGACTGATCGATGAACGGTCGACCGCCTTCCGCGCCGCGGTCGCCGCCGCGCCCAGTCTCGACGCACAGGTGCCGACCTGCCCCGAGTGGACGCTGTTCGATCTGGTGAAGCACCTGGGTGGGGGAGACCGTTTCTGGGCCGCCATCGTCGGCGCGGGGCCTGCCGACGCTCCCCCGGCCGAGGCCACCGCTGCGCGCGCCGCTCTGGAAGTGCCGCGGGAGCGTGAGGCCCTGCTGGCCTGGCTGGCCGCGTCGACGCAGCTTCTGCTGAGCGCCCTGCGGGAGGCGGGCCCGGACGCTGGCTGCTGGGCGTGGTGGAGTGCCCTGCAGACGCCGCGGACCTCTGGCGGAGTCGCCCGGCACCGGGTCCAGGAGAGCGCGGTGCACACCTACGACGCCCAGCTCGCCGCGGGCGCCCCGCAGCCGCTGCCGGCCGAGGTCGCCCTCGACGGTGTCGAGGAGTTCCTGTTCACCTGCGTCGCGACGCCCAGCGCCTGGCCGCACAAGCCCACGGCCTTCGACTTCCACACCGCCGAGGGCCGCTCCTGGCGCCTCACGGTCGACGGCGACGGCGCACGCTCCACCCGCATCCCCGCGCCCACCGCCGCGCCCGGCGAGGACTCGGACGCAGCCGGCGCCTCCATCCATGGCACGGCCAGTGAGTTGGTCCTCTACTTGTACGACCGTATCCAGGCCGACTCCTTGCACGTTGACGGAGACGCGGGGCTGCTCGACCTGCTCCGCGCCTGGGAGCCGGAGGAGTAGGACGTAGCAGGGGCGGTTGGCCGCGCCTGACAGGTGCCGGTTCCAGGTGGCGGCGGCCGCGGTCGTCCAGCGGTCCATGACGCCGGCGTAGTCGTCGCAGGTGAGGTCGGCGGCGGGCCGGTCGCTGGCCGGGGCGGTCAGGCGGGTGAGGATCTCGGTGTAGCTGGCCCGGGTGGTCGGGGTCGGCAGGGAGGCGAGGAAGGCGGCGGAGGATCCATGCGCCGCCGGGCAGGTGGTCTGCGACGTCATCGACGCTCTCCAGGCGCCGGGGGCCGCTGGTAGTGCTGGTCGACGACGCGCAGTGGGCGGACGGCGCCTCGCTGCGGGCCCTCGGTTAGGTGTTGCGGCGGGTGCGGAGCGGCTCAGGCTCGGCGGGCTCCTGCTCGCCGCCAGGAACGTTCCAGCCAGGGCGGAGGAGAGCTTCATCCGCGCGCTCGCGTTGGTGGAGGGGGCGAGGCCGCTGGAGGAGGCCCGCGTGCTGCTCGATCTCGGCAGGCTGCTGTGCCGCACGGGCAGGCGCAGAGCAGCCGCGGAACGGCTCGGCGCCGCCCGCGCCATCTTCGAACGGCTGGGCGCGCGCCCGCTCCTGGGCCGTTGCGCGCACGAGCTGGAGGCCTGCGGGCTGGAATCCCCGGCCACGGTACGGCTCGGCCTCACGCCGCAGGAGCTCAGCACCGCCACGCTCGTGGCCGGCGGCCTGACGAACCGGCAGATCGCCAGAGAGCTGCTCATCAGCGTCAAGACCGTCGAGTACCACATCGGCAAGATCTACCTGAAGATCGGGATCGGCTCCCGGGTGGCGCTGGCCGCCAAGCTCGCCGCGTACGGCCAGGCAGGTTAGAGCCCGCGGCCACGGGTCAGACCAGGATCCAGGTGGTCACGACCGGGCCGCCGCCCTCGGGGCTGACCCGCAGCCGCAGCGGCCCCGGCGCCAGCTCGCCCGTCGTGAACCGGCCCAGCTCGTCGGCGCGCACGCGCGTACCGCCGTCGCGCCGCTGCACCATGATGTCCGCGGGCCCGCCACCCGACAGCCGCCCCACCAGCCGTCCCCCGGACACCTCCAGCTCGACCACCACCTCGCCCGCCGCGAACGTCAGCAGCCGCGCCCGCCCGGCGCCCCGGACCCGGGTCGCCGACAGCTCGTCCCACGAGTCGAACGTCAGCTCGGCCAGCTCCGCGTCCAGGGACCTGAGCGCGTACGCCCGCATCGCCTCCTCGAACAGCTCCGCCGGGACCGGGTCGAGCCGCTCGGCGGCGGCCCGGAGGCGTTCCTCGAGCTCCATTTCGCGGTCGTCCATGGAGTCCATGCCGTTCACCCCCGGATGTCGCTCACGCCGCGCCGGTTCATCAGCGCGGCCAGCCGCTTGAGGCACCGCCCCCGGTTGGGTCCGATGCTGCCGACCGCCATGTCCAGCCCGTCCGCGATCTCCTGATAGCTCGGCCGCGGCGAGGCGATGAGGACGCGCAGCAGCCGCCGGCAGCGCTCCGGCAGCTCCTCGAACGCGCTCCACAGCGCCCGCTCCCGCTCGGCCCGCTCGTCCTCCTCCTCGGCCTCCAGCAGCAGCAGCTCGGGCGAGCGCTCGTCGACGTCCATCCCGAGCAGCTCCAGGTCCCCGACCGGCAGGGCCCGGCCGCTGGTGCGCAGGACCCGCAGCGCCTCGTGCCTGGCGGTGCTGGCCAGCCAGGAACCGGCCCGCGCGGGATCCCTGAGCCTGGTCAGGTGCTCGGCGAAGCGGTACCAGGTCGTCTGGCACACGTCCTGCGCGTCGGCGGCGTTCACGAGGTAGCTCCGCGCCACGGCCCACACCAGCCCGCTGAAACGCTGGTAGAGCTCCTTCCACGCGCCCGCGTCGCCGTCCGCGGCAGCGACGACCAGAGCTGCGGTGTCGTCCACGGCGGCGGCTCCCTGGGTTCGGGCGGGATGCCCAATATATTTGGCCCGCCGCCACCAGAGCGCGAACTCGCCGTCATCTGAGCAAACCACTCAGATCCGGTACGGCCAGCCGCCCCGCCATGAGGTCCGCCGCGGCCGCCCGCGACGACACCTTCTCCTGCGACATGCGCGCCGCGACCAGCCCGGCCACGATCGGCGTGGCGAACGACGTGCCGCTCCACTCCGCCAGCCCGGTGAACGTCGCCTTGTCGCCGTCCTGCAGCGTCGCCAGGCAGGTGCAGCCCGGGTAGAGGCCCTGGTCGGAGAAGCGGCAGGTGGTGCGGTGCGGGTAGCCGTACTGGTAGGGGCCGGAGGTGAAGGCGTTGACCAGGCGCTCGCCCGGCGCGTACACCGTGACCCAGTCCCCGTGGTTGCTGAAGCAGGCCCGGCCGAGCCCGTCCTCGCGCAGCGCCCCCACCGAGATCACCACGTCGCCGGAGACGTTGACCGGCTCCGCGGCGTACGCGGCCGGCCAGAACGGCAGCGTCTCGCCGTCGTTGCCCGCCGCGGCCACCAGGAGGGTGCCCGGGTGGGCGGCCAGCTCGTCCATGAAGGCGGCCAGGCCGAGCAGCTCGCCGGCGTTCCCGGTCCGCGTGCCGGCCGACAGGGAGATGATGTCGGGCCAGCCGTGGGTGTCCATGATCCGCAGCAGGGTCTGGCCCAGCTCGTCCTCCAGAGCGGCGCCCGCGTACGGGAAGACGTTGTGGACGCGCACGTCGGCGGCGGGGGCCACGCAGCGCAGCACGCCCGCGATGAACGTGCCGTGGCCCACGTACGGCTTGATGAGGCCGTCGGCGTCCAGCTCGTCGCCGGGGGCCGTGACGTCGCCGGTCACCAGGGGGATGTCGGGGACGCCCGAGCTCTGGGCCAGCCACTGGTGGTCGAGGTAGTCGTGGACGAGGCCGGTGTCGAGGACGGCCACCGTCACGTTCTCGCCCCGGTCACGGCCGGACAGGGGCGGGTTGAGCGGTCCCGCGCTCGGGACCGGCTCGTCGCCCGGGCAGAGGTTGACGCCCGCGACGGACACGAAGTGGACGAGGCTCGACGCGATGTTCTCGCCGGCCAGGTGCTCGACGGTGCGGTGGAGGTCCCTGGAGCCGACGGCGAGCCTGCGTACGGAGCCGCGGCCCGCGTGCCTCGGCCCGGTCACGCGGACCGTGTCGGGGCCAGGCAGCAGGCCCTGGACGGCCGCGACGGCCCGGTCCGCGTCGGCGTCGCGTACCAGGACGTGGCCGTCGAGGTGGGCGAAGCGCGGCTGGACGCCGGAGCCGGGCGCGGCCCCCTCCGGGCCCGCCGCCGCCCGCATGCCGTGCGGCAGGGCGGCGTTGAGGATCTCCAGCTGCTCCCAGAATCGGGTGTCCGATGTGGCCATGTTCTCCGTCTCTCTTCGCGTGTACGTGTGTATGAGCGGCCACAGGGCCGGCTGATACAGGGCCGGCTGATACAGCCGCGGGACTACGATCGACTCGTGTCCCGTGAAGATCCGCATGACCTGCTGGCCATGGTCTTCGCGAGACCCCGGGAGGCCCTGGCCGCCGCCAAGGAGGTGCTGGCCGAGGGGCGCGGGCCGTACGAGTCCTCGATCGCCAGGCAGGCGCTCGGGATCCTGCACCGCGAGTTCGGCGACCTCGAGGCGGCCATCCGTGAGCTACGGCACGCCGTACGCCTGGCGCGGCGTTCGGGCTCGGCCGACCGCGAGGCGGACGTGCTGGCCACGCTGGGCATCGCGCTGCTGCACGCAGGGCGCACCAGAGCGGGGCTGTCGGCGCTCGACTCGGCGGCGGCGCGGTCCGGCGGGGCGACGCGGGCGCGGGTGCTGTTCCGCCGCGCGGGGGCCCGCTGGATCCTGGGCCGGCACGCGGAGGCCCTCGAGGACCTGCGGGACGCGGTGCCCGCCCTGCTGGCGGCGCGCGACACGGTGTGGGCGGCGCGGGCGCTGACCCTGCGCGGGCACGTCCAGCTGGCCCTGGGCGCGGTCGCCCCGGCCGAGGCGGACTTCCGTACGGCTCACGACATGCTGGCCACGACCCGGCAGGAGCACGACTCGGCCGTGGCCGTACAGAACCGCGGGGTGGCGGCCTTCCGCACCGGGGATCTGCCCGCGGCGCTGGACCTGCTGGAGGAGGCGGAGCGGCGCTTCAGCGCGCTGGGCACGCCGATGTTCGACCTGATCGCCGACCGGTGCGCGGTCCTGCTCGCCGCAGGGCTCGCCCGGGACGCCCTGGAGCAGGCCGACGGCGGGCTGCGCCTGCTGGCGCGGCTGCGCGGGCAGGCGACCCGGCGGGCGGAGCTCCTGCTCATCGCCGCCCGGGCCGCTCTCCAGAGCGCCGACCCGGTCACGGCCATGGAACGGGCGGGGGAGGCGCGGCGGCTGTTCGCCCGCCAGCACCGTACCTGGTGGTCCGAGCACGCCCGCCTCATCCTCCTCCAAGCCGAACACGCCGCCCAGGCGGAAGGCACAGCCTCGACGGACGCGCAGGCCGGAGATAGTGCCGCGTGGCGGAGGCTGCTGGGGGAGGCCCGGCGCGTGGCCGGGCGGCTGGCGGGGCTGGGGTCGCCTGAGGTCTGGCAGGCGCAGCTGCTGGCGGGCCGTGTCGCGCTCGTCCTGGGCAAGCCGGGCGTGGCGGAGCGGCACCTGGCCAGGGCGGCGGACGTCAGGCACAAGGGGCCCGCCACGACCCGGGTGGGCGGCTGGCTGGCGGAGGCACTCAGGGCCGAGGCGGCAGGGGAGCCGCGCCGCCTGCTGCACGCGTGCCGCGCCGGCCTGGCGCTCATCGAGGAGCATCGCCTCACGTTCGGCTCCTCCGAGTTACGCGCGCTCGCCACCGCCCAGGGCGCGGAGCTGGTCACGCTCGCCCAGCGGCACCTCCTGCGCGCCGGGCGCCCGCGCCGCCTGCTGGCCTGGACGGAGCGGTGGCGGGCCACCGAACTCGCCGTGCCCGCCGTGAGCCCGCCCGAGGACGACCGGCTCCTCGCCCAGCTCGCCGCCCTGCGGCAGGCCGAGCACCTGCTGGCCCAGGCTCGCCAGGACGGCGCCGCCTCGGCCGCGGCCCTCGAGCGTGACAGGAGCCGTCTGGAGTCCCGCGTACGGGCGACGACGCTGCGCACCCGCGGCGGCCGCGAGCGCAGGGAACGCGACGACGACCGGACCGAGCGGCTCCTGGCGGACCTGGGCGAGGGGCGGCTGGTCGAGCTGGTCGTGATCGACGGCTTCCTGCACGTGCTGGTCTGCGGCGACGGCACCGTGCGCCGCCACATCGCGGGGCCGATGGACCGGGCGGTCGCCGAGGTCGAGTTCGCCCGCTCCAGGCTCCGCCGCCTCGCCTACGAACGCCATCCCGACCAGCGCGAGCTCCACGACCTCGGCGCCCGCCTGCAACAGGCGCTCCTCGGCCCGACAGCCGACCGGCTGGGCGACGGGCCGCTGGTCGTCGTGCCGCCGAGCACCCTGCACACCACCCCCTGGGCGCTGCTGCCCTCCCTGCGCCGCCGCCCCTTCACCGTCGCCCCCTCCGCGGGGGCGTGGCTGCGCGCCAGGGCCGCCCGCCGTCCCGACGCCGGCCGCATCGTCCTCGTACGCGGCCCCGGCGTCCCCCACGCCGACGGCGAGATACGTCAGATCGCCCGCCTGTACGGGGAAGCCGCCGAGATCCGGGCGGACGGCGAGGTCGCCTCCCCGTACGGCGAGGTCACCGTCCTGGCAGGAGGCCGGGCCACCGCGCCTGACGTGCTGGCCGCCATCGACGGCAGCCCGCTCGCCCACCTGGCCGCGCACGGCACGTTCCGGGCCGACAGCCCGCTGTTCTCCTCACTCCACCTCGACGACGGCCCCCTGACCGGCTACGACCTCGAACGCCTGCGCCGCGCCCCCCACCACCTCGTCCTGTCCAGCTGCGACTCCGGCCAGATGGCCCCCGTCGGCGCCGACGAGCTGCTGGGCCTGGCCACCGCCCTGCTCCGCCTCGGCACCGCCGCGATCGTCGCCAGCGTCGTCCCCGTGAACGACGAGACGGCCGTGCCCGTCATGGTCGGCCTGCACGACGGCCTGCGCCGTGGCCTCGGCCTGGCCGAGGCGCTCTGCCGGGCCAGGGGCGACGACGTGTCGTTCATAGCCATCGGAGCAGGCTGATCTACCTTGATCGTAAGTACGCGATCATGAAACAATCTGGTAACAGCTGCGTCTATCCGGGGTGTTGGGGGACGGTCGCCCATGATCCGCGAGCTCATCGAGCGGCCCTAGGATGCCCGACCATGAGGTGGACGAGGCGTTCGAGCTCGGCAGGACGTGCGCGCTGGCCGCCGAGTGCGGCAGGGACCTGCGGCGCTGCGCCCAGATGTACAGCGGGCTCTTCCCCGCGGCGGCCTTCGGCGCCGATGACTACAGCGCCCTGACCCTCTCCATGGCCTTCAGCGCCCCCTGGGCCACCGCCGCGCGCCTCAAGGTCGCCAACCGGGCCGCCCTGTGGGTCCTGGCCGTCGACCGGCTCGTGGACCACACCGCGACCACCCGCGAGCAGGTGAACCGCCTGGCCGGCGAATGCCTGTCCGTCGCCGATGGCGCCGTGCCCCGGTCGGCGGTCACGCGCTTCCTGGCCGACCTGCGCGACGAGCTGGCCACCGTCAAGGAGTTCGACGACCTGCGCCGGCTCTGGCGGGATCAGCTCGCCAGGATGCTGGCGGGCATGGCCAAGGCGTGGGTGTGGCGTGACACCCGCACCGTTCTGACCCTGGACGGCTACCTCGACAACGCCGACAGCCGCGGCTCGTGCTTCGTCGACGTGTCGCACTGGATCTACACGGCCGACGACTGGGCGAAGGCCCACCTGGAGGAGTTGCGGGCGGTCAGCCGGCAGGTCCAGCGATACCTGCACCTGCTCGGCGACGTGGCCTCGTACCGCAAGGACATGAGCTGGGGCGACCTGAACGTGCTGGCGCTCGGTGTCAGCCGCGCCGAGGTGACCGACGCGATGGCCGAGCTGGAGCGCGAGGCGGCCGCCCTCATCGAGCCGGTACGGGCGCGCAGCCCTCGCACGGCGGTCTACCTGCGAAGACAGCTCGGATTCAACGCGGGTTTCCTCGGTATTTCGGGCCGCGGCCCGGCGTGCTAAGGGACGTGTCGGATTCCATGACAGGCTTCCTTGACAGATGGCCGGTGGGTCAGACGAATAAAAGTACGCTAAGCGACAAACCGTGACATTTGGTTTCTTGTAAAAGATTGCGGCTTGAGTGGAAAATGTGGCGTTGCTAGGGTGTCTCGATGCCAGGCATGTGGAGCGACCTTCTCAACACACCTTGACAGGTACCACTGACCACGGCACCTCAGGGGCGGGTTGTGCATGCGCGGGAGATGTACAGGCGGTGCTGGATGGAATTCGGTCGCTCTGACCATTGGCGGCTGCCGACGGCGATCAAGATCTTGATCGCCGGCGGGTTCGGCGCGGGCAAGACCACCATGGTCGGTGCCGTCTCCGAGACCCGGCCGCTGCGCACGGAAGAGGCGCTCACGCAGTTAGGCGCCGACGTCGACGACCTGTCAGGCGTCGAGAGGAAGTTCACGACCACCGTCGCCATGGACTTCGGGCGCATCACCATCGCCAACGACTACATGCTCTACCTGTTCGGCACGCCCGGCCAGGAGCGCTTCTGGTTCGTGTGGGACGAGCTGGCCATGGGCGCGCTCGGCGCCGTCGTGCTGGCCGACACCCGCCGTCTCGACGCCTGCTTCCCGGCCGTCGACTACTTCGAGAAGCGCGAGCAGCCGTTCATCGTGGCGCTCAACTGCTTCGACGGCACCCGGCCGTTCACCGTGGGCGAGGTCCGCTCGGCGATCGGCCTGGAGCCGGAGATCCCCATCGTGCTCTGCGACGCCCGCAGGCGCGACTCGGGCAGGCAGGTGCTCATCACGCTCGTGGAGCACGCGATGCGCATGGGCGTCTCGCCCGTCGGGACCATGTCGTGACCATGACCGGCTAACCTTTGGCCGATGGAGGAGATCGACCGCCGGATCGTCACGCTGCTGGCGCGCGACGGCCGCATGAGCTTCACGGACCTGGCCAGGGAGACCGGGCTCTCGGTCTCAGCGGTGCACCAGCGCGTACGCCGCCTGGAAAAGCGCGGAGTCGTGCGCGGATACGCCGCGATCATCGACCATGACGCGGTGGGGCTGCCGCTGACCGCGTTCGTGTCGATCAAACCGATCGACCCGGCCGCCCCCGACGACGCCCCCGAGCGGCTGGCCCATCTGACGGCCATCGAGGCGTGCCACAGCGTGGCGGGCGACGAGAGCTACATCCTCAAGGTACGCGTGGCCTCACCGGCGGCGCTGGAGGACCTGCTGCAGCAGATCCGGGCCTCGGCCAACGTCTCGACCCGCACGACGGTCGTGCTGAGCACGCCGTACGAGCACCGCGCCCCCGAGGTGGCCGGCGAGGGCCCCTCCGGCCCGGACACCTGACCACCCGGCCGCCCAGTTGCTGCCCCGAACACCACCGGCTGAGTCTCAGCCCCCGGCCGGCGCGTAGCGGGCGCGCAGGCGCGTCTTGGCGGTCTCCGCGGCCCCGAGGTGCTCCAGGCCGAGCAGCGCTGCGCCCACGATCGGGGGCACGTCGGCCAGCACGAGTTTCGCCCGCGGTGCCCGTACCGCGAAGGCCGAGTTCAGCAGCGACATCAGCAGCGGATCCCGTGCGGTCAGCATGCCCCCGCCCAGCACCACCTCGACCGGCGTCTCCAGCAGGCCGAGGCGGCGCAGGCAGACCTCGGCCAGCACCGTCACCTCCTCCGCCTGCCGATCCACCAGCGCCGTGGCCACGGCGTCACCGTCCGCGGCCACGGCGAGCACGCCCGGTGAGAGCTCGTGCAGCCGGTCCTCGGACAGGCGGCCGAAGTGCACCTCCAGCACGAGCTCCTCGACCGTCGCCGTGCCGAAGTGGGCGGTGATCAGGCCGGTCAGCGCGGTCGGCACGCCCCGGCCGTCCTCGGCGCGGGCCGCGTACCACAGCGCCTCCTCCGCCAGGCCCTGGCCGCCGCCCCAGTCGCCGCTGAGGCGGCCGAGCGCGGGGAAGCGGGCCACCGCGCCGGCGGGGGAGACGCCGACCGCGTTGATGCCTGCTCCGCACACCACCGCCACCCCCCACGCGGCCGACGCGCCGGCACGCAGCAGCGCGAACGTGTCGTTACGCACCACCACGTCCCCGCCGAGCCCCCTGGCCGCGAGCTCGCGCGCCAGCGCCTCCTCCTCGACGGGCAGGTCCGCCCCCGCCAGGCAGGCCGACACGTGGTCGAACCCGCCCGCGGGCCGCGGCAGGCTCGCGAGCGCCTCCTCCACCACGCTGACGGCCGCCGCCACGCCGTCGCGCTGCGGCGCGAACCCGCCCGCGCGGCCCGTGGCGAGCACCTCGCCGTCCTCCGCCACCACCGCGACGTCGGTCTTGCTGTTGCCGCCGTCCACGGCGAGCACCAGCCGCGTCACCGGCCCACCGTCCACGGCAGGTGCGCGCGATTGGCCTCCAGCAGCAGGCCCGTCAGCTCCTCGGCGATCTCGTCCTGCCCGACCAGGGGATGGGCGAGCAGCGCGTCCCGCACCCGGTCCGCCCCGCCGTGCAGGGCCGCCTCCAGGGCGAGCGTCTCGTACGCGGACACGTGCGCGATCAGGCCCGCGTACAGCGGCTCGACGGCGGGCACCGGCAGCGGCGCCGCCCCGCCCGCCCCGATGGCCGCCGGCACCTCGATCACCGCCGAGTCGTCGAGGAACGGCAGCGTGCCGGCGTTGCGAACGTTAACAATCTGGGTGTCGCCCCGGTCCCCGAGCAGGGACGCGATCAGCGCCACGGCCGCCTCCGAGTAGAACGCCCCGCCCCGCTCCGACAGCAGCTCCGGCTTCGTCACCACGGCCGGGTCGGCGTACATCTCCAGCAGCCGCCGCTCCAGCGCCGCGACCTCCGCCGCCCGCGACGGCTTCGAGCGCTGCTCGCGCACCACCGCGTCGTGCGCGTAGAAGTACCGCAGGTAGTACGAGGGGATCGCGCGAAGCCGCTCCAGCAGCCCCAGCCGCAGCCCGAGGCTGTCGGCGATCTCCTGGCCGTGCGTGCGCAGGATGGACGGCAGGACGTCCTCGCCGTCCAGATAGACGGCGCGCTCCCAGGTCAGGTGGTTGAGCCCGACGTGGCCGAGCGAGATCCGCGAAGGCTCCACCCCCAGCCCGGCGGCGAAGCGGCGCTGGAAGCCGATCGCCACGTTGCACAGCCCGATCGCCCGGTGACCGGCGTCGAGGAGGGCCCGGGTGACGATGCCGACGGGGTTCGTGAAGTCGACGATCCACGCCTGCGGCGCCAGCGAGCGTACGACGGAGGCGATCTCCAGCACGACCGGCACCGTGCGCAGCGCCTTGGCCAGCCCGCCCGCCCCGGTCGTCTCCTGCCCCACGCACCCGCAGCGCGGCGGCAGCGTCTCGTCCACCTCCCTGGCGGCCTGCCCGCCCACCCTGAGCTGGAAGAGCACCGCCACGGCTCCCGCGACCCCCTCCTCGACCGAGGACGTGGCCAGCACCCGCGCCGGGTGCCCCGCGTGCGCCAGCATCCGGCGCGACACGCCCGCCACCAGCTCCAGGCGCGTCGCGTCCGGATCTATCAGGGCGATCTCCGTCACCGGCAGCTCGTCGCGCAGCCGCGAGAACCCGTCCACCAGCTCAGGCGTGTATGTCGAGCCGCCCCCGACCACGGCGATTTTCAACCCTTCACCCCCGTCAAAGTCACGCCCTCGATGAACACTCGCTGGGCGAAGAAGAACACGATGATCACCGGTGCCGTCACCAGCAGCGTGGCGGCCATGGTGAGGTTCCACTGCACGCTGTGGAACGCCTTGAACGTGGCCAGGCCGAGCGACAGCGTCAGGTGGTCCTGCTCGACGCCGGCGTACAGCAGCGGCCCGTAGTAGTCGTTCCAGCAGTAGAAGAACTGGAACAGGGCGACCGCCGCGACGGCCGGGCGGGCCATCGGCAGGATCACCCTGACCAGGGTCTTGAGGTCCGAGCAGCCGTCCACCCTGGCCGCGTCGGTGTAGTCGCGCGGGATCGTGACCAGGAACTGCCGGAGCAGGAAGATCGAGAACGCGTCCCCGAACAGCAGCGGCAGGATCAGCGGCCACAGGCTGTCGGTCAGCCCCAGCCGCGCCCAGACCAGGTAGATCGGCACCGCGATGACCTGCGGCGGCAGCATCATCGCGGTGATCACCAGCAGGAACGCCAGGCGCCTGCCGGGGAAGCGGAAGCGGGCCAGCGCGTACGCCACGGGAATGGACGACACGACGGTGAAGACCGTCCCCAGCACCGCGTACATGAGGGTGTTGGCCGCCCACCGCAGCAGCATCGACTTCTCGAACACCACGGCGAAGTTCTCCCAGTTCCAGCTGCGCGGCCACAGGTCGCTGGTCAGCGCCTGCTGGTCGGTCATCAGCGCGGTCAGCGCGATGAACACCACCGGCGCCACGAACATCAGCGCCAGCGCGATGGCCAGGGCGTGTGTGGCGATCCAGACCAGCAGCCGCCGCCTGCGGGCCCTGACGCCGTCGCGGCGCGCGGGCGCGGCCACCGTGCGGGGCGGCGCGGTCGCCGTGGCGCTCATGACGCCTCCTCGGCCCGGCGGAACTGCCGGAGCAGGATCAACGTGAAGATCATCGACGTGGCGAACAGGAGCAGCGCGAGCACGCAGGCGTACCCCATGGAGTAGTCGCGGAAGCCGACCTGGAAGAGCCACTGCGGCAGCGTGAGCAGCGACTCGTCCGGATAGCCGGGCGAGAACGAGCTGCCGGGGGAGTCGGTCGAGCCCGAGGCCACGCGGGAGGCGATCATTGCCTGCGTGAAGTACTGCAGGGCGTAGATGACGTTCGTGACCAGGGCGAACATCAGCACCGGCGCGAGCGTGGGCAGCGTAACGCTGCGGAACTGCCGCCACGGGCCCGCCCCGTCGATGGCGGCCGCCTCGTACAGGTGTCTGGGCACGTCCAGCAGCGCCGCCAGGAAGATCACGACGAGCTGGCCGCAGCTCCACAGCGACAGCAGCGTCAGGCTCGGCTTGGACCAGGCCGGGTCGCCGAACCAGTCGGGCCCCTGGATGCCGAACAGGGCGAGGAACTGGTTCCACGGCCCGGTCGAGGGGTTCATCAGGAAGACGAACGTGATCGTGCCGGCCGCCATCGGCACCAGCGACGGCAGGTAGAAGATCGTGCGGAACAGCCCGGCCCCGGCCTTGAGCCTGACCACGAGCTGCGCCAGGGCCAGCGAGAACAGCACGGTCGTCGGCACCAGGACGATCACCAGCCAGAGCGTGTTCTTGGCCGAGGTCAGCACTCTGGGGTCCTGGAAGAGGTACCGGTAGTTGTCCAGGCCGGCGAACTCGAGCGTGTACATGTCGTAGCGGTGGAAGGAGAAGTACACCGTGGACAGCAGCGGGTAGACGAAGAAGATCGCCACTCCGGCCAGCCACGGCGAGAGCCACACGAGGGCGCGCAGGCCCTCGCGGCGCCGCCACACGTCAGGGAGCGAGGCCACCTCAGCCCCCGGACAGCTTCAGCTTGTCGTTGATCTGCTTGTCGACGATCTTCAGGCCCGCGTCAAGGTCCGGTACGGCGCCCTTCTCCCACTTCTCCATGAAGGTCTGCATGGCCTCCTGGTTGAAGACGCTGTTCACGCTGGCGGGGATGGTCGAGGTCTTCGGGTGGGCGAAGATATCCAGAAAAGTCGTGAAGTTGGCGTCTTTGGCGAGGTCGGGGGAGTCCATCGCGGCCCTCGTCGTGGGGACGTTGCGCAGCGCGTTCGACAGCGTCACCAGCGAGGAGGTGTCCGTGGTGAGGTACTTGACCAGCTCCCACGCCTGCTGCGGATGCTTGGCGCCCTTCGGCACGCCGATCACGGTGCCCGCGGTGAAGCCGCTGCCGTACAGGTCGGGCCGGTCGTCGGCGACGGGCAGCGGAGCGGTGCTGTAGTCGAGGCCCTTCGCCTCGTTGCCGATCATGGCGTTGCGCCACTCGCCGTCGAGGACCATGGCGACCTTGCCCTCGTAGAACGGGTGCTTGGCGCTCCACTCGTCGCCCAGGCTCTTGCGGAACTTCTCCAGGTTGGCGTAGCCGTACCAGTCGACGAGCTCCTTCTGCCAGGTGAGCAGCTTCTTCCAGGCCGGGTCGGAGCCGATGGCCGAGGTGCCGTCGTCGTTGTACCACGTGGCGCCCACCAAGGGGGCGAGGTGGCTCGGCACGTTCTCGTAGTACTGGGCGCTCGGGACGAACCCGGCCACCTTGATCGTGCCGTCGGCGTCGCGCACGGTGAGCTTCTTGGCCAGCGCCGTCAGCTCGCTCAGCGTCTTGGGCGGCGCGTTCCCCTTCATCAGGGCCTTGTTGTAGTAGAGGCCGTACGCGTCGGCCAGCAGCGGCAGCGTGCACTGCCTGCCCTCGAAGCTCGAGTAGGACCGCGCCACCTCCGGCAGCACCGACAGGTCGATGCCGTCCTGCTTGATCACCGGAGTGAGGTCCTGGAACGATCCCGACTTGCACCATTGGGCGACGCTGTCGGTCGTGAACGAGGCCGCCACGTCCGGCGCGTTCCCGCCGCGGATGGCCTGGGTGATCTGGTCGTCCTGCACGCCCTTGACAGCCTTGACGGTGATCTGCGGGAATTTCTGGTTGAAGCCCTTGATGGCGTCCTCGAACGCCTTGACCTCGGCGTCGGTGGAGAAACCGTGCCACAGCTCCAGCGTGGCGGCGGGGAGGGGCTGCGAGGCGGAGCCCGAGGGTCTGGGCCGGGCGCCGAGCGAGGGCCCCGCCTCCTTGCCTGCTGTGCAGGCGGTCAGCGCGAGAAGCGCGGCGACCGCCAGGGGGACGAAGCGCACGGGGGGTGCCTCCTGCCGGGGATCATGACGGAACGGTCGGCGAGCCGCTGGACGCGGCCACCGTGGAGCTGAAGACCTGGTCGCGTACGGTGCCGAGGGCCAGGTGGAGTGCGCCGGCCAGGACGGGGTTGCCTTCGACGCTCGACAGGCGGACCCGGGGCTGCGGGATGGTGAGCGCGTGCAACTCGTGCTCGACCAGCTCGCGCAGGGTCTCGCCGCCCGACAGCACGATGCCGCCGGTCAGGATCACCAGCCCCGGGTCGACCACGGAGGTGATGGCGGCCAGGCCCACGGCCAGCCGGGCGGCGATGTCGCGCAGCCCGGCCCTGGCGTCGTCGGCCTTCTGCCCCTTGCCCTCGGCCGCCTTGACGGCGTTGGCGACGGCGTGCTGGAAGTCGGCGCCGCGCACGCCGTACGAGCGCAGCAGCTTCAGCACGGCCGGGCCGCCGGTGAGCGCCTGGTAGCCGTGGTTGGCGTAGCGGCCCGCCTCGCGGGCCGTGGGCGCGCCCGGGGTCGGCATGTAGCCCACCTCGCCCGCGCCGCCCGTGGCGCCCCTGTGCATGCGCCCGCCCAGCACGATGGCCGCGCCGATGCCCTCGTCGGCCCAGAGCAGCACGAAGTCCTGGTGACCCTGCGCGGCGCCGTGCGCCTGCTCGGCCTGCGCGACGAGGTTGACGTTGTTCTCCACGTCCACCGGCACGCCCAGGCCCGCGCTGAGGGTGGGCACCAGGTCGGGGATCTGCCAGCCGGGCACGTCCTTGGCGGCGGCGTACCCGAGCCGGCCGGTGGACGGGTCGATGGCGGCCTGCACGCCGATCACGACCCGGCGCAGCCTGCCCGGCGGGTTCGCGCCCCGCAGGGCGGCTTTGAGACGGTCCACGAGCTCGCCGTGGGGCCGGCGCGGGGTCGGCAGCGCGTGCTCGCCGACGATCGCGCCGGTGATGTCGGCCACCTTGGCCTCGATCCGGTCCGGGGTGACGTCGAGCGCGGCCACGTACGCCGCCGCCGGGTTGATGCGGTAGACCTCGGCCGTACGCCCCGGCAGGCCCTCCCTGATGCCGTCGAGCACGACCAGCCCCGCCTCCTGCAGCCGGGAGAGCAGCTGCGAGGCCGTCGGCTTGGACAGCCCGGTGAGGGTGCCGATCTCGGGGCGGGTCAGCGGACCGCGTTCGAGGAGGGCCTGCAGGGCGGCGCGATCATTGATGGCGCGTAGCAGACTAGGGGTCCCCGGGACCGGACCGCTCACAGTCAAATCTCCTTGCTCAAGAGTTAGGAAAGTTTCCTAACTCGGAACATATGGAGTCGGCCCGTGCTGGTCAAGGGGTGAGACCAAGACGTAACAGGAGAGGATCAAGAGAAAGCGAGTGGGAGTGCCTCAACAGGCCTGCTAATGTAGTCGTTTGTCGTAACAACAAGCAGAATGGCCCGGAGTGTCCCATTAACCACAATAATGGTCAGGCGGCAACTCGTCAAACAGAGCTCGCCAAGGAGCAGGCGTACGTCACCGGACTCTACGCCCGCCTCGACGAGCTTCGCGAGCGTACCCAGCGGCAGCTCAAAGAGGTGTTGGCCATGGGGGCCGTCGGCACGATGCAGAACATGTCCGAACGCGACACGTTCGCCGACATGCACGCCTCCAGACTCGCGCGGCTGTGGGCGGTCGAGCGCGGCCTGGTTTTCGGTCGCCTGGATCACGTCGACGAGGGCCGGCTGTACATCGGCAAGATCGGCATGACCGACGACGAGCAGACGCGCCTGCTCATCGACTGGCGGGCGCCGGTGGCGCAGCCGTTCTACCGCGCCACCCCCGCCGCCCCGATGGGCGTCACCAGGCGCCGCCACCTGCAGACCAAGGGCCGCGCCGTGGTCGGCGTCGACGACGACCTGCTCGACCTCGACTCGCTCACCGACGACGACCGCGCCACGCTCAACGGCGAGGCCGCGCTGCTGGCCGCGCTCGACGAGCGGCGCACGGGCCGCATGCGCGACATCGTCGCCACCATCCAGGCCGAGCAGGACCGCGTCATCCGCAGCGACCTCAACGGCGTGCTGGTCGTGCAGGGCGGCCCCGGCACCGGCAAGACCGTCGTGGCCCTGCACCGCGCCGCGTACCTGCTCTACACCCACCGCGAGCGCCTCGAGCGCCGCGGCGTGCTCGTCCTCGGCCCCAACCTCACCTTCCTGCGCTACATCGAGCAGGTCCTGCCCTCGCTCGGCGAGACCGACGTGCTGCTGTCCACGGTCGGGGAGCTGTACCCGGGTGTGACCGCCACCGCCAGGGAACGGCCCGAGGTGGCCGCCGTCAAGGGCGACATCCGCATGGCCGAGGTGATCGCCAAGGCCGTGCGCGACCGGCAGCGGGTGCCGCGCAAACCCGTCGAGATCACCATCGGGCGCATCGCGCTCACCGTCGACCGTTCCATGCTCGAGGCCGCCAGGAACAAGGCCGCCCGCTCCCGCCGCCCGCACAACCAGGCCCGCGCCGTGTTCGTGCGCTCGCTGCTCAACGCCCTGGCCAGGCAGCAGGCACGGAAGATCGGCAAGGGGCTCATCGACGACGACGAGCTGGCCGACCTGCGCGAGGAACTGCGCACCGAGCCGGCGGTCAAGTCCGCGCTCAACCGGCTGTGGCCGTACCTGACGCCGCAGCGGCTCCTGCTCGGCCTGTACGGGTCCCCGGAGCGGCTCGGGTACGCGGCCTCGGCGCTGAGCCCGGAGGAACGCGCGCTGCTGCGACGCGACGGCGGCGAATGGACCGAGTCGGACGTGCCGCTGCTCGACGAGGCCGCCGACCTGCTCGGCGACATCGACGAGCAGGTGCTGCGCGCCACCGCGATGCAGGCCGAGGAGGAGCTGGCCGCGGCCAGGCAGGCCGAGGAGCACCAGCGCGAGGCCGAGCTCGCCTACGCCCGCGAGGTCCTGGAGCTGACCGGGCTGTCCGACGTCATGGAGGCCGAGCGCCTGGCCGAGCGGCAGCGCGACGGGGGTCCCTACCTCACCACCGCCGAACGCGCCGCGGCCGACCGCACGTGGGCCTACGGGCACGTGATCGTGGACGAGGCGCAGGAGCTGTCGCCGATGGCGTGGCGGGCGGTCATGCGGCGGTGCCCGACGCGGTCGATGACCATCGTCGGGGACATCGCGCAGACCGGATCCGCCGCCGGGGCGCGGTCATGGGCGGAGGTCCTGGATCCGTACGTGGCCGGGCGATGGCGGCAGGAGCGGCTCACCGTCAACTACCGCACGCCGGTGGAGCTGATGGCGGTGGCCGCCCGCGTCCTGGCCACCATCGATCCCTCGCTGCAGGCTCCGACGTCCGTGCGTGAGGCGGGCGTGGAGCCGTGGTCAGCGCCGCTGACCGCGCTGCCGGAGCTGGCCAAGGCGGAAGTGGGCGAGGGCGGCAAGGTCGCCGTGGTGGTCCCGGACGCGCTGCTGGAGTCCCTGGGCGCCGAGGTGGCCGCCACGGTGACGGGCGCGGCGGTGGTGACCTCAGGCGCGGCCAGGGCCGGTTCAGGGGGCTCTGGGGGCTCTGGAGGTACGGTACGGGCCGGGGCGGCGGCTGCTCTTGACGCTCCGGTGGCCGTGATGTCGGTGGCCGACGCGAAGGGGCTGGAGTTCGACTCGGTGATCGTGGCCGAGCCCGACCTCATCGCCGCCCAGTCGCCACGGGGGCCGAGCGACCTGTATGTTGCTCTGACCCGTGCCACGCAACGGCTCGGAGTGGTGCACGCGCGCCCGCTTTCGCAGGCGCTGAGCGGTCTGCAAAGCCGCTCACCGGCACGCAAATGAGCTTCGATCGGCTTCCGGCCCATGTCCTACCTGCGAAAACTTGATGTTTCTGCTGATCGGGACACGGTTGACATCTGAGGTGGAGTCGGTAGTTTGCTGCGCAGTCCAGCACGGGACTTGGCCGGTTGGCCGTCTCTGACATCGTCGGATCCTGCGTCCGTGACGGAGCGTGACTTCGTCCACACAGCCAGGTGCAGGGCCGTCGGTCCGTCGAGTCGGGGCACCCCAACCGGGCGGGGGGTTGGACCCGGGACGGGTCCGGGAGCCCAGTAGACAACGGAATTCCGCGCTCGCCGCCGACGAGACGGGTCCGGTCCGAAGGGTTTCCGGGCCCTCTTCCCGCTCTCGTGCGCAGGACCGACATGTGCGCCGGGTGGTCCCGTCGGCTACGGGATCACCCTGCCGCCTCCATGGAACGCGGATTCTTTCGATCTTCTTTACCGCGCTGGCTTGAGCCGTGCCCGCGGGGCGGTAGCGTTTTCGCAAGCAGGCGTGCGATTCGGCGGAGGAGACCCCGGAGTGGTTCAGGAGAGAGCGAGCCTACCGCCCACCCCCGGGCGCGACTCGACGCATGCCACTGCGCCGCCTCCCGCCGCCCCGCAGACGCCTCACGACGCAGCCCTTCCCGACGGCCCCCTCTCGACCGGCAGCAAGCAGGCGCCCGCGCCGGACGCGGCACCACTCACTGACGTCGCCTCCACGACTGCCACGTCGGATGCTGCGGTTGCCGAGGACGGAGTGGCGGGCGTTGCAGCGTCGGAGCCTGAGCTGCCGTTCGGCGCGGCATCGACGCCTGAGCCCGAGGCCGCGCCGGCGACCGCTTCTGTGCCGGTTGCCGGGTCCGCGCGGGGTGGGCACACCGAGGGGCGGTGGGTGCTGCTCGCACGTGTGGTGGCGGGTGTGGTCGGTGGGCTCGCGCTCTACACCGCCTTCCCCCCGCTCGACTGGTGGCTGTGCGCCCCTCTCGGCATCGGCCTGATCGTCGCGTCCCTCTACGGCACCAGGCCCAGGAGAGCCGCCTGGCTCGGTTACCTGACGGCCGTGGTGTTCCTGCTGCCCACCCTCGCCTGGGTGCGGGCCATCGGCGACGACGTCTGGCTCATGCTGGTGGGCACGGAGAGCGTGTTCTACGCCGTCATGGCCGCGCTGGCCGCGCTGGTGTTCAGGCTGCGGGCCTGGCCGTTGTGGTTCGGCGGGCTGTGGGTGGCCATGGAGTGGGCGCGCGGGCTGGTGCCCGTCGGCGGGTTCCCGTGGGCGCGGGTGGCGTTCAGTCAGAGCGAGTCGCTGTTCACCGAGTACGCGGCGCTGGGCGGCGCGCCGCTGGTGTCGTTCGCCGTCGCTGCGTGCGGCGCCCTGCTGGCCTACGCCGCCCTTCACAAGCCCGAGGCCACTCCAAGGCCCGAGCTCGTCTCACCGCCCTCTGACGGTGCCCTGACGCCCGATGCTGCTCCGGCGCCGGGCGCCGGTGCGCGGCCCGAGGTCGGCTCCGGGCTCAAGGGAAATGCCGTGTGGCGCAGGGCCGTACCCGTGGGGGTGGCGCTGGCCGTGCCGGTGCTGACCCTCGCGATCCCCCGGCCGGGCGACGAGGGACGGACCGTCAACGTCGGCATCGTCCAGGGGAACGTCCCGGGAAGGGGCATGGGCTTTCTGGGCGACGAACCCGCCGTTGTCCTGAAAAATCATGCCAACGAGACGAAACGCCTGGCCCAGGCCGTACGCGAGGGAAAGCTCCCCAAGCCGGACTTCGTCGCTCTCCCCGAGAACTCCACGGACATCGACCCCTACCGCGACCCGTACGCCCGCCAGATCATCCAGGACTCCGTCCAGGACGTCGGCGTCCCGACGCTGATCGGAGCCGTGGTCGAGATCGGCGAGGAGAACCGCGCCACCCGCAGCCTCGTGTGGGACCCGAAGACCGGGCCCGGCGCCTACTACGACAAGCAGCACCTGGTCCCGTTCGGGGAGTACACGCCGTTCAAGGACATCGTGCTGGCCCTGTGGGAACGGGCGAGCCTGGTCGGCAGGCAGTCGGTCGCGGGCGACAAACCGGGCGACCTGAAGCTGGGGCCGGTCACGATCGGCGCGGTCAACTGCTACGAGGTCGCCTACGACGACACGGTGCGCGGCACCGTACGCGCCGGGGGCAGCCCGCTGGTGATGCAGGCCAACAACGCCACCTACGCCCTGTCCAACCTGCCGCCGCAGCAGCTGGCCATGTACAAGCTGCGCGCCGTCGAGCACAACAGGGCGGTGGTGGCCGCCGCCACCACGGGGATCTCCGCGAACATCGGACCTGACGGTAAGGTCTCCTGGCGGACCCGCGAACTGGTCGCGGACATGAACGTGGTCAAGGTGCCCGTACGCACCCGGGAGACGATCGCCACGCAAGTGGGCGCGGTTCCGGAATGGGCATTGATGATGATGGGAGCGGCGGCGGCAGGAGTCGCCGCATGGCGTGGCAGGCGTCGAGGCGATCGGATGAGGAACGACGGATGATGGAGACTCTCGGCCGGGTGCTCGTCGTCGTGCCGACCTACAACGAGCACGACAATCTGCCCGCGATCGTCGAGCGGATCCGGGCCGCGGTGCCGGAGGCCCACGTGCTCGTGGCCGACGACAACAGCCCCGACGGCACCGGTGAGGTCGCCGACGGGCTGGCCGCCGACGACGACCACGTGCACGTCATGCACAGGGAGGCCAAGCAGGGCCTCGGCGCCGCCTACATCGCCGGGTTCCGCTGGGGTCTGCGGGAGGGCTACGACGTCCTGGTCGAGATGGACGCCGACGGCTCCCACCAGCCCGAGGAGCTGCCCAAGCTGCTCGAGGCGCTGGCCGACGGCGCCGACCTGGCGATCGGCTCCCGCTACGTGCCCGGCGGCAAGGTGGTCAACTGGCCCCACCGGCGCGAGCTGCTGTCCAAGGGCGCCAACCTCTACACCCGGGTCATGCTCGGCCTGCCCGTACGCGACGCGACCGCCGGCTTCCGCGCCTACCGCGCCGCCACCCTGGAGAAGGTGGGCCTGTCCGGCGTGGAGTCGCAGGGCTACTGCTTCCAGGTGGACCTGACGCTGCGTACGTCCAAGCACGGGCTGCGCGTGGTGGAGGTGCCGATCACGTTCGTGGAGCGCACGATCGGCAAGAGCAAGATGAGCGGCAAGGTCATGTCCGAGGCGCTGTGGCGCATCGGCCTGTGGGGCGTCACCGGCCTGCCCAAGCGCCTGCGCGGCAGCGGCCACAACTGAGCGGCCACAACTGAGTGGCGGCCGCTGAGCGGCCGCAACCGAGCCGACGTGGTTGATCGGCCGCGGCTGAGCGGTCCGGGCGGGCGCAACTGAGCGGGCTCTCAGGAGGGGCGGAACGCTTTCCGGCCGCCGGGCGTTGTTCGTGCTGTAACGCGTGTGCGGAATCGAGGAAACGATGCGGCTCCTGCTCTTCCTGGCCTTCCTGGTCGTCCCCGTCCTGGAGATCTGGCTGCTCATCCAGGTCGGCTCGGTGATCGGCGGCCCCGCGACAGTGGCCCTGCTCATCGCCGACAGCCTGCTGGGCGCGTGGCTGGTGCGCCGCGAGGGCCGCAGGGCCTGGCAGGCACTGCAGGAGGCGCTGCGGTCCGGCCGGATGCCCGACCGCGAGCTGGCCGACGGCGGCCTGGTCCTGGTGGGCGGCGCGCTGCTGCTGACGCCGGGCTTCTTCACCGACGTGTTCGGGTTCCTGTGCGTGCTGCCGTTCACCCGGCCCCTGATGCGCCGCCTGGGCGCCTGGTTCTTCGACCGCAGGGTCAAGAAGCTCTCCGCGAGCTCCCCGTACGCGCACCTCTTCCCCTCCGTCGAGGACCCCGGAGCGGCCCACGGCGGCCGGGTGGTCCACGGCGAGGTCATCCGCGAGGAGCGCGACTGACTCCTCCCGCACGGGGCATGCGTCCGGGACCGGACGACTCGGGGGAGGGCGCATGCCGCATGTGGACAGGATCGCCGAGCCATGGGGGACGCGGACGCCGTACGGGCCGGGGGAGCCCTGGCCGGTCCGCGTCGACTCCTTCCTCGAGGCCGGCGTACGCGCGCAGGACGTGGACCGCTGGGTGCAGAGCGCGACCATCCTGCACAGCAACGGTGACGGGCTGGACATCGCCGTCAAGGACGGGCGCGTCGTCGGGGTGCGCGGGCGTGCCGAGGACCGCGTCAACCACGGCCGCCTCGGCCCTAAGGACCTGTACGGCTGGCAGGCCGTCAACGCGCCCGACCGGCTCGTCCGCCCGCTCGTCCGCCAGAACGGACGGCTGGTCGAGACCGACTGGGACACTGCGATGGAACGCGTGGCCGGCCGCGCCAGGCAGCTCCTCGACGAGCAGGGACCGAGCGCCATCGGCTTCTACACCACCGGCCAGCTGTTCCTGGAGGAGTACTACACGCTCGCCGTGATCGCGCACGGCGGCATCGGCACCAACCACCTCGACGGCAACACCCGGCTCTGCACGGCCACGGCGGCGGCCTCGCTCAAGGAGTCGTTCGGCTGCGACGGGCAGCCGGGCTCCTACACCGACGTGGACCACGCCGACGTCATCGCCCTGTACGGGCACAACATGGCCGAGACGCAGAGCGTCCTGTGGACGCGGATCCTCGACCGGCTCGCCGGCCCGAACCCGCCCGCGCTCGTCTGCGTGGACCCGCGCGAGACGCCGGTGGCCCGGGCCGCCACCGTGCACCTGACCAACCGTCCCGGTACCAACGTCGCGCTGATGAACGGGCTGCTCCACGAGATCATCGCCAACGGCTGGATCGACGAGCGGTACCTGCGCGACCATGTGGTCGGCTTCGAGGAGCTGCGGAAACGGGTGCACGACTTCCCGGTGGAGGAGGCCGCCCGGATCTGCGACGTCCCTCCGGACGCGCTGCGCGAGGCGGCCCGCCTGATCGGCACCGCGCAGCGGCTGCTCTCCACCGTCCTGCAGGGCTTCTACCAGGCCCACCAGGCCACGGCCGCGGCCGTCCAGGTGAACAACATCCATCTCGTACGCGGCATGCTGGGCAGGCCCGGCTGCGGCGTCCTGCAGATGAACGGCCAGCCGACCGCCCAGAACACCCGCGAATGCGGCGCCGACGGAGACCTGCCGGGCTTCCGCAACTGGTCCAACGACACCCACGTGCGCGACCTCGCCCGCGTCTGGAACGTCGACCCCATGGACATCCCGCACTACGCTCCGCCCACCCACGCCATGCAGATGTTCCGTTACGCGGAGGAGGGCTCGATCCGGTTCCTGTACGTGACGGGGACCAATCCGGCCGTGTCGCTGCCCGAGCTGGAGCGGATCCGCTCGATCCTCGCCCAGGAACGGCTCTTCCTGGTCGTCCAGGACATCTTCCTGTCCGAGACCGCGCAGCTGGCCGACGTGGTGCTGCCCGCCGCGACGTGGGCCGAGAAGACCGGCACGTTCACGAACGCCGACCGCACCGTCCACCTGTCGGACAAGGCCGTCGAGCCGCCCGGCGAGGCCCGCCCCGACCTGGACATCTTCCTGGACCTCGCACATCGGCTCGACCTGCGCGACAAGGACGGCGCGCCGCTGGTGAAGTGGAGCGACGCGGAGGGGGCGTTCGAGGCGTGGAAGGAGTGCTCGCGCGGGCGCCCGTGCGACTACAGCGGGCTGTCGTACGCGCGGTTGCGCGGGAGCGGCGGCATCCAGTGGCCGTGCGACGCCGACCACCCCGGCGGCACCGAGCGCCTGTACGCCGAGGGCCGCTTCTGGAGCGCCCCCGGCTACTGCGAGGACTATGGGCATGACCTGCTCACGGGGGCGCCGGTGTCCGACACCGAGTACCGGGCGCTCAACCCCGACGGCAAGGCGATCATCAAGGCCGCCGAGTACGTCCCGCCGCACGAGCAGGCGGGCGGCGAGTTCCCGTTCTGGCTGACGACCGGGCGTACCCTCTACCACTTCCACACCAGGACCAAGACCGCGCGGGCGCCGCAGCTCCAGCGGGCGGCGCCGGAGCCGTGGGTGGAGATGTCCCCGGCGGACGCCTCCCGCGACGGCTTCGCCGAGGGCGACCTGCTGGAGATCGCCACGGCGCGCGGCGCGGTGCGGGCGCGGCTGCGGATCACCGAGATGCGGGACGGACTGGTCTTCCTGCCGTTCCACTACGGCTACTGGGACCTTCCTGGCGGCTGCGGGCCCGGGGCCGGATCGGGCCGGGCGGCCAACGAGCTGACGATCACGGACTGGGACCCGGTCTCCAAACAGCCTCTCTTCAAGACCGCCGCGGCGCGGGTCTCGCTGGTGGAGGTCTGCCCCGGCACGCCGTCCCTGGCGCCGACCACCACGGCGTCCCGTCCCGTCTCCTCCGAGGTGCCCGCGACGGTCGGAGGAGCCGAAGCCCAGGCGGAGGAGTCCCTGTCATGAACCTGGATCTGGTGATCCGCGAACTGCACCGCTCCGAGAACGAGCTGGCCCACGTGCTGCTGCGGATGTCCGAGCGGCACAAGAGCGACCACGAGACGTACCACGTGGCCCGCGACCTCGCGAGCTGGTGCCATGACCACGTGCGGGCCCTGGCCGAGGCGGGCAAGGACTACGGGCTGGACCTGGACCCGTCCCCGGCGGGCGACCCGTCCATGGTGGAACGCCTGCGCGACAAGGCCGCCGAATGGCTCGGCCGCCGCCCGGAGCCCGGGCTGCTCCTGCTGGCCGACTTCCGCCACCTGTATCTGGCGGCCTCTGGGGTCTCCCTGGACTGGGAACTGCTGGCCCAGGCCGCCCAGGGGGCGAAACAGCGGGACCTGCTCGAGCTGGCGCGGCGTTGCCATCCTCAGACGCTCAGGCAGCTCCGGTGGGCCAACGCCCGGCTGAAGGAGTCCGCCCCGCAGGCCCTGGCCTCCTGACACGGCCTCCTGACACGGCCTCCTGACACGCGCGCATGAAGAACCCCCGGGCGGCAGGCCGCCCGGGGGTGTCACCGTGAGATCAATTCAGGCGCTCTTACGACGCTGGGCCCGCAGAACCGCGAGCCTCTCGTTGAGCACCTCCTCAAGGTCTTCGATGGACCGCCGCTCCAGAAGCATGTCCCAGTGTGTCCGCGGGGGCTTGACCTTCTTGGACTCCGGCTGCTCGCCGTCCATGCGTACCGCGGTCGCGCCGCACATGCGGCACTCCCAGGTCGCTGGGATCTCAGCCTCGGCTGCAAGCGGAACCTCGAAGCGATGGCCCTTAGGACAGGTGTAGGACACCTCCTGGCGCGGGGCCAGATCCGTGTTACGGTCGTTCTCGTAGCTGGTTGCCCCGAGCCGGGTGCCACGAAGCGCGCGCTCGCCCATGTCTAAATGCCTCCTACAGGGCCCCCTTGCGTGGGGGGGTCTGTCTCCCACGGTGTCTAACGCTTGGTACCGTGATGGGATTCCCACCCGCGGGGTGATCCAATCGCGCTTGGGGCCTCGGTTCTTCACACCTTCGCCGAACGGGCCCGCATCCCGGCCGTGACCAGGGCCGCAGCCAGCCAAAGTCCGCCGATCATGATCAGGACGCCGTGCGCGATCCGCAGCGGATACGGTCCGAAGAACTGCGGGATGAACAGCGCGAACCCCAGCGCCAGCGCCGTCCCGCTCCACTTGGGCAGCGTGCCGGACCGCCACACGGAGACCGCGGCCATGATCGTGCCGACGCCGAGCAGCAACAGTCCGGCGGCGAACATGGTGACCGCGACGGGCCCGTACCTGAACTCCTGGGCCAGCTCCATCAGCGCCGGCGCCTGGTCGCGGAGCGAGCGCTGGGCGATCACGTTCAGGCCGAAGTCCTCGGCGCCGTAGTACGGAAGGGTCAGGCCCGCGCCCACCCAGGTCACCGCCGCGGCGCGCAGGGAGAGGCGGTCGCCGAGCACCTGGTGCAGCCCCAGCACCGCCAGGCCCAGCAGCACGAATCCGACCATGGCGGCCGCGTGCCCGGCGACCCACGCGGTGGAGGCCATGGCCTCGGCGTCGTCGCCTGAGGGGCGGACCGCTGGATAGACGAGGAACAGGATCCCGGCGGCGGCGAAGGCGGCGGAGGTGAGTCTGGGGGCCATCAATGCTCCTTGAAGAGGACAACGCTCTTATGCGAGAGCAATGCTCTCGCCAGTGGTCGCTAATGTCAAGAGCGGTGCTCTCTCTTTGGAGCGGTGAATACGCCTTTCAGCGGGAGCGCCGCCGGGTCAGGAGGGGGACCAGTGTTCTGTCGCCCAGGCGGGTCATCGCCGCCAGCGGCTTGACGGCGGCGCTCACCAGCCAGGGAAGCCCCGGCCTGCCGGTGGCCCGGGCCAGGCCGGGGCCGAGCGCGGCCATCATCGCCGTCAGGCCGGGCAGCGGGCGGACCCACATGGTGACCTCCTTGATCAGCCCGTCGTCACCCACCTCGACGAAGGCGGCCTCGTGGATCTCCTGGCGGCCCAGCCGGGCGGTCGCGGTCAGGGCGCGGCGGCGTCCGTCGCCGATGTCGCTCTGGTAGCGCAGGTCGGACAGGGCGCTGAACGCGACCGAGAACAGCTCCCGGACCTGCTCCTTGCCCGCGAAGGAGGCCGTGGCGCTGAGCGGCGAGCGGAAGACGACGTCGTCGGCGAGCGTGGCGAGGAGGGCGTCGACGTCGTGCGCCTCCCCGGCCTCGCGGTACGCCCTCGCAGGTGAGTCCTGAATGTGAACTGTCATGAGTTCACTTTATCAACCCACTATGCTGGGCGCATGAACAGGTTCGGCGAGATGCACTGCTCCATCGCCCAGGCCGTCGGCGTGGTCGCCGAGCCGTGGACGCCGCTGATCCTGCGCGACCTGTTCCTGGGGCTGCGCAGGTTCGACGACCTGGCGGAGGATCTGGGGATCTCGCGCAACCTCCTCACCCGCCGCCTGGAGCACCTGGTCGCGGCGGGGGTGGTGGACAGGCGGCCGTACCAGGAGCGTCCGGTGCGTCACGAGTACGTCCTCACCGAGGCGGGCCGCGACATCGTGCCCGCCCTGCTGACGTTGATGGCGTGGGGGGACCGCTGGGCGACGCCGCCGGGCGGCCCGCCCGCGCTCCTGGTGCACTCCTGCGGCGAGCGCTTCACGCCCGTGGTCACCTGCCCGCACTGCGGCGGCGAGGCCACGGCCGACACGGTGACGGCCATCGGGGGCCCGGGCGCGGCCCAGGGCCCCGGCACCATGCTCCTCGCGGCGCCGTCGTAAGCCGGCCGTCACTCAGAGGCGGTCGGGCACCTCGTTGCCCGCCGCCTCGATGGCCTTGCGGAGGTTGGTCAGGGCCAGCAGGACGAAGCCGACCACAAAGAAGATGATCATGGAAACGATGGCGATGCGGTAGCTGTTGGTCAGCTGCAGCGCGATGGTGACCGTCAGGGAGCCGATGAACGCCGACCCCTTGTCGCTGATCTGCAGCAGGCTGAAGTACTCGGCCTCCCGCCCCTTGGGGATCACCTGCGAGAACAGCGAGCGCGACAGGGCCTGAGTGCCGCCCAGCACGATGGCGATCGCGAAGGCCATCAGGTAGAACTGCAGCTCCTGCCCCTCCGCCACGAACATCGCCGCCACCACGATCATCGTCCACAGCACCAGGCTCGCCAGGACGGTGCGCTTGGTCCCGAAGCCGCGGGCCAGCCACCCCAGCAGCAGCGCCCCGAAGAACGCCACGAACTGCACCATCAGGATCGCGGTGATCTGCACCGTCTTGTCGAGCTTCAGCGCCTCGGAGGCGAAGGCCGCGCTGTTGCCGATGACCGTCTGCACCCCGTCGTTGTAGACCAGGTAGGCGATCAGGAACAGCAGCGTCAGCGGATAGCGGCGCAGCTCGGCCAGGGTGCGGCCGAGCTGGCGGAAGCTGCCGCCGACCGAGCGCAGCGCCGTGCCCTCGTGGACGGGAACGGGCCGGTTGCGCAGCCGCAGCAGCGGGATGATCGTGAAGATCGCCCACCACAGGCCCGCCGACATCATGCTGATGCGCACCGCCATGCCCTCGCCCAGGCCCAGGCTCTCGTGCTGGAGGTAGAGCACGAGGTTGAGCGCCAGCAGCAGGCCGCCGCCGAGGTAGCCGATGGCCCAGCCGCGCGAGGAGACCCCGTCGCGCTCCTGCGGGGTGGAGATCTGCGGCAGGAACGAGTCGTAGACCACGACCGAGGACCCGTACGCCAGGTTGGCCAGGATGAACAGCACCCCGCCCAGCAGGTAGCGGTCGCCCTCGACGAAGTACAGGCACATCGTGGCCAGCGCTCCGGCGTAGGCGAAGCCGCCGAGCAGCTCCCGCTTGCGGCCGGTGTGGTCGGCCAGCGCGCCCACCACGGGCAGCGCGACGATCTGCAGCAGCACCGCGATCGTCAGGGTCAGCCCGAAGAACGCGGCCGGCCTGATGTCGGCGCCCAGCACGTCGACGTACCCCAGGCCCGGGTGGGCGGCGGCCAGCTTGTCGAAGTCGGCCACGCACGTGTCGGACGCGACCGTCGGGAAGTCCTTGGCGCAGGCCGCGGTCTTGGCGACCGGGATGAGATACGGGCCGAGGAAGACCGAGATGATCGTGGTGTAGAAGGCGGAGTTGGCCCAGTCGTAGAGGTACCAGCCGCGCTGCTCGCGCCTGCGCGCTGCGGGGGAGTCGTCGAGGGCCGCGGGGGGTGCGGGTACGGGCATGGCGTCGGGTCGCTCCTATGCGGCCGTGAGGGGTTTGTGGAGGGGGTGGGGGCTCCTACGCGGCCAGGCTGCCGGGGTGCCACTGGCCGCGGCGCTCCAGCACGCCGCGCAGGGCCGTGAGGTTGTCGGTCATGATGCCGTCCACGCCGAGGTCGAGCAGGCGCTCCATGCGGGCGGCGTCGTTGACGGTCCATACGTGCACCTGCATGCCGACGGCGTGCGCCGTACGCACCAGGGCCCGGGTGGTCACGCGCAGGCCGCGGAAGCCCACCGGAACCTGCGCGCAGGGGACGCCGGAGCGCGACAGGCGGGCCAGCAGGCGGCCATAGCCGGAGGTGGAGGCGGCGGCGCGCAGCGCGGCGACGCCGCGCGGCCCGAGCGCCGAGCACACCTCCCTGCCCAGCGCCGCCCTGGCCAGCACCAGGCGTTCGTCGGAGAAGGAGGTCAGGCAGATCCGGTCATAGGAGTTGGTACGCCGGATCGCCGCGGCCAGCGGGGCGATGGCGGCCGCCTCCTTGACGTCGATGTTGAACCGGACCTCCGGCCAGGTGCCCAGCAGGTCCTCCAGCAGCGGGATCTCGTGGACCCCGCCGATGCGGGCCTGCCTGACCGCCCGGTAGGGCAGCTCCGAGATGCGGCCCCGGTGGTCGGTCACGCGGTCGAGCGTGTGGTCGTGGAAGGCGAGCAGCACGCCGTCGGAGGTGGCGTGCGCGTCGGTCTCCAGATAGGTGTAGCCGAGGGCGACCGCCCGCTCGAAGGCCGCGAGGGAGTTCTCCGCGCTCTCGGCTGCCCCGCCGCGGTGGGCGAAGGCCAGCGGGCCCGGATGGTCGAGAAAGGCGAATCGACGGCTCAGCACGTCCTGAGTATGCCTTCCGTGGGTGAACGGATCGGTTACGGTTCGGGGAGATTCTCCCACTCCTGGCGGCGCGCCTCGGCCAGCGCGATGGCCGCCGCGACCGCCACGTTGAACGAGCCCACCCGCCCGACCTGCGGGATGTAGCAGACGCCGTCCACGGCCTCGAGCAGAGCGGGGGAGCAACCGTGGTCCTCGCTGCCGACCACCAGGCACACGTCGCGGGCCAGATCGGCCCGGTGCAGCGGCACGGCTTCGGCGGTCAGCTCGATGGCCAGCACCGCGTAGCCCTCCTCCTTGGCGGCCTTGACCGCCTCGGTGGCCACGACCGGCTCGTGCCAGGTGACCAGGCGCTCGGTGCCGAGCGCGGTCTTGCCCGCCTTGGGGTTGGTGGGCGGGGTGGCGTTGCCCGCGAGCCAGATCTCGTCCACGCCGAACGCGGCCGCGCTGCGGAAGATGGAGCCGATGTTGAACGGGCCCGTGACCGATTCGATGATCAGGCCGAGGCGGTTTCCGGTGTTCCTGCGCCAGGTGCGGTTGAGCCGCTTGACGTCGGTGGGGCGCAGTTGCCTTCTCATCGGGTCACCTTCAGGATCCGGTAGGCGGCCCGGCTGGCTTCGCGCGAGGCGTGCCAGCCCTGCTCGCCGAGCCAGCGCTGCAGGGAGTCCGAGCCGAGGTGTTTCTGGACGACCAGGTAGGCCACGCCGTCAGGGGTGAGCCTCGTCAGCCACCTGGTGAGCATCTCGTGCAGAGCCTGCTTCCCTATTCGGATCGCAGGATTAGACCAGATTGCCCGAAATTTCACATCATCTGGAACTTCATCGACATGTACTGATCTTACTTTGTAAAGGCGGGCGGCCTGTGCATTCCTGGCCGTCAGCTCCAGACTGCGCCGGTTCACATCGACGGCCCAGACCGTCGCCTCGGGCGCCCGCGAGGCCATGGTCAGCGCGATCGGGCCGTAGCCGCAGCCCAGGTCGAGCAGGTCGCCCTCCTGCGGGGGTGGCGGAACGCTCTCCAGCAGGACGCGCGTGCCCACGTCGACCCGCTCCGGCGAGAACACGCCGCTGTCGGTCTCCAGCCGCAGGTGCAGATCGGGCAGGACCAGGTCGACCGAACCCGGCCTGCTCGCGGTCTTCGGCTGCTCGGAGAAGTAGTGGGCCACGTCGCAAAACGTTACCGGACCGCCCGCCGGCCTCGGTCCGCGCCGAGGCCGGCGGGCCGGGTCAGGGGATTCTGGACCCGAACAGCACCGCCGCCCCCGCCACCAGCAGCCCCGCCACGATCGCGGCCACGATGAACCACTGGCTGATCTCCTGGTTGACCAGCTTGTAGCCGAGCGAGGTGCCGATCTGCTCGTAGACCTCGCGCAGCTCGCTGCCGGACTCGGCGGCGTAGGCCCGGCCGCTGGTGCCGTCGGACAGCGACTGCAGGGTCTGCTTGTTGACCGGCACGTTCACC
Source organism: Nonomuraea sp. NPDC049695 (assembly GCF_040674955.1). NCBI lineage: Bacteria > Bacillati > Actinomycetota > Actinomycetes > Streptosporangiales > Streptosporangiaceae > Nonomuraea > Nonomuraea sp. NPDC049695. The sequence continues at coordinate 35,222 of NZ_JBFANV010000047.1, read as the reverse complement.
GGCCTGCCGTCGATGCTGACGGTGCCCTCCTGGGTGCCGTACGCGATCGTGGAGACCGGCACGCGGGCCTGCTGCGCGGCGTCGATGGCCTCGTTCACGGATCTGCCGGAGGTGTTGTCGCCGTCGGAGAGCAGCACGATCGCGGCCGGCGGCGGGTCCGTGGCGGCCTGCTGGTCGAAGGAGCGCAGCGAGTCGAGCGAGTTGAAGACCGCCTCGCCGATCGCGGTGCCCGGGCGGGTGGTGAGGGTGCCGAGGGCGGTGACCACGGCCTGGTGGTCGGTGGTGGGCGAGATGACGACGTTGGCGGAGCGGGCGAAGGACACCACGCCGACGTTGAAGCGGTCGGGCAGCTCCCTGACGAACGCCTGCGCGGCGGCCTTGGCGGCGCTGATGCGGTCCGGCTGGACGTCGTCGGCGTCCATGGACAGCGACACGTCCAGCGCGATCATGATGGTGGCGCGGTCGCGCGGGACGCGTACCTGGTCGGCGGGTTTGGCCGCGCCGACCACCAGGAGCGCCATCATGGCCAGGAACAGCGAGGGGGCGACGTGGCGGCGCCAGCCGGGCCCGGCGGGGGCGACCAGGTCGAGCAGGGCCAGGTTCGTGAAGCGCACGGTGTAGCGGCGGCGGGCGAACATCGACGCGATGTACCCGGCCACCAGGAGCCCCACCAGCAGGAACAGCCACAGCCAGCCGGGGGCGAGGAACGTCACAAGGCCTCCTTCGTCGGGCTTGTGACAGAAGTGCTGCGTCTAATGGTGCCCTCGCTTCGCTCGGTCACTTGGGTCTCCTGTGGGCGAGGTGGCTCATGCGGCGCTGGCGCAGGACGAACTGTGCCACGTCGAACACCCAGTCCCGGTCGGTACGCAGCACCAGGTGCGCGATGCCGGCGCGGCGCAGCGCCACGCGGGTGCCCTCGCGCTGCAGGGCGGCCGCCTCCGCGTACGCTTGCCGAACTTTGGGTGAAAGATGCACTTCGCGTACGTTCCCGGTCTCGGGGTCCGTGAACGCTACCCGGCCGACATCGGGCAGCTCAAGCTCGCGCGGGTCGATCACCTCCACGGCCAGCACCTGGTGCCGGGCCGCCAGCCGCCTGATGGGCCGCTCCCAGGGCCGTTCGGCGTCGGGGTCGAGGTCGGGGTGGGCGTCGAGGAAGTCCGAGACGATCAGCCGCACGCCGCGCCGCCTGCGGCTGGCCGCCAGCACCTCGATGCCCTCGGCCAGGTCGGGCGGGTCGGGCACGACCCGCCCGCGCGGGGCGTCCATGAGCGAGTGCAGCAGCCCGTAGAGTGCGGGGCGGCCGGTGCGGGCGGGCATGCGGTGCACGTACTCGTCGTGCAGCACCAGCGCGCCGAACCGGTCGCCCATCCTGCTCGACAGGAACCCGATCGCGCCGACGGCCGCCACCACCAGGTCGCGCTTGTCGGTGTCGGCGGTGCCGAAGTCCATGCTGGGCGACAGGTCGGCCAGCGCCCAGGTCTCCAGCTCGCGGTCGGCGATCAGGTCGCGTACGTGGGGGACGGTGGTGCGGGCGGTGACGTTCCAGTCCATGCGGCGCACGTCGTCCTCGCCGGGCACGTAGACGCGGCTGTCGCCGGCCTCGCTGCCCGGCCCCGGCAGCAGCCCCTGGTGGGCGCCGTGCAGCAGCCCGTCCAGCCGCCGGGTGACCGTGAGTTCCAGCCGCCGAAGCGCCTGCTCCGCTGTCGTGCTCAACGGTTCTGGTTCCAGACGACGAGGGGCGGGGGCACCGCGTGCAGGATCTGCCTGACCACCTGCTCCGGATCGACGCCGTCGGCCAGGGCGTCGAAGGTGAGCATCAGCCGGTGCGACATGACGTCCACGGCCACGTCGCGTACGTCGTCGGGCAGCAGGTAGTCGCGGCCGCGCAGCAGGGCCAGGGCCCGGCCGGCCGAGACCAGGCCCAGGGTGGCCCGCGGGCTGACGCCGATCTCGATGGTCTCGGTGAGGTCGGCCAGGCCGTACTCGGCGGGGTTGCGGGTGGACATGACCAGCCGTACCACGTAGTCGGCGACGAGCTGGTGCACCGAGATCTGCTCGGCCGCCTCCTGCAGGGCCAGCAGCTTGCCGGGGTCGAGCACCCGCTCGGGGACCGGCGGAGTGACGCTCATCCGGTGCAGGATCTCCAGCTCCTCGTGCGCGCTGGGGTGCGGCACCCGTACCCGGAACAGGAAGCGGTCGCGCTGCACCTCGGGCAGCGGGTAGACGCCCTCGGACTCGATCGGGTTCTGGGTGGCGAGCACGATGAACGGCTTGGGCAGCGGATGGGTGACGCCCGCGAGGGTGACCTGCCGCTCGGCCATCACCTCCAGCAGCGCGGACTGGACCTTGGCGGGGGCGCGGTTGATCTCGTCGGCCAGCAGGAAGTTGACGAACACGGGGCCGAGCTCGACATCGAACTTCTCGTTGGAGGGATGGTAGACGCGGGTGCCGACGATGTCGCTCGGCACCAGGTCGGGGGTGAACTGGATCCGGGCGAACGTGCCGCCCACGACAGTGGCCAGGGTGGAGGCGGCGAGGGTCTTGGCGACGCCTGGGACTCCTTCGAGCAGGCAGTGCCCGCGCGCCAGCAGGGCCACGATGAGTCTTTCGACCATGTGGTCCTGGCCGACGATGACACGCCGGACCTCGTCAAGACTTTGACGCAGCAGCTCCACGTCGTTTCCGCCTGGCAACTCTTCGGCGACGCTCATGACGCCATTCCACCAAACGCGCCGCAAACGTGCACGACGCCACGTCTGTGCTTTCATGGCAAACGTGGCAAGTCCCCTGCAGTACGGCGATCCACCCCGGCTGGGACCATACGTGGTCCAGGCCCGCCTGCACGCGGCCCCGGCCGGTTTCGTGTACCTGGGCCAGGGACCGGACGGGCGCGCCGTGTCACTGGCCGTGCTGACCCGAGGGGCCGCGTTCGACGCGGCGGCGCGCGACAGGTTCGTGACCGCGATCACGGAGGCCAAGGGCGAGCGGTCCGGGGTGCGCGGCTGGCTCGGGCTCGCCGGGCGGTCGCGGAGCGCGGTGCTGGACGGCGCGCCCGAGGTGCTCGCCTTCGACGGCGGGCCCGCGCCGTGGGTGGCGGTGCCGTACGTGCCGGGCCGGCCGGGGGCGGAACGCTTCCTGGAGCCGGTCATGGTGGGCGGGACGCTCATCGGGCAGGCTCACGGGCCCGACTTCGTGCCGTACTGGCTGACCGACCGCGCGCCCGCCCTGCCGGGGCCGACGCGGCGGCGCAGGCCGCTGACCGAGACCCGCAAGCGGGTGCTGACGGCCGCGCTCGCGCTGGTGCTTCTGGTGCTGTTGGTGACGGCGATCCTGCTGATGCTCCTGCTGGGCAGGCGCGACAGCGAGCCGCAGCCCAAGCAGCTGCCGCCGACGGTGTTCGTCCCGACGCCGCCGCCGACGCCGGCGAGCCCCGAGCCGCGGCCCTCCCCGTCGCAGTCTCCGTCGCCCTCGCAGAGCGGGCAGGTCACGCCCGGGCAGACGCCCGGCGACGACGCGGGCGAGGAATCTCCGCTCTGACATCCGGTTTGAGCCTCACGTTCCGTGAGGCTTTACCGTCCGCGGCATGGAGTTCATCGTTCACGACACGCTCACGGCCATGGCCGCCCTTCTTCGGGAGCCGCTCGACCGGCGGCCCGACGCGCTGCGGGAGATGCTGGCGCCGATGCGCCAGGCGATCCCGATGCCCGGCGACATCGTCGACATCCACCACCAGGGCGGCGGCTTCCGCGTCGACGCCGACGACCCCCGCTACCTGCCCGCGGTCCAGCGCATGATCGACGCCGACGTGCCCGGCCAGGTGCGGCGCGAGCTGGAACGCGCCTCCGAACGGCTCCACGGGGCCAAGCAGGCCGACTCGCTGCAGGTCATGTTCGTGATGGGCGACCCCGACAACGCGCACCTGATGAACGTGACGGGCGGCTACTACGGCATGGGTGGCGCTCCCGGCTGGCTCTACCTGCTGGCCTGGCCCTCGGACGAGGTGATCGGCCGCATCGCGCACCTCGCGGTGCACGAGTTCCACCACAACGTCCGGTACACGAACGTCGAGTGGAACCCGGCGACCGTGACCGTGGGCGAGCACGTCGTCGCCGAGGGGCTGGCGGAGGCGTTCGTACGGGAGCTGTCGGGCCCCGGGGCCATGGGGCCGTGGTCGTCGATGGTGACCGGGGACGCGTTCGAGCTCGCGTATGAGCGGATCATGGCGGACTTCGAGCTGGCCGGGATGCAGAACACGCCCGCGTACGTGCTGGGGGACTCGGCGGTGCGGAACTTCGGGCAGGAGCCTCGCGGCATTCCCGACATGGCGGGATATGCGGTGGGACTGCGGCTCGTGGACCGGGCCCTGGCCGCCACGGGGCTGACCGCCACCGAGGCGACGCTGCTGCCTGCCTCCGAGCTCCTACGACGCGCCGGCCTCCGGCCGTAACCCGCCGATCGGGGTCACGGCCCCGTGGGGCGGTCTCAGGCGGGGGAGACGAAGCCGGACTCGTAGGCGGCGATCACGGCCTGGGTGCGGTCGCGGACACCCAGCTTGGCCAGCACGTTCCCGACGTGCGTCTTGATCGTCTCCTGGCTGACGACCAGTTCTGCGGCGATCTCGTTGTTGGACAGGCCCTTGGTCATCAGGCGCAGCACGTCGCCCTCGCGGCCGGTCAGCCGGTCGATCCCGGGCACTCGCGCCGAGCCCTTGGGGCGGCGCCCGGCCAGCGTCCGGATCGCGGCGGGGAACAGCAGCGAGTCGCCCGCGGCGACCAGCCTGACGGCCTGCACGAGATCGTCCGGCCTGGCGCGCTTGAGCAGGAAACCGCTGGCCCCGGCGCGCAGCGCGTCGTAGACGTAGTCGTCGTTCTCGAACGTGGTGACCACGAGCACCTTGGGCGGGTCGTCGAGGGCCAGGAGGCGCTGGGTGGCCTGGATGCCGTCGAGCGCGGGCATGCGTACGTCCATGAGGACCACGTCGGGCCGTTCACGGCGTACCACGGGCACGACCGCGGCGCCGTCGGCGGCCTCGCCGACCACGGTCAGGTCCGGCTCGGCGTCGATGATGATCCGCAGGCCGGCACGGATGAGGTCCTCGTCGTCGGCGATCACGACTTTGAGCGTCATGGGCTCGACCGTAGCGGCAGGCGTACCGAGACCTTCCATCCGGTCTCGGTGGGCCCGGCCTCCAGCTCGCCGCGGAGCAGCCGGACACGCTCGCGCATGCCGGTCACGCCCCTGCCGCCGGAGTGGGCGCCGTTCCGGCCTCCGGGGTTGGTGACCTCGAGCCGCAGGTCGTCCCCGTGCACGGTGGCGGTCAGGTGTACGGGGTCGCGGCCGTGCTTGATGGCGTTGGTGAGTGCCTCCTGGACGATGCGGTAGGCCTCCCTGGAGACCACGGCGGGCACGGCGGACAGATCGCCCACCTCCTGCCGTACCTGTGCGCCCGACGCGGCGACCAGCTCGTCGAGGTCGGCCAGCGTGGCCCTGGGCGCCCGCGACCCTCGCCGCGCATCGTGTCCGTCCGGACCGCGCCGGGTTCGCCCAGCAGGGTCAGAGTCCCTCCGCGCGCCGGCCGGGGTCCCTTCGGGGAGCGAAGCGCGGCGGGCACCATCTGGGCCGCCGGCCATGTCGCGGCCGGGCAGTCCCACGCCGCCTGCGTCGCGGTCCCCCTCGGCGACGCCGGCCACGTCGCGGCCGGGCAATCCCACGCCATCCGCGTCGCGGTCCTCCCGGGGGACGCGGGCCGCGTCGCGGTCGCCCCGGGGGACGCGTCCTGCGTGGCGATCCCCGTGGTCGATGCGGCCCGTGTCGCGGTCGCCTCGGGCGAGGTCGGCTGCATCGCGGCTGTTCCGGGAGACGCCGGGCAGGTCTTGGACGCCCACAGAGCCGTTGGCCGGGGCGTCCTCGCGGAGCAGGCCCAGGACGTGATCGAGGTCTTCCAGGGCGGCGCGGGCCGACTGTTCGATGGCGGCCAGGGCGGTCCTCGCCGTCTGGGGATCCCGGTCGATGACCCGGCCCGCGGCCGCGGCCTGCAGGGTGACGACGCTGAGCGCATGGCCGACCGAGTCGTGCAGCTCGCGGGCCAGCCGGTTGCGCTCGGCGAGCGTACGGGCGTGCTCCTCGGCGGCGGCCAGGCGTTCGGCCGGGGTGGGGCCGAGCAGGACGGGAGCCAGCCGGGCGAGCAGTGCGCCCGCGCCCGCCGCCACCGCCACCAGCGCCGCGAGCAGCGCCAGCCCGCCCGCCATCCACAGCGCGACCGGCCACCCCGGCTCCACCGCGACGCCGAGGACCGGTGTCGCCTGCCCGGTGAACGGCAGCGCGAGCGTGGCCAGCGTGAACGGCACGATCGCCAGCGTGCACCCGCTGACCAGGCCGCCGATCGCCAGGTGCAGGGTGAACCAGGCGGCCGTGCGGCGGCGCTCCTGCCAGGAGCGGCCGGCCTGCCTGGGCGGTGTCTCGACGTGCGCCCCGAGCAGGCCCTGCGCCGCGTTCACCTCCAGCCCGCGGACGGGCAGGAACAGCCCGGTCACGGCCACCACCGGCAGCACCGCCACGAACACCCCGATCTGGATGGGCAGCAGCAGGTTGGCGTTCTGCTCCTGCCACTGGGCCGAGACGACGACCCCGGCCATCATGTACGGCATCAGCAGCGCGCCGCCCAGGATGAGGCACGCCCACCGGCGGGGGAGGTTCCTTCTCACATCCGCGATTGTATGTCGATAGTTATTCGCTCTCGGTGGAATGCGCCCTTGGAGAAATGCGCCGCCAGCGAAATAATCTCAGAATTACCGGCCGCCGGGTCTAGCGTTTTTCCCAGAAATACCCAGCACAGAAAGGCGACCGGTCATGACGGAGACCCAGCGCGCGACCTGGCCTGACCAGCTCGGCCAGCGCTTGCTGAAGGAGCGCATCGTCGTTCTCGGCCAAGAGGTGGACGACGAGATTTGCAACCGGCTCTGCGGGGAGCTCCTATTGCTGGCGGCCGAGGACCCGAGGCGCGACATAACGCTTTACATCAATTCGCCGGGCGGATCCGTGACGGCCGGGATGGCGCTCTACGACATGATGCAGTTCATTCCGTGCGACGTGGCGACGGTGGCGATGGGGTTCGCCGCGTCCATGGGGCAGGTGCTGCTTTCGGCGGGCGCCAAGGGCAAGCGTTACGCCCTGCCCAACGCCCGGGTCGTCATGCACCAGCCGCTCGGCGGCATCGGCGGCTCGGCCAGCGACATCCAGATCCAGGCCGACAACATGCTCTACACCAAGCGCCGGATGGCCGAGATCATCGCCCACCACACCGGCCAGCCGCTGGAGCGCATCCAGGCCGACTCCGACCGCGACCGGTGGTTCACCGCCCAGGAAGCGCTCGAGTACGGCATCGTCGACCACATCTCAGCGGGGATGAACTGATATGAGCGGCCGTTACGTCCTGCCCTCGTTCTCGGAGCGCACGTCGTACGGGGTCAAGGAGACGACCCCCTACAGCAAGCTCTTCGAGGACCGGGTCGTCTTCGTCGGCGCGCCCATCGACGACGTCGTGGCCAACGACGTGATGGCCCAGCTGCTGACGCTGGAGTCGCTCGACCCCGACCGTGACATCAGCATCTACATCAACTCCCCTGGCGGGTCGTTCACGGCGATGACGGCCATCTACGACACGATGCAGTTCGTCCGGCCGGAGATCCACACGGTCTGCATCGGCGAGGCCGCCTCGGCGGCGGCGGTCCTGCTGGCGGCGGGCACGGCCGGCAAGCGCGCCGCCCTGCCCCACGCCCGTGTCCTGCTGCACGAGCCCCACACGGAGGGCGGGCGCGGCCAGGGCAGCGACCTGGAGATCCACGCCAGGGAGATCCTGCGGATGCGCGACCAGCAGGAACAGATCCTTTCCCGGCACACGGGGCGGGGGATCCTGGAGATCAGGAAGGACATCGAGCGCGACCGGATCTTCACGGCGGAGCAGGCGCGTACGTATCGGCTGATCGACGACGTCTACGCCTCCAGAAAGCGCACCCTGACCGCCGCCCGCTGAGCCGCCGCCCGAGGCTCTCACCCGGCCTCTCACGGCCGGGTGAGGCTCCTCGTGCGTGGATAACCGGGTTCCTTGGTAGCTCGGAGGGGCCGTTTCCCGGATCCGTCCCGGAAGACCGATGACTTTTCTCTGCCACCCTGGTCCAACAGGTAGCAGAGAGGAGCAGGACATGGATCTCGGAATCGGTCTCCCCACGTCTGGGAGGCACGCGGACCCTGAGGCGATCAGCAGAGTGGCGCAGGCGGCGGAGCGGGCGGGGCTGGGGGCGGTGTGGGCGTTCGAGCGGCTGCTGCGGCCGGCCGAGGCGGTGTTCGCCGGCACCGACCAGTCCATGCCGCTCCCCGACAACAACGCCCTCGTCTACGACCCCTTGGAGACCCTGGCCTACGTCGCGGCCAAGACCAGCACGATCCGGCTCGGCACGAGCGTCGTGGACGCGCTGTTCCACAGCCCGGTCGTGCTGGCCAAGCGGCTGGCGACGCTCGACCGGCTCAGCGGCGGGCGTGCCATGATCGGCCTGGGACAGGGGTGGATGCAGCAGGAGTACGACGCGACCGGCACTCCCGTACGGCGTCGCGGCGCGGGGTTCGAGGAGCACGTCGCGGCCATGCGCGCCTGCTGGGGCCCCGACCCGGTGAGCTTCGCCGGCCGTTTCTACACCATCGCGGAGTCGCAGATCGGCCCGAAGCCCACCGGGCTGACGCTGCTGGCTGGTGCGGCGGCGCCGGCCGCGATCGAGCGGGCGGCCCGGCTGGGGATGGGGCTCACCGTGGTCGTGTTCGCCTGGGACCAGCTCAGGCAGGCCGTCGAGACGTACGGCAAGGGCTCGGGGCCGGTGGTGGCCCAGGTCAACGGGGTGATCACGGACCGGCCGCTGGACGAGCGGATGCCGTTGACCGGCTCGGCGGAGCAGGTTGCCGAGGACCTGGCCGAGGTGCGGGCGATGGGCGTGGACCACGTGTTCTGGCACACGTTCGAGGCGGACCCCGACGAGATGGTGGAGCGCGTCGGCCGCCTCAACGCCGGCTGACCGGGCGCTCGGGGCTCGGCCCACACCGCCTCCCGGGAGATCCGCGGGCTCAGCCGGCTCGGCAGGCCCTGGATCGCGACGCCGAGAACGGCCCGCAGGCCGGCCGCTGCGACCAGTACTGCCGCGAGGGCAGGGCCGTCCTCAAAGCGTGCGGGGTCGCGAGCCGATCGGATCAGCTCATTGAGCGCCGTGGTGGTGGCGAACAGGCCGAGCACTCCCAGCAGGCCGGAGATGACCTGGCAGGCCGGCAAGGCCACGGTGGAGCGCCGGTCCACGGCCCAGGCCGGCGCGAACGAGCGGGCGCGCCAGAGTCGGCAGGTGTGAACTCAGGCTGCGAGCGGTCATATGCCGGGCCGGCTCGGCGCTGTCGCCCGCTGGATGGATTCACAGCGGTGCCGAGGGCTCTAGCATGGCGCACGTGACCACCTACGACGACCATGACGCGTTCGAGTACCTGGACTTCTCGGCCTTGCCGCCGCGTCAGCAGCGGATCCTGGCCGTGATCCGGGACTGGGTGGTCAGGTATGGGTATCCTCCGAGCACCCGCGAGATCGGCCACGCGGCCGGGCTGCGGTCGTCCTCGTCGGTGTCGAAACACCTGAAGAGCCTGGAGGACAAGGGGTTCCTTCGCCGAAGCACGACGATGACCAGGCCGATCGACGTGCGTCCGTTCCTGCCGGCATCGGAGCCGAAACCGGCTGACGGTCTGGTGACCGTGCCTGTGGTCGGGGACATCGCCGCGGGCACTCCCATCCCGGCCGACGAGTACCTGGACGAAGCGCTGACCCTGCCCCGCGACCTCACCGGGCGTGGCACCGTGTTCGGCCTGCGTGTACGGGGCGATTCGATGATCGATGCCGCGATCTGCGACGGCGACATCGTCGTGGTACGGCAGCAGTCCGAGGCGCACTCGGGCCAGATCGTCGCCGCAATGATCGATGGTGAGGCCACCGTCAAGGTGTACCGCCGACGCAACGGGCACATCTATCTCGAACCACGCAACCGCGACTACGACATCATTGACGGCGACGCTGCCACGGTGCTGGGCATCGTGGTCTCGGTCCTTCGCACCGTTTGAGCACCCTGAGAGGAAGTCCACCATGGATCTGCCAGGTGGCCCGGAGCAGTCACCGCCTGCGTGAAGACACGGTCAGGCGGGCTGCCACAGCTCGATCCGGTTGCCCTCAGGATCGGTGACCCAGCCGAATCGACCGACACCCTCCATGTCCTGCGTCTCCGCAGCCACGTCCGCTCCCTTGGCGCGCAGTTGTGCGAGCATCGCTTCCAGGTCGCGGACCCGGAAGTTGATCATTGCCTGCTGGGCGCGGGACCCGAAGTAGTCGGTCTCGGACTCAAACGTCGCGAACACCGTCGGGCCGGCTTCCTGACGCCACAGGCCGTGGTCATCGGCGTCCAGGCCTAGGCAGTCGCGATACCACGCGCCCAGGGCTACCGGGTCGGCGGCCCGCATGAAGTATCCACCGATTCCCAACACACGTTCCATGTCGCCATCTTGCCAGGACTGCGATCGATCGTGCTGGGGCCGGGTCAGACGGCGGCGACGTCGAACGTCTTGTTCTTCATGTCCGCGCCGTTCATCAGCTTGCCCATGGCCTGCCCGATGACCGGCGCGCGCATCAGGCGCAGCATCGCGGCGCGCAGGAGCAGCTCCTTGCGGTCGTGGGGCGTGAAGATCCTGCGCATGATCAGCGCGCTGTCCTGCTCGGTCTGGATGAAGGGCCGCATCCGGGCCTCCCACGCGTGCAGCGCGGCGGGCAGGTCGCCGGGGTGGCGCTGCAGCATGGTGCCCAGGAGCTCGCCTCCGGCGATGCCGCTGGAGGCGCCCATGCCCGCGTAGAGAGTGACGCACCAGGCGGCGTCGCCGACCAGGACCACCCGGCCCTGGTGCCAGCGCGGCATCTTGACCTGGTTCACCGAGTCGAACAGATACTCGGGAGCCTGCTCGAACGCGGTGAGCAGCTTCTCCAGGATCGGTCCGGTGGGCTGCGGGCCGAAGGCGGCGCGGATGGACTCGATCGGTGAGCGCGTGAACTCGGCGTCGATGTCGTGGGTGCGGTAGGAGAACAGCAGGCCCGGTGCGTGGTTGGAGAAGGGGAAGATCCATGCCGAGCGGCCCGGCTCGGCCAGGGTCAGGCCCCGGTCCTGGCCGATGCCCTCGACGGGCTTGTCCAGGACGGTGGCGCCGATCATGTAGTTCAGCGGACGCAGGTGGTCATCGGGGCCGAAGGCCAGCCTGCGCACGGTCGAGCGCATCCCGTCGGCGCCCACCACCAGGTCGAAGCGCTCGGTGACGGTGGTGTCGGCCGCGGTGTCGTGCAAGGTGACCTCCGCCGCCGATTCGTCCTGGGTGATGCGGGTGGGCACGGTGGAGTAGCGGATCTCCACATCGGCCGGCAGCGCGGAGAACAGCGCCTGCTCGATGTCGCCGCGCAGCACCACCCGCGGTTTGCCGGGCAGGCCGGCCAGGCTCATGCCGACAGTGAGGCGTCCGGCCCGGTTCGCCTCGTACGGGGCGAGCTGCGGGGTACGGTCGCCGATCGCCTCCAGCACGCCCAGCCGGCTCGCGGAGGCGAGACCGGTGCCGAACAGCAGGATGAAGTACCCGCCTGAGCGGCGTGCGGCGGCCCGCTCCACCACCACCGGCTCCCAGCCGATCTGCCGCAGCCGCAGCGCGGTGGCGATGCCCGCGATCCCGAGCCCGACCACGAGCGCCCGGCCACGCCCGACTCCGTCCTTCATGACGGCTCCCTTCCTGTCACGTCCTCGCCACGCTATCAAACAAACTGACCGTTTGAGTTCTATTGGTCAGTCCGCCCTCAGTGCTTGGGGGCGCAGTCGTAGAGGGTGGTGCCGCCTCCCATGGGGCCGCCGGCCGTCGGGCTGCCCGGCGTGGAGGCGGTGGGACTGCCGCCATATGCGGCGGCGGGCACTTCGGCGCAGTTCTCTTTCAGCCACTGCGAGCGGTGCGTGCTCGTCCCGCCCATCATGGCGGCGAAGCCGCCCCAGCCGGATCCCATGACGAAGCGCAGTTGCCCGGAACCCGTCCAGTCCTTCAGCTGCTGGACCGTCGGGGCGTCGTCGATGCCGATGAAGCCGCCCATGCCGATGACGGTGGCGTCGCTGTGGAGGATGAAACCGGCGGCGAACATGGCGCCGCCCTCGACGGCGAGCTTGATCCGGGCGGAGCCGGCGTTCTTGACGGCATAGTCGAGGATCTTGCGCTGGTCGGAGGTGAGCTCGGCTGCGGCGCCGGGGAAGCCTCCGGAGAACCCGGCCGGCATGCCACCGTTCCCGCCGGGGCGTCCTTCGGGGGTCTCCATGCCCGGCGGGAGCTGCATCCCTCCGGGAAGCTCCATCCCTCCAGGGAGCTCCATGCCTGGCGGAAGCTCCATCCCCTCCGGCAGTTCGAACCCGCCCCGAGCCTGGCCACCTCCGCCTCCACCGCCGAAGGGCATGGCCATCGGCCCCGCGGTGGGGTTGGCGCCGCCCATCACCGACGTGGAGCCGGGAACGCTGATCGCCCAGGCCGCGGGAGCCGACAGCACCGCGACGAGTGCGAGGCCGAGCGCGGCGGGCAGCAGCCGTCGCGTAGATCCCTGTCGGCCGGCGGACAGGAGCAGCAGCACGATCGCCGCCACTCCGACGATGCCCACGGGCCACACCAGCCAGCCGTTCCAGGACGGCACCCGCTCGATCATGACGTACGCCCAGGCCGTGGTCACCGCGACGGTCCCGGCGCCCAGCGGGAGCGCCCAGCGAGCTCCTGCCCGGTGGGCGCGGGCCAGCGTCGTGACGAAGCCGGCGGTGATGGCGGCGACGGCCGGAGCCAGCTGCGTCGTGTAGTACGGGTGGAAGATTCCCTGCTGAGTGGCGAACACCACGCCGCAGACCACCAGCCAGGTGCCCCACAGCACCCATCCGGCCGCGGCGAGCGGCTCACCGGGCATCGTGACCCCACGCCGGCGCAGCACGGCGAGGGCCGCGGCCAGCGTCAGCGCCACCGCGCACAACGGCAGCAGCCAGCTGATCTGCCCGCCGACCTGCTCGTTGAAGAGCCGTCCCGGACCGGCCGCCCCGCCGAAGGAGATGCCGAAGCCGCCCATGCCGCCGCCGTTCCCGCCGAGGACCCGGCCGAGGCCGTTGTAGCCGATCACCAGGTCCCAGGCGTCGCCGTCGGTGCTGCCGCCGATGTACGGCCGCTCTCCCGGCCAGATCGCCACCATCGCCACCCACCACAGGGAGGACACCGCGAGCACGGCGCCGCCGGCCAGCAGCCTGGCGAGCCGGCCGAGCCAGGGTCCGTTCGCGCCGACCAGCCAGGCCGCCGCGAACGCGGGGATCACCATCCAGGCGGCCAGCATCTTCGTCATGAAGCCGAGGCCGATCAGGAACCCGGCGGCGCACAGCCACCGCAGGGCGGACCGTCCGGAAGCCGTCCGCAAGGCCCGGGTCAGCGCGTACGCCGCCGCCACCAGCGTCAGCACCAGCAGGGTGTCAGGGTTGTTGTCGCGGTTGATCGCCACCGTGATCGGGGTCAGGGTCAGGACCAGCGCGGCCAGCAGCCCCGCCGCCTCGCCCGCCCACAGGCGCACGGTGCGGTGCAGGAGGAACACGGCGGCGACGCCTTCCAGCAACTGGGGCAGGATCATCGCCCAGCCGTGCAGGCCGAAGATCTTCGTGCTGAGTACCTGCGGCCACAGCGCCGCCGGTGGCTTGTCGACGGTGATCGCACCCGCCGGGTCGAAGGAGCCGAACAGGAAGTTCGTCCAGCTCTGGCCCATCGACTTCACGGCGGCGGAGTAGTAGCTGTTGCCCCAGCCGAGGGAGCCCATGGCCCAGCCGTACAGGCCGGTGGCCAGGAGCAGGATCGCCGCCAGCGCGGCCGGCGCCGCCCAGCCTGGGAGCGGACGGCCTGCGGCACGTGGGGTGGACGGCAGAGTCATCTGGTACGTCACTCTCTGGAAATGTGGGCGGATCAGGACGTGGTACGGCGGAAGACGGCCAGCCGCAGCACCACGAAGCGGACGGCGGTGACCAGCACGGACGAGGCGGTGAGCACCAGCGTCTCGGCCGCGGCCGACGCCTCGGGCTGGGCCTGGCGGAACAGCAGCACGGCGGCGGACGTGACGACGTACCCGATGAGGAACAGGGCTCCGGCCCCCAGGTGCGCCCGTCCGGCCCCGGTGCCTGACCAGCGGAAGGTGAGCCGGCGGTTGGCCTCGGTGTTGAGCACGGTGAGGACCAGCAGCGACACCAGGTTCGCGAGCACGGGCGGCCACCACGCGCGCAGCAGCCAGTAGAGCAGCGCCTGACCGGCCGTGGAGAGCACGCCGATGGCCACGAAGCAGCCGACCTCCCAGGTGATCCTGGAGCCTGCCCTGCCGGGGGCGAGCACGGCGTCGGGGTGCTCGGCGGCGGGAGCGGGGCGTCCCGGCAACGAGGCCCGCGCGGCGCCCGACGCCTTCATGCGGGCCACCCGCCACAGTCCGCGCAGATCGTCCGCGGCGGTGCTGACGACGTCGACCCGGGTGTCGACGTCCTCGACCCAGTCGACAGGCACCTCGTGGATGCGCAGCCCGTTGTGCTCGGCGAGCAGCAGCAGCTCGGTGTCGAAGAACCACGCGTCGTCCTGCGTCTTTTCGAGCAGCGGGCCGAGCACGTCCGTACGCGCGGCCTTGAAGCCGCACTGCGCGTCGCTGAAGCGGGCTCCGTGGGTGAGCCGGATGATCGCGTTGTAACAGCGGGAGATCAGCTCGCGGCGCGGGCCGCGCACGGTGCGGGAGCCCGGGGCCAGCCGGCTGCCGATGGCCAGGTCGGAGTGGCCGCTGGCGAGCGGGGCGATCAGCGGCAACAGGGCGTCCAGGCGCGTGGACAGGTCGACGTCCATGTAGACGACGATGTCGGCCTCGCTCGCGCCCCACGCCGTACGCAGCGCGAGGCCGCGCCCTTTCCTGTCGAGGTGGACCACGTCGGTCCCGGGCAGTTCGGCGGCCAGTTCCCGGGCCACCTCCAGGGTGCGGTCACTGCTCGCGTTGTCCGCCACGGTGATCCGCCAGGGGAACGGCATCCGCTCACGCAGGTGCGCGTGCAGGGTGCGCAGGCATCCGGGGAGCGCCCGCTCCTCGTTGTAGACGGGGATGACGACCTCGACCGTGGGATTCGGTACCTTCGAGTGCTGGAGATCGCGGCAGATGTCTGGGCCGCGGGTGGTGTTGGTCATTGATCTCCTCATGGAGCCGATGCCGGATGGGCGAGCAGGATGTTCGCCGCGCCGGGGCATCGGGAACGAGCGCTGAACGGTGCCGGTCGCGCGCAGGCCCGCGGGGCCGGGCCGGCCGGAGGAGACCGGCTCCTTGGGGGGTCTCGGCCATGGGCGGTGCGGCGGCATCGTCGTGGTCACCACCAAGCCTCGTGGCGTCGTCGCGGCCGGACGTCCGCCTGGAGGACGGTTCTGAACTGCGGCGATCGCAGTAGAGGCGGGGGCGGGCTACCGCGCCCGTGGTCCCGGGCCGATCAGCGGGACTGGGGGCGGACCAGGCCGGTCTCGTAGGCGATGATCACCAGTTGGGCGCGGTCGTGTGCCTTCAGCTTGGTCATCGCCCGGTTGACGTGCGTCTTGGCGGTCACGCGGCTGATGCCCAGCAGGTCGGCGATCTCGTCGTTGGTGCGCCCGTAGGCCACCAGGATCATCACCTCCCGCTCGCGTTCGGTGAGCACCGCCAGGTCTTCGGGTACGTGCGCGGCCGAGGCGCCGGGGCTGGCCAGGAAGCGGGTGATCAGGCCTCTGGTCGCCGACGGCGACAGCAGCGCCTCGCCCCGGGCCACCACCCTGATGGCCTCCTGCAGCTCGCCGGCCTCCACGCTCTTGCCGAGGAAGCCGCTGGCGCCCGCCCGCAGCGCGGCGAAGACGTACTCGTCGATCTCGAACGTGGTCAGGACCAGCACCCGGACGTCGGCGAGGGCCTCATCGGAGGTGATCTCCCTCGTCGCGGCCAGGCCGTCCATGCCGGGCATGCGGACGTCCATCAGCACCACGTCGGCCAGGGTCTCGCGCGCCAGCCGTACGGCTTCATGACCGTTGGCGGCTTCGCCGACCACCTCGAGGTCGGGCGCCGAGTCGACCAGCACCCGGAAGCCGGCGCGGACCAGCGCCTGGTCGTCGGCCAGCAGCACTTTGACGGTCATGGCCGGCTCTTCCTGGAGAGGGGGAGCACGGCGTGGACCCGGAACCCGCCGCCTGCCACGGGCCCGGCGAGGAAGGTGCCGCCGACCGACAGGGCGCGCTCCCGCATGCCGATCAGCCCGTGACCGGTCCCGGAGGAGATGCCGCCCGGATGCCCGGCGCCGTCGTCGGTCACGTCGACGATCACCTCATGGGAGGCGTAGCCGATCCGTACGGTCGCGCTCGCCCGCGGGGCATGCTTGCTCACGTTGGTCAGCGCCTCCTGGGCGATCCGGAACGCGGCGAGGTCCACGGGAGCGGGCAGCGGTCCGGGGTCGCCGTGGATCTGCCAGTCCAGCTTCAGCCCGGCGGCGGTGAACGAGTCGGCCAGCTCGGGCAGCCGGTCCAGCCCCGGCGCGGGCTCGGTGAGGAGCTCGTCGCGGCTGCCCGGACGGCGCAGCAGCCCCACCGTGGTCCGCAGCTCGTCCAGCGCCTCCTTGCCGGCATGGCGGACATGGCCCAGCGCCGTGCGGGCCTGCTCGGGCTGGGTCGCCAGCACATGCTCGGCGACCTGCGCCTGCACGTTGATCAGCGCGATGTGGTGGGCGAGAACGTCGTGCAGCTCCCGTGCGATGCGCAGCCGTTCCTCCATGACCCGGCGTTCGGCCTCCTCCTCGCGGGTCTCCTCGGCCCGGCGCGCCCGCTCCTCGACGGCGGCCACATAGGCCCGGCGGCTGCGCAGCGCGTCCCCGACGGCGGTGGCCATGCCGATGAAGGCGATCGGCGCCAGCACCTCGGGCGCCAGCCACGCGCTCCCGCCGAACCCGACCCTGGCCACGACGACGACGAGCGCGACGAGCTCCCCGTAGGCCCACGCCTTCCTGCGGGGGCATCGCGAGGCCACCGTGTACACCGCGATCGCCGACGCCATGTCCAAGGGGGAGCGTCCGCCGTCGATCATGACGTAGACGACGAACCCGGTGACCGTGACGGCGAGCACGGCGCGTGGCCACCGCCGCCTGAAGATCAGCGCCCCGCAGACGACCGAGGCCAGCGCGATGCCGTACCCGGTGAGGGACTGCATCCGGCCGGGCCACTCCGCCCCGGGCGGCCCCGGCGGCCCCGGCGCCAGCAGGGCCATCGCGTACGCGCACGCGGCCAGGATCGTGTCCGCCACGTAGGGGCGGGAGAGGAGCTCCTGTCTCAGCCAGGTCTGCGGACGCACCCCTCCACGGTAGGTCTGACCTCGGCGCATTCCCTCATCCCGTGGTACCCACCCGCTCTACTGCGACCGTGGTACGCCCGGGGCCGGCCGTCACGGTTGGAGGACCTGGCTGCGGTCGATCAGGTCCAGGACCGCGTCGCGGATGCCGCGGAAGAGAGCGACGATCTCCTCGGCGGCCGCGGCCGTGGCCCGTTCGCCGGGCGGGTCCGGGGGGTCGACCAGGGTGGCGACGGTGTCGGCGAGGACTGCGGCCGGGTCGTCGACGCCGGGCGGAGCGGCGGCGGGAGCGGACATGGTGGCCAGGAACCCGATGAGCACGGCGTGCAGGGCGTAGGTCTGGCCGGCCAGGGGGCGGTCGTCGCGGATCAGGCCGTGGCGGTGGAGGATCGGCAGGACCGCGTTGGCCATGGCGGCGGGATTGGTGCGGGCGTACAGGTCGCGATCGCCGGGTTCCTGGGTGAGCAGCCGCAGCAACTCCGGGTCGCCGCTGTGCAGGCGCTGTCCCAGCGGGAGCTTCTGCGCGGTGCGGACGATGAGCGGGGCCATGCGGCTGGGCCGGACGTCGGCGGGGTCGGCGGTGATGGCGGCGATGATCTCGTCCATGGCGGCCAGCAGGTCGCGGGCGAACAGGCCGCGGATGAGGTCTTCCTTGCTGGGCCAGTACAGGTAGACGGTGCCTTTGCCGACGCCGGCCGCCCGGCTGATCTCGGACACGGTGACCTTGCCCGCGCCGTGGTCGAGCACCAGCTCGCGTGCGCTGTCCAGGATGCGGGCGGCTTTGCGTGAGTGGAGTTCGACCAGCTGGCTCACCGGGGACTGTCCTCTTCGCTTCGCGGTCGGGTGCGGGCTCGGGAGGCGGAGCCGGCGCAGCGCGGGAACATGACGTCGTGCTCGGCGGGCGCGACCATGCGTTCCGATATTAGCCTGCCCCTCCACCTGGTGGATGAGGCTGCGCGCGGGAAGGTGGCGGCGAAAACCGGTCAAAGTGCACCTTGTACACTCTTTGCGTTTACGGGGGAAAACGGGGGAGTGGCGTGCCGCTGGAGCAGGTCCTGGTGTTGCTGGCCGCAGCGGCAGGGGCGGGGTGGGTCGACGCCGTCGTGGGCGGCGGGGGGCTGTTGCAGCTTCCCGCCATCATGATGACCGGAATGCCGACCGTCGAGGCGATGGCCACCAACAAGCTCTCCTCGGTCTTCGGGACCACGTCGGCCGCCATCGCCTACGCCCGGTCCACCAAGGTCGATCGGCAGGTGGCTCTCCCGGGCGCGGGACTGGCCATGGTGAGCGCCGGATTAGGGGCATGGGCGGCGGCGGCGATCTCGGCCGAGGTGCTGCGGCCCCTCGTCATGGTGGTGCTGCTGGGCGTGGCCGCGTTCGTGACGCTGCGGCCCGCGCTCGGGGCCGTGCCGGTGCCTCATCTGCGCACCGACGCCAGGGTGTTCGCCGCCGTGGCGACGGCGGGGGTCGGGATCGCCTTCTACGACGGCATCGTGGGGCCCGGTACGGGGACGTTCCTCATCATCGCCTTCACCACCATCCTCGGGCTCGACTTCGTCTCGGCGTCGGCCTCCGCCAAGATCATCAACATCGGGACGAATCTCGGGGCGCTCGTGGTGTTCGGGCTCCAGGGGCACGTGAACTGGGCGCTCGGGCTCGGCATGGCCGTGTGCAACGTGGCCGGGGCCCAGTTCGGCGCGCGGATGGCGCTCAAGCGCGGCGCCGGCTTCGTGCGGATCGTCCTGCTGTGCGTCGTGGTGGCCCTGGTCGCCCGGCTGGGGTGGCAGCAGTTCGGCCCCTGAAGGGGCGCCTCCGTGGCAAGCGGGGCGCCCCCGGTGCGGCTGCGGTGGTCAGGCCAGCAGGGAGCGGACGTAGTCGGCGATCGGCTGGGTGGGGCGGCCGATGAGCTCGCGTAGCGTGCCGGGGGTGTGGTCGAGCCAGCCACGGGCGATGTTGACGTCCACATCGGCCAGGATCTCGGCGAACGCGGCCGGGAGGCCGGCGCCGGCCAGGACGCCCGCGTACTCGTCCTTCGGCAGGTCCCGGTAGGCGACCTCCTTGCCGGTGACCTTGGAGATCTCGGCGGCCAGATCGGCCCGGCTCCAGGTGGTGTCGCCGGCCAGCTCGTACACCTTGCCGTCGTGGCCCTCGCCGGTCAGCACGGCGGCCGCGGCGGCGGCGTAGTCGGCACGTGAAGCCGAGGCGACCCGGCCGTCACCGGCGGCGCCGTACACGGCGCCGAGCTCGGGCGCGGTGACGATCGACTGCTCGTAGACCTCGTTGTACCAGTTGTTGCGCAGGATCGTGTACGTCACCCCGGACGCCTTGATGTACTCCTCGGTCGCCCGGTGGTCGGCGGCCAGGGCGGCCTCGGTGGTGTCGGCCCTGGGCGCGCTGGTGTAGACGAGCGTGGCCCCGGCCTGCTTGGCCGCGTCCACGACGGCCGCGTGCTGGCGCACCCGCTGGGGCTCGATGCCGGAGATGAGCAGCACCTTGGCGGCGCCCCGCACGGCGGCCTCGATCGTCTCGGGCCGGTCGTAGTCGGCCTCGCGGACCTCGACGCCCAGGTCGGCGGCCTTCTGCGGGGTACGCGCGGCCGCGACGACCTGCGCGGCGGGGACCCGCTTCGTGAGCTCCTCGACCACCAGCCGGCCCAGGTGACCGCTCGCTCCGGTTACCACGATCATGGTTTCTCTCCCTCGGTACTTTCTGTTGGTTAGTGCTTTCTATCAGAAAGTACACCCAAAGGCGTAAGCTGTCTTCCATGGAGGAGTTCGATGAGCTGGTGGCAGACGTCTTCTCGCGCAGGTGCACCTCGCGCACGGTGCTGGAGACCCTCACCGGCCGATGGGCGATCCTGGCGCTGGTGGCCCTGCACGAAGGGCCCTACCGCTTCAACGCGCTGCGCCGCCGCGTCGACGGGGTGAGCGAGAAGATGCTGTCCCAGACGCTGCACGCCCTCGAACGCGACGGCATGGTGCTGCGCGTGGCCGAGACCTCGATCCCGCCCCGGGTCGAATACAGTCTCACCGCGCTGGGCCGCGAGGCCGCCGAGCGCCTGATCCCCCTGCTGGAGTGGGTGGAGGAGCGCATGCCCGAGGTCGTGTCCGCCCGCGAGGAGCACGCCTCGCGCTAGCGACCGGGAGAAGCGGAGGTACGAGGGCGCAGCGCTGTGGCGGCCAGGGCGACGAAGGCGGCCAGCACCGCCGGGATGGCCAGCGCGAGGGGCAGCCCGGTCAGCTCGGCCGCGGCCCCGATGAACACCGGCCCCGACAGGATCCCCATGTACCCGATGGAGGCCACCCGCGCCAGCGCCCGGCCCGCGAAGGCGGGATCTCGGTGGCCGGCGGCCGAGAACACCTGCGGCACGATGCACGACAGCCCCGCCCCGAAGCAGCCGAACCCGATCACCCCCGCCACCTGGTGCCCGCCCAGCAGCGCCAGCCCCAGCCCCGTCGCGGCCAGCAGCCCGCAGCAGCGCACCAGCGGCACCGCGCCGAACCTGGCCGCCAGCCGGTCGCCCGCCAGCCGCCCGGCCGTCATCATGATGGAGAACGCGGCATACCCCGCCGCCGCCAGCCCCGGCGAGGCGGCCAGGTCCTCGCGCAGGTAGACCGAGCTCCAGTCGGCCGAGGCGCCCTCGCCCACCAGGCAGCAGAACGCCAGCACGCCCAGGAACACGATCCCCTTCGGCCGCGCGGCCGAGCCGCCCTCGATCGATGGATCCTCGGCGGGGGACGGGAGCGAGCGAAGAGCCCAGCGGGCGGCCCAGATCGCCAGCAGCACGACGGCCGCGCCCACCGACGCGAACGTGGCGGCGGCCGACAGGCTGAGATGCGCGAACAGGCCGCCCGACGTGGCTCCCGCGAACCCGCCGATGCTGTAGACGGCGTGGAACGACGACATGATCGGCCGCCCGTGGGCCCGCTCCACCTCGACGGCGTTGGCGTTCATGGCCACGTCGAGGATCCCGTGCACGGTCCCGAACGCCAGCAGCGTGCCCGCCAGCGCCCACAGGTTCGGGGCGTAGGCGGGCGGCACAAGGACGACGCCCTGGAGGAGGGCGGCCGGGATCATGACGCGGCTGCTGCCGTGGCGGTCGACCAGCCGGCCCACCGCGGTCATCCCGGCCATGGCCCCGCCGGCGATGGCCAGCAGGGCGAGGCTGAAGTGGCCGTCGCCCAGTCCGAGGTGCTCCTTGATGGCGGGGATGCGGGCCGTCCAGGTGCCCATGGCCGTACCGGCCAGGAAGAACAGCAGGTAGACCGCCGTACGCTCCCGTAGCAGGGCGCCCCGCCGGGTGCCGGGCGCGGCTCTCACCCGGCCTCCCTGACCGTCACCCCGGCCGCCACCAGGGCGTCGCGCTCCTCGCCCGGTATCCCGGGGTCCGTCACCACCACGTCCAGCCGCGAGATCGGGCACACCGCGCCGAACGCCGTACGCGCGAACTTGCCCGAGTCGCACGCCACGATCACCCGCCGCGCCGAGGCGATGGCCGCCTGCTTGACCGCCACCTCCGGCAGGTCGTGCGCGGTCAGCCCGTGTTCGGCCGACAGCCCGCAGCAGCCGATCACCGCCGTGTCGAACCGCAACGCCTTCAACGAGCTCTCGGTCAGCGGCCCCATGACGTTCAGCTCGCCCTGGCGTACCTCGCCGCCGGGCAGCACCAGCCGCACGCGCGGGGCCGAGGCCAGCAGCGCCACCGCCTGCAAGGCCAGCGGCAGCACGGTCAGGCGCCGGTCGTGCAGGGCGCGGGCCACCTCCAGCGCGGTCGTGCCGCCGTCCAGCACCACCGCCTCCCCGTCGGCGATCAGGGCCGCCACCTCCGCGCCGATGCGCTGCTTGGCCTCCACCGCCTCCCGCTCGCGCACGCCGAACGGCGGCTCCTCGCCGCGCAGCAGCAGCGACAGCGCCCCGCCCCTGACCCGGCGCACCACTCCTTGCTGGGCCAGCTCGTCCAGGTCGCGCCTGATGGTCATCTCGGAGACGCCGTGCTCGGTGGCCAGCTCGGCGACCGAGACGCTGTCGTTGGTACGCAAGGCGTTCATGATGGCTCGCAAACGATCCATGTGTTCATACAAACACGACGTATGTGCGCAATACAATGGGGTGCATGCGTGCCAGCCGTCTGCTCTCCCTGCTGCTGCTCCTGCAGACGCGCGGCCGCATGACCGCGCCCGAGCTGGCCGCGGAGCTGGAGGTGTCGGTCCGTACGGTCTACCGCGACGTGGAGGCGCTGTCGGCGGCCGGCGTGCCCGTCTACGCCGACCGGGGGCCGGCGGGCGGCTACCAGCTCCTCGACGGCTACCGCACCCGGCTGAACGGATTGACGGCCGAGGAGGCCTCGTCGCTCTTCCTGGCGGGGCTGCCCGGCCCGGCGGCCGAGCTGGGGCTGGCCGAGGTGGCCGCCACCGCGGAGCTGAAGCTGCTGGCCGCGCTGCCGCCCGAGCCGCGCTCGCACGCCTCGCGGATGCGCGAACGGTTCCTGCTGGACGTGCCGAGCTGGTACCGCTCGGCCGACGACGTGCCGCATCTGAGCGAGGTGGCCGAGGCGGTGTGGGACCAGCGGCCGCTGCACATGACGTACCGGCGCTGGGGGCAGCAGGAGGTCGACCGGGTGGTGCACCCGTACGGCCTGGTGCTCAAGGGCGGCTCCTGGTACATGGTGGCCGCGCCGCGCCCACATAGCAAGCAGGGCGGGAGCCCGCGCACGTACCGGGTGGCGCGGATCCTGACGACGGAGACGCTGCCGGGGCGGTTCGCCCGGCCTGAAGAGTTCGACCTGGGCGGGTTCTGGCAGGAGTACGCCAAGGAGTTCCGCGAGCGGATGTACACGGCCGAGGCCGTGATCAGGCTGGCTCCCGGGTATGCCGATCTGCTGGCGTACACGATGGGCTCCGACGTCGTCGGCGCCGCGCTGGCCGTCGCGGCAGAGCCCGATCCGGAGGGCTGGGTGACGCTCACGGTGCCCATCGAGTCGATCCCGCACGGGCGCTGGCTGCTGCTGCGGATGGGGGCCGCCGTCGAGGTGCTCGGGCCGCCGGAGCTGCGGGCGGCGATGTGCGAGGCGGTCGCGGAACTGCACAAGTTGTACGGTTGAGCCTTTATTGAGGCGATATTCGGACACGCTTCTGGGAGCATGCCCGGCATGTATCTTCTCGCTTTCGCGGGCGCGTGCGTCCTGATCGCCATGGTGCCCGGGGTCAGCACGGCCATCATCCTGCGGCAGACGCTGCGCGCGGGCCGCGGCTCCGGAATGGCCGCCACCCTGGGCAACGAGACGGGGATCCTGCTGTGGGGGCTGGCCGCCGCGTTCGGCCTGTCGGCGCTGCTGGTGGCCTCGCAGCTGGCCTACGACCTGATGCGGATCGCGGGCGCCGTGGTGCTGGTGGCGATGGGCGCGCAGGCGCTGTGGCAGGCCCGCAAGGGCGCCCAGCCGTCAGAGGCGGCCTCCGACGAGGCGGTCGTGCCGGGCTGGCGCGGGCCGTACCTGGCGGGGGTCGGGACGTGCCTTGCCAACCCCAAGGCGGCGGTGTTCGCGATGTCGTTCCTGCCGCAGTTCGTCCCGCCGGGGCGGAACGTGCCGCTGACGCTCGTGACGCTGGCCGTGGTGTGGGTGCTGGTGGACCTGCTCTGGTACGGGCTGCTCATCTGGGCGGTCGGCAAGGCGAAGGCATGGCTGGGCAGGCCGGCGGTGCGCCGGCGGCTGGAGCAGATCTCCGGCGTGGTGCTCATCGGACTGGGTGTGCGACTGGTGGTGGAGGCACGATGACGATCTGGCACGCCGAACACGGCACGGGCGAGCCCGTGGTGCTGCTGCATTCGACGGCGGTCGACTCCGGGATGTGGGACGCGCAGGTGGAGGCCCTGTCCGGCCGCTTCCGGGTGATCACGGTGGACTTCCGCGGGTACGGGCGCAGCGCGTTCCGGGCGGACGGGCCCTACAGCGACGCGGGCGACGTGGCCCGGCTGCTGGCCGAGCTGGAGGTGGGCCGCGCGGCGCTGGTCGGGGCGTCAGGAGCGGGCCGGGTCGCGCTGGAGCTGGCCGCGGCCGGGCTCGCCGACCGGCTGGTGCTGCTCAACCCGCTCTCCACGCTGCCGCCCACGGACGACCTGCGGGCGTACTGGGCGGAGGAGCGGCGCCTGCTGAAGCAGGGCGACGTCCAGGGCGCGGCCGAGCTGAACGCGCGCACCCTGCTCGGGCCCGAGGCGACGCGGGAGGCGTTCGGGCGGGTGGTGGAGATGCAGCGGCACGCGTTCGAGGTGCAGCTGGCCGCCGATCCGGAGCCCGAGCAGGCGGAGGGCGAGATCGAGCCGGCGAAGATCGACGTGCCCGCGCTGGTGGTGGCCGGCGCGCACGATCTGCCGTACTTCCTGGCCAGCGCCCGCCACCTGGCCGGTGAGTTGCCGCGGGCGCGGCTGGTGGAGCTGGAGTGGGCCGGCCACCTGCCGGCCATGGAACGGCCTGAGGAGATCAACCGGCTGCTCCTGGATTACCTTTAGTGCATGACGAACGACCTGGCGACCCTTGTGAGGCAGGCGCAGGACGACGATCCGCTGCTGGCACTGCACGCCACCACCGCGCTGCGCCGTGAGATCGAGCGTCTGGAGGCGGTCCAGGTGCGGCGGGCCAGGGTGGCGGGGCTGGCGTGGGCGCAGATCGCCGACGCGATCGGGGTGAGCAAGCAGGCCGTGCACAAGAAGTACGGCCGCCGTTAGTCCTCCCACTGGCCGGCGAACCAGCGCAGCACGATGTTCCAGGAGTAGCCGCGCCGGATACGCCCGGCCACGTCCGGGGGCAGGGTTTCCAGGCCGCGGTGCTCGAGCAGCACCTCGGTGCCGCCCTCGACCGGGTGGAAGGTCACCTCGATCTCCATCCGGCCGGTGGGGTTGACGAGGTCGGCCCAGGCGAGGCGGTGCGGGGGCTCCCAGGCGATGATCCTGCCGGTGTCGACGTGGCCGCCGTCGGACCACAGCTCGCGCAGGTAGCCGTCCTGAAAGCGGATGCCGGTCGCGCGGGCGGGGTCGACCCAGCTGTGGCGGCCACGTACGTACCAGCGGTCGATCTCGTCGGTGAAGATCCGGAACGCGGTCGCCGGGTCGACGGGCACGGTGACGCCGGCCTGGACGGAGCTCACCGGCCGCGTTCCACGTGCTCCTTGAACGAGCCGAGCTGCTCGGCCCAGAACGCCTGCACCTGGTCCAGCCAGGCCTGCAGCGCGGTGAACGGCTCCTGGCGCAGCGTGTAGAGGCGCAGCCGGGCGTCGGCGCCGCCTGCCTCGGCGCGTACGAGACCGCCGGCCCGCAGCACGCGCAGGTGCCTGCTGAGGGCGGGGGCGCTCATCTGCACGGCCTGCGCCAGCTCGCCCGCCGGTCGCGGCCCGTCGCGCAGCAGGTCGATGACCTTACGCCGGGTGGGGTCGGCGAGCGCGGCCAGCGTGGCATCCAGGTCATTAACGTTGGTGTTAATTGTTGCCTGCTTCCGTTAGGGTGTTAATCCTTAACGATAGCGACAACTATTGCAGAGGTGCGTACATGAGTGCCGAGCTGGGGTACTACACGCTGTCCGTGGCGGACCTGGACCGGGCGGCCGCCTTCTACGGGGGGCTGTTCGGCTGGGAGTTCAAGCGGGAGCACGAGACGTACCTGCACGTCACGAACACGGCCGTGCCGATGGGCTTCGTCTCCGACGGGCCCTCCTCGCAGCCCAACCTCTACTACCACGTCACCGACCTCGACGCGGCCCTGGAGCGGGTGCGGGAGCTGGGCGGCAGCACCGGCGCGGTGTACGACAGCAAGTCGGGGCGCGGCTGCGCCTGCACCGACGACCAGGGAACGCAGATCAGCATCTGGCAGCCCGCGCCGGGCTTCGGCTGATTCTCCGTACGCCGCCCCATACCCCCGGCGCCCCTTCTCGAAGGCCGCGCAGAAGCGGCCTGCCTGGGAGGGCGGGTTAGTCGGGGGCCTTGACGGTGGCGATGCCGAGGGTGCTGGTCATCGGCAGCAGCCCGGCCTCGAAGACCGCGCCCAGGAAGGGCGCGGCGAGCCGGGCCAGCCGCTCGGCGCGTTCCTCACCCAGCAGCCGCCACGGCTCGGCGGCCAGTTCGTCGGTCATCCGCTCCACCTGGTCGCGCAGCTCCCGTCCCTGCTCGGTGGCCTGCCCGTCGGGGCCGACCAGGCCGCGCGCGGCCAGCCGTTCGCGGGCGGCGTCCCACTCCTGCTCGCTCCAGCCGCGCCCGGCGAAGTTGGCAGCCGGGGCGGCGCCGATCGCGGCGAACGACACCAGCGCCTCACACCCGTCCAGCCCGGCGGCCAGCAGCGCCGCCAGGTGGCCGTCGCCGCGGTGCTCGCGCAGCACGGTGGCGGCCTGCCAGAGCACCAGGTGCGGCTCATCGGGCCAGGGCAGGTCGAGGTTGGCCGCGGCGAGCGGCCGCCCGGCCACCGTCACGCTCTCGGCGGCCCGCCTGGCCAGCTCCGCCGCCTCCGCCACGTCCGGCCCGGCCACCTTGTCGCCCAGCAGGTCGCGGTAGGTCCTGTCGACCGCGGTCAGCCGCGCCTGGAGCACCTGCTCGGGTGAGGCGATCTCCCAGGCGGCGGGCACGTGCTCGCCGATCGTACGCGGGCTGAAGCTGTAGTACGTGGCGGTGGCCAGCCGGCTGCCCGCCCGCCCGAGCGGCGCCGTGCGGTAGGCGAAGTAGCTCGGCCAGCGGGACTCCACGTCGTAGCCGAGCGCGGCCGCCTCCTCGAACGCCTGGGGCGAGAAGTACAGCACCGCGTGGATCGGCTCGAGCTGGTGCCACATGCGGCGGGCGAGCCCGGACAATGCGCTCACGACAATCCCTCACTGTCTAGATAAGCTATGCCAGTGACGATAGAGGCTTGGCGCATCACTGGTCAATCACAAATAGACAGTTATGTCGGCAGGTGGGTGGAGCTGGCCGTCCTCCTGGTCAACGAGCTGTCGGTCGCCTGGGCCCATGGCCGTCCCGTGGAGCCGCCCGCCGACCGGAGGGCGGCGCTGGAGGAGGCGTTCACCCGCCAGGGCCGGCCTCCCAGCCGCGCGCTGACCGGCGCGGACGCCGACCGGCTCGCCCACGTGGCCGCCGAGCTGCACCCGGCGTTCGCCGGCGACGTCGCCACGCTGAACGAGGCACTGGCACGTCACGGCGCCGTGCCCAACCTGCACGGTGACCCACCCGTCCTGGCCTTCCACGCGCCCGGGGCGGACCTGGTGGACGCCTGGGCCGCCGACGCCGCCACGGCCCTGGCCATGGTGATCGGCGTCGGCCAGGGCCGGCGGCTGCGCAGCTGCGAGGCGGAGGGGTGTGAGCTGGTCTTCATGGACGTCACCAGGAACGCCTCGCGCCGGTTCTGCGGCCTGTCCTGCCAGAACCGCGCCAAGGCCAGCGCCTACCGCGCCCGCCGCCGCGCCTGAGCGGCCCCGTCATTGCTCGGGGGTGCGCATTACGGGCACCGCACGTTCGCGACGGGTTGCGGGAACGGCGGAGCGGTTGAGCGCGGCGATCAAGCGGCGTGAGTGGGGTCGGATGATCCCCACGCGACGCCCTGGCCGCGGTCCATCGCGGTGATGGCCCGCATGTCGTCGTCATCAATGGCGAACGAGAACACGTCCGCGTTCTCGCGCATCCGTGCGGGGTTGGTGCTCTTCGGCAGGACCGGGTACCCGTTCTGGACGCCCCACCGCAGCAACAGCTGCGCCTCGGTGACCCCGTACTTCGCAGCGAGGACCTTGAAGGGCGAATCGCCACGGGCGCTGTCGGCCTGCATCTCCTCCGTCTTGCCACTGCCGTGTCCCGGGGCGGTCCGCCATGTCGAGAGCGGCACCAGGCTGCTGTAGGCGATGGGAACGATGCCGTTCTTGTCGAGAAAGCGCACGAGTTCGGGCTTCTGAGACCACGGGTGCAGTTCGATCTGGTTCGCGTGTGGCAAGGGGAGACCCGCCGCGGTCAGTTCCTCGATGTGCGCGGCACTGAAGTTCGACACGCCGATCGCCCGCGCCTGGTGCTTCTCGTACAGCTCGACCAGTGCGCGCCACTGCTCCAGCCGCTGCGTCCGGTTGAACGGTGCATGGATCAGGTACAGATCGACGTGGTCGAGGCCGAGCCGCTGGAGACTCTCCTCGAAGGCGTCGACGGCCTGCCGCGTCGACTTGAAGGACGTGCCTCCGTCTCCCGGCCAGAGCTTGGTCGTGATGAACAGGTCGTCGCGGGTGAGCCCCTCGGCGGCCATCCCGCGGCGAAGGCCCTCACCGACGCCGCGTTCGTTCTGGTAGACCTCCGCGGTGTCGATGTGGCGGTAGCCGACGCGCAGCGCTGCCTCGACGGCGTCGGCGGCCTCCGCGTCAGGGATGAGGTAGGTGCCGAATCCGAGGAGCGGGATGTCCATCCCAGGGGCGAGTGTCCTGCTGTGCGAGGTGGTCATGGGTCCTCCTGGATGGGTGCTCGGGTTGCGGCCATGACGTGATGCGCGCGTCGGCGGCCTGGTGGTCGTCGTCACCTTCGACGTGCCGCCCGGAAGGCGCCGCCGACCTGTCTGGCCTGCGGCTTTGCGCCCACGAGTGATCTGTTTCCGACTCTAGTGCCGGATGGCGGACCCCACGGCGAGCCAGGGGGTTTCTGCCAGTACCCCTCACAGCGGGGACTCCCAGGTCACGGCTGTTTGGCGTTGCATGGTCAGCGGCCAGGTCTGCCTGGTCCTGGATGCGAAGACTCCGGCAGGACTGGCCGTTCGGCGCTCCACCACACGCCATTCGACTGAACACACTGACCCGAAAAGGGGAGACCATCGTGAAGATCGCGGTTCTCGGCACGGGAATGGTCGGCCGCGCTCTCGCCGACCGGCTGAGCACTCTGGGTCACGACGTGGTGATCGGGACTCGTGACGTGGAGCAGACCCTGGCGCGCACCGAGCCCGACCGGCTGGGCAACGGGCCCTTCGCCCAGTGGCGGCAGACGCACCCGGCGGTACGGCTGCTGTCGTTCGCCGACGCGGGGGCACACGGTGAGGTCATCGTCAACGCCACGCAGGGCGCAGCCTCCCTGGCCGCATTCCCGGCCACCACAACGTCTTCGTCGCGGGCGAGGACGCCGACGCCAAGGAGACCGTCAAGAGCCTGCTGCGCGCGTTCGGCTGGTCCGAGGAGGCGATCCTGGACCTCGGCGGCATCCGCGCCGCCCGCGCGACAGAGATGTACTCGACGCTGCTCTTCTCGGTCTCGGCCGCACTGGGAACGTACGACTTCAACGTCGCGATCGTCCGCACGTAACGGCCCATCACCCGGCGCTCGCTCCATATGACGCCGGGCGCGGCCGGCCGGACCGCTGTCAGTACCTCGGGCCGCTACGTGGCGGCGGCGCATTCGTGATCCTGCGCGCACGGCCTCGTTCTCCCCCTGCGAGCAGACCACTGCGGACCCCGTTCACGACGCAGCCCCTGCTCTCTGAAAGGACTCCTCATGCCCTCCGTGCCCGACCGCCGGATGACTCCGGCGCGCACCCTCATCTTCGCGATCGCCGCCGGCCTGGCCGTCGGCAATCTCTACTGGGCCCAGCCCCTGATCGAGGTCATCGCCGCGTCCCTGGAGGTGTCGTCATCGAGCGCCGCGACGCTGGTGACGGTCACCCAGGTCGGATACGCCCTCGGGATCTTCCTCCTCGTGCCGCTGGGAGATGTCCTCAACCGGCGACGGCTCATCCCCCTCGTCCTGACGCTGTCGGCCGTGGCGCTCCTGGGCGCGGCCCTGGCCCCGACGTTCCCGGTGCTCCTGGCGCTGCTCGGCGGCGTAGGGCTGACGACCGTCAGTGCGCAGATGCTGACCCCGCTGGCCAGTGAGCTCGCCGAGCCCGAGCGCCGCGGACGAGTCGTCGGCAGCGTCGCGTCCGGCATCTACATCGGCATCCTGCTCTCGCGCACGATCAGCGGGTTCGTCGCAGACCTGCTCGGCTGGCGGGCGATCTTCGTGATCGCGGCCGCGGCGACGCTCGTCCTCGCCGTCGTACTCCGCGCCGTCATCCCGCCCCTCGAACCCCGCGAACCCGTGCCCTACCTGCGCCTTCTGGGGTCGGTCTGCACCACCGTGGCGCGCCACCGCGCAGCGTCCCCGACTCTGGTCATCTGCGCCGCGAGCTTCGCGGTGTTCTCCTTGTTCTGGACGTCACTGACCTATCTGCTGACAGCGGCGCCGTTCTCCTACTCGGCCAGCCAGATCGGCCTGCTGGGCCTGGCCGGAATGGCCGGCGCCTTCGCCGCCCGGCGAGCCGGCGCCCTGCACGACCGGGGATGGTCCGCTCCTGCCACCGGTGCCGCCCTGGCCGTGCTGGCCCTGTCGCTGGTCGCCGGCTGGGCCGCCCACAGTTCGATCATCGCGCTGATCGTTGTCGTCGTCGTCCTCGACATGGCCGGGCAGTCCATCGTCGTGCTCGGACAGACCCGGCTGTTCGCCCTGCCCGGTTCCGCCCGCAGCCGGCTGAACACCGCCCTCGTCGTCAGCAACTTCCTGGGCGGCGCCATCGGATCGGCCGCCGCAGGCCCCCTGTGGGCGTCCGGCGGCTGGGCGGCGATCATGACCGCCGCCCTGGTCGTCACCCTTCTCGGCCTCGTCATGTGGGCGCTCACCCGCGGCCGACTCAAGGAGGCAGGTTCTCCGGCGGACGTTTCCGCGCCGTACGCCGAAAAGACCGACGCATCCCTTTAGCGGCTGAACCGTGCGAGGAGCCATCGTGCGCCTGCGTCTCGTCCGCCATCGCAGTGAGGTCCCGATTCCGGTGCGGTGCGCGTCCCCTGCCGAGGGGACCTCTGTGGGGGGTACTGGCAGGGACTCTCACACGCCCTCACCGACCGCTACATCCTTCCTATGCTGGGGTTATGGACAATCGGGCCGAAGTCAGCGCCTTCCTGAGGTCCCGCCGCGACAAGATCACGCCGGAGCAGGCAGGCTTGCCCGCGCACGGGCAGCGGCGTGTGCCCGGCCTGCGCCGAGGCGAGGTCGCGACGCTGGCCGGGGTCAGCGTCGAGTACTACACGCGCCTGGAACGCGGCAACCTCGGCGGGGTCTCCGACAGCGTCCTGGACGCCCTCGCCCGGGCCTTGCGCCTGGACGACACCGAACGGGACCACCTGTACGCCCTGGCACACGCGGCCACCGCCCGCCCCCTGCGCGCGCGACCCCGCCCGAGACAGGCCACCGTGCGGCCCAGCGTGCTGCGCATCATCGAAGGCCTGCACGACCAGCCGGCCTACCTGCGCAACAACCGCCTGGACATCCTGGCGGCCAACCCACTGGCCCGCGCCCTGCACTGCGAGGCTTTCGAACAGGAGCCGGCCAACCCCTGCCGGTTCGTCTTCCTCGACCCCCGGGCCAGAACGTTCTATCCCGAATGGGAACGCGTCGCCCGCGACGGCGTCGGAGTCCTGCGCGTCGAAGCCGCCAAGAACCCCTACGACCGCGACCTGTCGAACCTGATCGGTGAGCTGTGCACCCGCAGCGACGCCTTCCGCACCCTGTGGGGCGCCCACAACGTGCACGTCTACACCAGAGGAACCAAACGCTTCCACCACCCGGTGGTAGGCGCGATGGAGCTGATGCACGAGTCCCTGGACCTGCCCGGTGACGAAGGCCTGTCCATCACCGTCTACAGCGCCGACCCCGGCACACCGGCCGCGGACGCCCTGCAGTTGCTGGCCAGCTGGGCAGCCACCCAGGAGCACGACATGGCCGCCGCACACACCGACACCGAACGCTGACCTCCGGCCCAGCCCTCTTGGGGCTCATGACACGGTTCTTCGCGCCATCCCTTCTGTCGGTGGCGTCGGCCAGGATGTGCGTCATGGCTTCATGGCAGGAGTTCGAGAGGCAGGCGCCGGAGCTGGCCGGCGCGGCGCGGCGCGTGATGGACACGTGCAAGCACCGGGTGCTGGCGACGTTGCGCAAGGACGGCTCACCGCGGGTCAGCGGCATCGAGACCACGTTCAGGGACGGCGAGCTGTGGACGGGGTCGATGCCCCGGGCGGTCAAGGTCTACGACCTGCGGCGGGATCCGCGGATGGCGATCCATGTCGCCTCTCCTGAGCCCGGGGAGGGCGACCCGTCGACGTGGGAGGGCGATGTGAAGCTGGCCGGGCGGGCCATGGAGGTCGCCGACGAGGCGGTGCGGGAGGAGTTCCAGCAGCCCAGCCCGGAGTCGCACCTGTTCCGGATCGAGCTGACGGAGGTGGTGTGGACGCGGGTCGAGGGCGACGAGCTCGTCATGACCGCCTGGCACGAGGGGGCTGGGGCGCGGGAGATCCGCCGCAAGTAATCTACAAAGTAAAGGCGCCCGGTCTTTACAGCCCTCGAAGGAGCGTCAGTGGACGGAGAAGCCGCCGTCCACGAAGAGCATCTGGCCGGTGACGAAAGCGGAGGCATCACCGGCCAGGAACACCGCCGCGCCCGCGAAATCCTCCGGCACGCCGTTGCGTCCGACCATGTGGCGGGCGGCGAGCGCTTCGACGCGGCC
Organism: Nonomuraea sp. NPDC049695; assembly: GCF_040674955.1. Taxonomy (NCBI): domain Bacteria; kingdom Bacillati; phylum Actinomycetota; class Actinomycetes; order Streptosporangiales; family Streptosporangiaceae; genus Nonomuraea; species Nonomuraea sp. NPDC049695. The sequence goes on along the minus strand of NZ_JBFANV010000047.1, from coordinate 2,240 downwards.
GGGGATGGCCTGGGCGGGCTCGGTGAGCGGGGTCAGGACGAAACCGGGGATGATGGTGTTGACGCACACGCCGTCGCCCGACCAGGCCTCGGCCTGGGAGCGGGTCAGCCCGGCGATGGCGGCCTTGGCGGCGCCGTACGCGCCGCTGTCGCCGAAGGCGCTGATGGACTGCTGCGAGCCGAGGTTGATGATGCGGCCCCAGCCGCGGGCGGCCATGCGCGGGCCGAAGTGCTGGCCGAGGAGGTAGGGGGCGGTGAGGTTGACGGCGATGGTGTGCTCGTAGTCCTCGACGGTGAGCTCGGCCATGGGCTTGCGGATGTTGTTGCCGGCGTCGTTGACGAGGATGTCGATGTCGCCGGCCGCGGCGCACACGCGCTGGATGTCGTCGCGGTCGGCGAGGTCGGCGCTGATCCACGAGGCGATGACGCCGTGCTCGCGCAGCCGGGTGACGGCCTTGTCGAGCTCGGCCTGCCTGCGGGCCACCACCACGACCTCGGCCCCGGTCCTGCCGATCGCCTCGGCGATGGCGTACCCGATGCCGGAGCTGCCGCCGGTCACCAGGGCGCGCCGGCCGTCGAGGGAGAACAGCTCCCGCAGATAGTCAGACATGGTCGGACAAGCTAGCACCCCGCGCTCCGGAAGCGTCCGCGCGAGTCCTCATCGGGAGCCGACCAGGCTCTCGAAACATGGGCGCAGGAGGGCGAGGATGTCGTCGGCGGGCGCTTCGGCCAGGGAGCTGAGCTTGAGCAGGTAGCGATCGACGACCACGCCCATCATGATCGCTCCGATCAGCCCCGCGCGCAGGTCGGCGTCGCCGGCCGGGATGGCCGCCTCGATCCGCTCCAGCCACTCGTTCGCCGCCTCGCGGAGCCCGTCGGCCGCTTCGGCGTGCGTGAGCATCGAGCGCAGCAGCACCAGGGACGCCACAGGCTCCCCGTCCAGGCGCTTGCGCAGCGCGGCGAGCAGGGCCTCGGCAGGGTCGCCAGGGGGCAGCTCGTGGGGTGAGAGGTGGGCTGCGCGGGTGAACAGTTCCTCTTTCGACCCGAAGTAATGCATCACCAGGCCCGCGTTGACCCCGGCTGCGGTGGCGACCGCGCGGATCGTCGTGCGCTCGTAGCCCAGCCCGGCGAACGTCTCGCGGGCTGCGGTCAGGATCCGGGCTTCGGTGTCGCGGCGTTGCTGTGCGCGGGTGCGGCGGGGCTGCTCGGTCATCGTTTGATTGTACGAGCGTTGAACGAACCAGGATTTTCGTTGTACGGTCATTCAATGAACATGCGTTCAACAAAAGTGGTGGAAGAAATCATGCGGGCCGGCCTCGTGGGCGACCACGAGCGGTTCCTGGAGCTCATGGCCCCCGACGGGGTGATCGAATGGCCGTACCGCCCTGACGGCGTCCCGGCAGAGCTGCGCGGCAGAGAGGCCATCGGGGCGTTCCTGGCCGCCAACAGGCACCTGATCACCTTCCACGACTACACCGACGTGGAGATGCACGAGACCCTCGACCCGGAGGTGGTCATCGTCGAGTACGTGGCGCACGGCACGGTCACCGCCACCGGTGAGCCGTTCGAGCAGCGACCGCTGGCCGTCTTCCGGGTACGGGAGGGGCAGGTCGTGACCTATCGCGACTACATCAACCCGCTGCCCCTCCTGAAAATCCTGCACTCGTAGGGGTGCCGGCAAGAAACGTGCCATGAGCCCCGAACGAGCGGCGAGCCGCTCGTTCGATCGCCCTCACACCGGACGACCTCGCCGAACTCGCATGACCAGGGCCGCTTCTCGGCCCGCCCCCACCCGGGGAGGGCCGATGCTTGAGCGGGGCCGGGTCCGGTCGGTCACTGTCCCTCTATCTCGTCTATCGGCGGGGCGAGGCGCGCGGGTGGCGACGTGGTGTTCGATTCGCCGTCCGGCGCGCCCTGATCATCGTGTTGTCCCGGCACAGCTGCCTGGACGTCGTCTACTACTCGGAGGTGTTCCCCGCGCTGCGCGCGCTGGGCATCACCGTCGGGCGGACCTTCGAGGTGCTCCAGGAGATGGGGGTGTTCGTCGATGACCGGCCGCCGGCCTTCGACGGGTGGCTGGAAGCCAAGCTGGAAGGACTCGCCCCAGGCATCCGAGATGACGTCGAGGCCTGGGCGCGGGCGCTGTGCGACGGCGCACCGCGGATCAAGCCCCGCAACATCAAGTCGGTCTGGATCCAGGTGAACCGGCTGCGTCCCACGCTGCTGCACTGGTCAGACCGA
>NZ_JBFANV010000046.1:0-83149 GCF_040674955.1 Nonomuraea sp. NPDC049695 | reverse complement strand
GGCCGGTGCCAGGCCCGAGCTCAACATCGTCTGACAGACCGTCTGATAAGGGGAGAACTTGATGGTGCACACGCTGCCTGGCGCCGACGGGCCGCCCCCGGCGAGATCACGGCGCTCGACACGCACTGGATCTGGCAGGACGGCCAGGCGCTCACGACCCGGCCGTTCCAGATCACGGACGGCGCGATCGACGTGCCGGACACTCCAGGGCTCGGCGTCGAGCTCGACCGTGCGGCGCTGGCCGAGGCCCACGAGCTCTACCTGCGCCACGGACTCGGCGCCCGCGACGACGCCGTGGCCATGCAGTACCTGGTGAAGGGCTGGACGTTCGACCCGAAACGCCCCTGCCTCATCCGCTGACCCCGGCACCGGGCGGGGCTCCTCGAGTCCCGCCCCGTGACGGCCACTCGGGCACTTCGCCTAATGTTGGCCTCATGGGCATGGTCGGGACGGTCGGGTTGGTGCTGCATCCTCAGCGCGACTCCAAGAAGGCGATAGACACCATCCTGCGCTGGGCCGGTGAGAAGGGGGTCACCGTGCTCGGGCTGCCCGAGGAGGTCGGGCGCATCGACTGCACCGCCGTGCCCGTCGACGCCGACACCCTCGTCGAGCGGGCCGATCTGCTGGTCGGGCTCGGGGGCGACGGGACGATGCTGCGGACCATGCGGCTGCTGGCCGGGCGGCCCACCCCCATCCTCGGGGTGAACCTCGGCAAGCTCGGGTTCCTGGCCGAGATCGACGTGGACGAGCTGGCCGACACGCTGTCCGCCATCGACGGCCACCGCTACACGGTCGAGTCGCGCATGGCGATCAGGAGCCGGATCAACGGCAAGGACGTGACCGCCTTCAACGACATCGCGCTCGTCCGGATCCCGGGCGAGGGGCTGGCGGCGATCTCCGTCACCCCGGCAGGCAGCGACTTCGTGCGCTTCGCCGCCGACGCGGTGATCGTGGCCACGTCCACCGGCTCGACCGCCTACAGCTTCTCCGCCGGCGGGCCCATCGTCTCGCCCCGGGTGGAGGCGGTGCTGGTGGTGCCGGCCGCCGCGCATTCGGCCTTCAACCGGGCGCTGGTGCTGCCGGCCGACGAGGACGTGACGCTGGAGGTGCTGCCCACCAGCGGGCGGCTGGCCGTGGAGGTCGACGGGGCCGTGGTGGCGCATCTGTGCCCCGGTGACACGGTCACGGTGGCCGCGTGGCCGGGGGCGGCGAAGGTCGTCCGGCTGGGCACCACGTTCTATGAGCGGGCCCGCCGCAAGCTGCGGGTGGACGGCAGCATCGAGGCCTACTGATCCCTAGGTGCGGGCACGCCGCCGGTGCCGGGCAGGACGCTCCGGCGGCGTGAAAGAGTCCTGGCGCGGCGTGAAGAAGCCGTTGTGGGGCTCCGGCTCCTCGGCGGGCTCCTCCTCCGGGTGGTGGCGGGAGGCCGTCAGGGCCGCCAGCGCCGTGGTGATCGGGACGGCGGCGATGAGGCCCAGCGTGCCGACGATGCTGCGGACGATCTCCTGGGCGATGACCGGCGTCGTCAGCACCTCGCCCAAGGGCTGCTGCCCGATGCTGAACAGCAGCAGCAGGGGGAGCGACGCCCCGGCGTACGCCAGGATGATCGTGTTGATGACCGACGCGATGTGCGCCCGCCCGATGCGCCCGGCCGCCCGGTAGAGGCGGGCGAAGCCGTACGACGGGTTGGCGTGGGCCAGCTCGGCCACCGTCACCGCCTGTGTGACCGTGACGTCGTCGAGCACCCCCAGCGCCCCGATGATGATGCTCGCCAGCAGCAGCCCCTGCGTGTCGATCTTCAGGCTCATGTCGAGCACGAGCGCGCTGTCGTCGGTGATGCCGTTGAGCCGGGCGAACCCCAGCGCCCCGTACGACAGCAGGCCCGTGAGCGTCAGGCTGGCCAGCGTGCCCAGCACGGCCATGGACGTGGCCAGGGAGAAGCCGTGCGTGAGGTAGAGCACGGTCAGCATGATCGCCGCCGCCCCCACGATGGCGACCAGCAGGGGCGGCTCGCCCTCCAGGATGCCGGGGATGACGAACGTCAGCAGCAGCACGAACGTGACCGCCAGCCCGACCAGCGCCGTCACCCCGCGCCAGCGGCCGAAGGCGATGACCGCCAGCGCGAACGCCGCCCCGAACAGCCACAGCGGCGCCGTCCGGTCGTGGTCGGAGATCTGGTACTTGCCGTCCGCGTCGCGCAGCAGGATCACGTCGTCGCCCGCGGCGAAGCGCTGCGCGCCGGGCCCGCTGGGCAGCCGGAGCGTCACGACCTCACCGCCGTCGGCCCGGACGACGGCGTTGCCGCAGGTGGCGGGGTCGGGCTGGGGCGCGCCTTCCGTGGCGGCGGGGCAGCGCCCGAGCTGGACGCCGGTGACCGTCCCGGTGACGCGCTGCACGCCGGACGGCGTGGCGCCGGTGTCGGTCCGGCCGTCCGGCCAGAGCCACAGCAGGGCCGCCAGCGTGACGACCGCCAGCGGCACCAGCACGGCGAGGCCGGCCACCACCGTCCGCCGGGAGCTGGGGGGATGATGCGCGTGATCGGCGCCCAAGTCAACGTCCTCCTCGGCGACTCCTCGGGGGACGACAGTACTGCACGGCGTCCTCCTGGGTAGGCGTAGGGCATGTCGTGGCTGGTGGGCACCTCGGGATGGCAGTACAGGCACTGGCGCGGGCTGTTCTATCCGGAGGGCGTGCCGCAGCGGCTCTGGCTGGAGATGTACGCCGAGGAGTTCCCGACCGTCGAGAGCAACAACGCGTTCTACCGGCTGCCGAGCCCCGAGACGTTCGCGGCGTGGCGGGACCGCACGCCCGACGGGTTCGTGATGGCGGTCAAGGCCAGCAGGTTCCTCACCCACATCAAGCGGCTGGCCGATCCCGAGGAGCCGGTGGAGCGGCTGATGAGCCGCGCGTCGGAGCTGAAGGACAAGCTCGGGCCCATTCTGCTGCAGCTCCCGCCGACGCTGAAGGCCGACCCGGACAGGCTCGACCGGTGCCTGCGCTGCTTCCCCGCCGGCGTGCGGGTGGCCGTGGAGCCGCGGCACGAGTCCTGGTGGACGGAGGAGATCCGGGAGATCCTCCTCGCGCACGAGGCCGCCCTGTGCTGGGCGGACCGGCTGGGCAAGCCGCAGAACCCGCTGTGGCGCACGGCCGAGTGGGGCTACGTGCGCCTGCACGAAGGACCGGCCCACTGGTCGTACGGCGACACCGCGCTGAAGACCTGGGCGAAACGCCTGCACGAGGCGGACTGGCCGGACGTGTACGTCTATTTCAACAACGATCCTGAGGGGGCGGCAGTGCGGGACGCGCGAAGGTTTGCCAGACTCTTTTAGGTGCACACGCGTCTGTACAGGAACGGCGTCCTCGAGAAGGAAGGGTTCCCGGTCGAGGAGGTCTCCGACTACGTGGGCGACCCCCACAACACGGTCTGGTTCGACCTGTGCCGTCCGTCGCCCGCCGACCTCGGCGTGATCGGCGAGGAGCTGGGGCTGCACGAGCTGGCGCTCGAGGACGTGCTTACCGACCATCAGCGGCCGAAGGTCGATATTTACGACAACCATTTGTTCGTCACGGTCTATGGCGTGCACTTCGACCACGACCGGCTCGACCCGGTCGAGGTGAACGTCTTCGTCACCGCCAACGCCCTGGTCACCGTGCGCGAGAACGAGCACTTCGACATCGGCGCGGTGGTCAGGCGCTGGGACGCCGCCGCCCGCCTGGCCGAGCACGGCGTGTCGTTCCTCCTGCACGGCCTGCTCGACTACGTGGTGGACAGCCAGCTCGACCTGGTGCAGGACCTCGACTCGCAGGCGGAGGCGCTGGAGGAGTCGCTGTTCGAAGAGGGCGGCGTGCGCGACCCCAGGGCGCTGCAGCGCAGGATGTACGAGCTGCGCAAGGACACCGCCAGGCTGCGCAAGGTCTCGATGCCGATGCGCGAGGTGGTCGGCTCCCTGCTCCGCCGCGACCAGGACCTCATCCATGACCCCGTGATGATCCCGTACTACGAGGACGTCTACGACCACGTGCTGCGCGTGGCCGAATGGGTGGAGTCCATCCGCGACATGCTGGCCAACATCCGCGAGACCCGCCTGTCCGAGCAGGGCTTCCGGCTGAACGAGATCATGAAGCGGCTCACGGGCTGGGCCGCGATCATCGCCGTGCCCACCGCGATCACCGGCTTCTACGGGCAGAACGTTCCCTACCCGGGCGAGGGCCAGCAGTGGGGCTTCTGGGCGTCCCTGATCCTGACGGCCGCCGCGTCCGTGTGGCTGTACACGGTCTTCAAGAAGAAGGACTGGCTGTAGGCAGGCCCGCAGGGCTCGCTCCTGACGTCCAGCCGCGTTTCCACGTCCAGCCGCACCCGCGCCGCGCCGGAGGCGGGATAGAGGTGCAGGCAGCGGCCGCCCGAGGCGAGAGTCCTGCGGCCGATCGAGGTGGTGAGCAGCGACAGCTCCTCGTACGTGGCGGGCGTGGCCAGCCGCAGCACCCACGCGCCGTCCGGGGTGCGCGTGCGCGTCCCGTCGAGCGCGTAGTAGTCGAGGACGCTCTCGTCGGCCGACACGACCGCCCGCATGGTGAAACGACGCCCCTCCACGGTGAACACCTCCGCGGAGGGCGCCTTGTAGACCGAATGCACGTACAGGATCGAGAAGGAGCCGGACACGACGGGCAGGCCGTTCACGGTGAGGCGCCCGGCACCGGCGCCGGAGCAGAGTGCCGCCACCGCCGCGAGCGCCACCAGCAGTCTCGTCAGCCCTTTTCCTTGTAGTAGCGGGCCGCGCCGGGGTGCAGCTGGACCGGCGCGACCTCCTGGGCCAGCTTGACGTCGAGCTTCTTGGCCTCCGGGTGCACGGCCGACAATTCGGCCTTCTTCTCGAACAGGGTCCTGGTGATGTCGTAGGCGAGCTGGTCGCTCATCTCGGAGGGCACCAGCAGCACGTTCGGGATGACGACGGTCTTGATCGTGCCGGACAGCTTGTAGACGGACGACAGGTCCACGTCGTGCCCGGAGTACTGCTGGCCGTACGTGGACTGCATCTTCGCCAGCACGTCGCCGGTGTCGAGGATCTTGATGTTCGGCTTGCTGGTGGCCAGGTCGGTGATGCCCGCCGTGGGCAGGCCGCCGACCCAGACGAACGCGTCGATGGTGCCGTCCTTGACGGCCTGCACCGCCTCGGTGATCGACAACTGCTGCTTGGTGATGTCGGTGTCCGGGTTGATCCCGGCCGACTGCAGGATGCGCCTGGCCACGACCTGGGTCCCGGAGTTGGCCGGGCCGAGCGAGACGCGCTTGCCCTTCAGGTCGGCGACCTTGGTCGCGCTGACGCCGGGCGCGACCACGAGATGCGCGTAGTTGTCGTACAGGCGGGCGATGGCCTTGACGGGCTGCTTCGAGGTGAACGTGTCCTTGCCGTTGACCGCGTCGGCCGCGGTGTCGGCCTGGGCGAAGCCGATGTCGGCCTTGCCGGAGGCGAGCAGCTTGATGTTCTCGACGGACGCCGACGTGACCGACGCGGTGGCCTGGGTGTTGGCGATGTTGGCCGACAACTGCTTGGCCAGGCCGCCGCCGTACACGTAGTAGACGCCCGTCGTGCCGCCGGTGGCGATCGACAGGCGGTTGCCCGAGCCGCCCGCGCCACCGCCGCCGCAGCCCGCCGCGGTCAGCACGGTCGCTGCGAGTATCGCGAAGATCCGCTTCACGCTGGGTTCCTTCTCCTTCTTCTGACGAGGTGCACGGCCGCGGCCACGGCCAGGACGGCCAGGCCGGCGATGATGGGGACGGGTTCGAGGAACAGCAGCAGCACCGCGGCCACCGCCGCGAGCACCCGTTCCGGCCGGCCGGTGAGGCCGCCGGTTGCCATGGCCAGGGCCGCCACGGCGATCGCCGAGACGGCGGTCATCAGCAGCACGGTGCCGATCGGCCCCTGGCCGAGCAGCGCCTGCCCGTTCGGCGTCAGCACGAAGGCGAACGGCACCAGGAACGCGGGCAGGGTGTACCGCCAGGTCATCATCATTGTCCGGTACGTGTTGCCGCCGGTGATCGCGGCCGCCGCCACCGCGGACAGCGCCGTGGGCGGGCTCACCTCCGACAGCACCGCGTAATAGAAGACGAACATGTAGGCCTCGGCCTTCGTGACGCCGAGGGCGAAGAGCGCGGGGCCGATGATCACCGCGGCGATGATGAAGCTGGCGGTCACCGGCACGGCCAGGCCCAGCAGCATGACCGCGACGCCGGACAGGACCGTCGTCAGGATCAGGTTGCCGGCGGCGAGGTCCACGATGATGTCGGCGAGGTTCAGCCCGAGGCCGGTCTGCGTGATGATGCCGACGATGATCCCGGCCGCCGCGCACACCGCCGTCACCGGCAGCACTTCGAGGGCGCCCTTGGCCAGCGCCTGCGCGACGCGCTTCGGCCCCATCCGGTGCTCCGGGTCGAGGAACGACAGCGCGAACGCGATGCCGGTGGCGATGACCACCGCCTGGAACGCCGACCTGTCCAGCGCCATCAGCACGATGATGAGGATGAGCGAGCTGAAGTGGTAGCCGAAGCGCAGCAGCAGGCGGCCCGCCTTGGGGGTGTCCACCTCGACGGCGTGCGTGCTGAAGCGGCGCGAGTCGATCTCGATGGCCAGGAAGATGCCGAGGTAGTACAGGATCGTGGGGATCGTCGCGTACAGGAGCACCTGGAGGTAGCTGACCTGGAGGTATTCGGCGATGATGAACGCCGCCGCGCCCAGCGTGGGCGGCGACAGGATGGCGCCGATGCCGCCGGCCGCGAGGATGCCGCCCGCCGGCTCCTTCGGGTAGCCCGCCCGGCGCAGCACCGGCCAGGCGACGCTGCCCAGGCTGACCGTGGTGGCCACGCCCGATCCCGACACGGTGCCGAGCAGGAATCCGGCCGTGGTGACGGTACGGCCGGGGGCGGCGCGGGACTTGCGGAAGGCGGCGAAGCTCAGGTCGATGAAGAACCGGCTCGCGCCCGAGTAGTCGAGTACCGCGCCGTAAATCGTGAAAAGGATGATGTAGCTGGCGGCGACCTGCATGGGGACGCCGAAGAAGCCTTCGGTGCCGGTGTAGAGCTGCGACACGATCTGCTCGAGGTCGAACCCTCGGTGGCCGATCGTCCAGTTAATGGGCAAATAGGAGCCGTAATAGGCATAAATCAGGAAAATTACGCAGATGATGGTCAGGGACCAGCCGACGGTGCGCCGTACCGCCTCCAGGAGCAGCACCGTCAGCGCGAGGCCGGCCACGATGTCCACGCTGGTGAGCGCCGCGCCGGAGCCCCGCTCGCGGAACGCCTCGAAGTCGAAGAGCGGGTAGACCAGCACGGCCAGCGCGACGGCGGCCAGCACCCAGTCGGCCACGCTCGGCCGCTCCGCAACGGCGGGCCGCTCGGCCGCGGCCGGTTGCTCGCCCGCGGCCGGTTGCTCGGCCGCGGTGCCGGTGCCGCGCCTGAGCAGGCGCCGCACCAGCGGCGGCACGCCCGACCGGTAGCAGAGGAAGACCAGCGGCAGCGCCGCCGCCAGGAACGTCATCCGGTGTTGGATCGCCTCGATCGGCCAGAACACCACCACCAGCGAATAGGCCGACAGTAATCCGCCCACGATCCACACGCCGAGCCGAAGACCTCCGCTGAGCTCCCGCGCCGGGCGTTCCTGTTCGTGAGCGGAAACCAGCTCGGCCTCGCGGGCGCTCAGCTCGGTCAAATCGTCCTCCCCGACACGGCGTTGCAGCGGACTTTACGAGTCGTTCAGACGCTGGGGGAAGACTCCGTTACCTTTTCGATTTCCGAGTTTCAGAACAACGGTCGCGATTCCTTGGCGAGCCGCTCCACGGGCACGTCACCCGCCTGGCTGCCGTCGCGCAGCCGTACCGCCGCGCCGCCGCTCGCCGCCTCGCGCGCCCCCACGACCAGCTGGTACGGCACCAGCCGGTGCGCCCTGATCCTGGCCCCGAGGCTGCCCCGGTCGGCGGGCGCCAGCTCCGCCCGCAGCCCGGCGGCCACGCAGCGGCGCAGCAGGTCCTCGGCGGCGGGCAGCTCGGCGTCCGACAGCGGCAGCACCACGGCCTGCACGGGCGCCAGCCAGGCGGGGAACGCGCCCCCATGGACCTCGATGAGGTGCGCGAGCAGGCGCTCGATGCTGCCGACGACACTGCGGTGCACCATGACGGGGCGCCCGCCCCCGGAGTGGCGCAGGTCGAAGCGCTCCGGCTGGAAGAAGTCCACCTGGACGGTCGACAGGCTGGTCTCGCGGCCCGCCGGGTCCACGATCTGGATGTCGATCTTGGGGCCGTAGAAGGCGCCCTCGCCGCGTTCCTCGTCGAAGTCGCGGCCGCGCTCGTTCAGCACGTCGCGCAGGATCGCCTCGGAGCGCGCCCACAGGCCCGGGTCGTCCACGTACTTGTCGCCGTCGCCGCGCAGCGACAGCCGGTAGCGGGCGGCCCGGATGCCGAGCTGGGCGTGTGCGGCCTCGACCAGGTCGAGGGCGCTCGCCACCTCGGCGGCGGCCTGCTCGGGCGCGCAGAACACGTGGCCGTCGTTGAGCTGGATGGCCCGCACCCTGGTCAGGCCGCCCAGGACGCCGGACAGCTCGGAGCGGTACTGCCCGCCCAGCTCGGCCAGGCGCAGGGGCAGCTCGCGGCGGCTGCGCCCGCGCGAGCGGTAGATGAGCGCGTGGTGCGGGCACAGGCTGGGGCGCAGCACGAACTCCTCCCCGCCCACGTTCATGGGCGGGAACATGTCCTCCGCGTAGTGCGCCCAGTGGCCCGATCTTTCGTACAGCTCGCGTTTGCCGAGCACGGGCGAGTTGACGTGCTGGTAGCCGTTGCGGCGTTCGAGCTCGTGGACGTAGTCCTCGACGGCCTTGCGCACGGCTGCGCCCGCGGGGAGGTAGTAGGGGAGGCCGGAGCCGATCATCGGGTCGGTGTCGAAGATGGCCAGCTCGCGGCCGAGCCTGCGGTGGTCGTTCATGATCGTCCTTTTCGTGGAAAGGGCGAACGACCAGACTCCCGGGCGTCCGCCCGGGAAGCATGGATTCAGCGCGCCGGGACGGTGTCCGGCGTCGTCGTGACGAAGGCGCGCTGCATGGATCTCACCGTAGCATCCGGATACGTCCGCGAGCTCATGAAAAAAAGCTTCAAGAAGACCTCAAGGTTTGGCAAATGGTATAAAAGCCGGGTGGCCGAGATCACCCTGGACGTCTGCCAGCTGCAGGCGTTCGCCGAGGTGGGCTATCAGGTCGCGGGCGGTGGCGGCGCGCAGGGGGCGATGGCGGCGCTGCGCCGGGTGGTCCCCGTCGACGCGTACGAGTTCGTCGCCTTCGATCCGGCCACGGGGCGCCACCACAGCGTCGTCTCGGACGGCCACCGGCGCATCGATCGCGACGCGGCCGAGGAGTACGCCGGACTCGACGCGTACCGCAGGGCCCGGGCCACCCGCGCCCCGGTGCGCATGCCCGAGCCGGACACCGAGCGCTATTTCCGGCGCCACCTCGCCCCCTACGGGTGGCAGGCCGGGCTGACGGCGCCGCTGTTCCTGAGCGAGGGCCGCTACACGGGGCTGCTGCACCTGGCCACGAAGGACGCCTTCTTCCCGCGGATCACGGGGGAGCTGCTCGCGGCGGTGAGCCCGATGCTGGCGCACGTCACCGACCTGACCAGATGCGTGATCGACCCGGTGGGGCTGCCGCCCGACTTCCGGGCGGTCGCGTTCGACCGGGTGGGGACCCGGCGCGAGGTCCCCGGGCACGAGACGTCGGCCGTGCTGTGGGAGGACCCGGCGATGGCCGCGTTCGCCCGGGCGTTCATCGACTCGCGGGAGCTGAACAGGCACGGGCTCTGGCCCGACCGCGCCGGGCGCTGGCACGAGTTACGGCTGATCAGGGCCGGTGTCGGGTTCCAGGGGGCGCTGCAGGGCGCCATCGTGGCCGAGCGGCCCTGCCTGCTGCCGTACGACCTCACGGGGCGGGAGGTGGACGTGCTCACCCGGGTGGCGGCCGGCGACTCCAACCCGCAGATCGCCGCCGCGCTCGTGCTCAGCGTCCGCACGGTGACGACGCACCTGGAGCACATCTTCGCCAAGCTCGGCTGCGACAGCCGTACCCGCCTCACCACCAAGGCCCTCGCCGAGGGCCTGTGCCGCCTCGACGTCTAGCCCCCGGCAGGCCGGGCCGCTAGACGGCCACGCCGGCGGGCACGCGGGCGTGCAGCAGCTCGAACCAGACCGTCGTCGTGCCGTCCTCCCGCGTGAAGCCCCAGCGGTGGCTGAGCGCCTCGATCAGCGGCAGGCCCCGCCCACTGGTGGACTGCGTGCTCGTACGGCACACGCACGGCGGCCCGTCCGACCCGGCGTCCGACACGAGCACCCGCACCGCCGTCTCCGAACTGGTCACGGTCACCGTGAACGAGCCGCCCGACCCGGACCTGGTGTGCAGGATCGCGTTCGTGGCCAGCTCGCTGGTGAGCAGCGCCACGTCGTCGTACAGGGGATGGTCGCGGCCGAGCACGGCGGTCACGAGCCCCCTGGCCCTGGAAACCTGCGACGGAACGCCCGGCAGCCTCGCCACCAGATCCCCGGAGCCGTTCCCGTCGAGGCGATGAAAGTCCGGCGGTGCCACGGCGACCTCCCCCAAATCGGCGACGTTGTGAGACGCGCCGGCGGTGCGCCGGAGGCTACCGCGAAAAGGTAGGAAAGGCCTTGCTGGCGGCCGCCTGCGCGACAGGGGATGCCGACCGAGTACGCTGCGATCGACGAGTCGTCCAGACCGTGGGGGAGAGCGTGGGAGGTCGCGTGAGCAGCCTCGAGGCCGTGTGGGTTCAACCGTACGACCGGCCGGGGGCCGCGGTCGTGACCGGCGTCTTCGACATCCTGCACGTCGGCCACGTGCGCTACCTGCGGGCCGTGGCCGAACGAGGGCTGCCGCTCGTCGTCGGCGTCGAGGACGATCCCCGGGTGCGGGCGTGGAAGGGGCCGAGCCGCCCGCTCAACCCCGCGGAGGAGCGGGCCGAGGTGCTGGCCGCGCTCCGGTTCGTGAGCGGCGTGTTCATCGTGACGGGGCCGCCCGAGGCGCACGGGCCGGAGGACTACATCGACCTGCTGGTGCCCATGCGTCCGGGAGCGCTCGCTCACACGGCGGGCGACCCGCACGCGGGTGCCCGCGCCGCCGCGGCCGCCATCCTGGGGAGCGAGTGCTGGGAGATGGCCTCCATCCCCGGCCGGTCCACGACCCGGATCGTGAACGCGGCGAGCAAGGGCTGAGAACGGCCTGGATTCTGAGCGGACGGAAGGCCATGATCGCGTAATCTCTCCTGACATGACGGCCGATCTGCTGGCGAGACGCGTGACGAACCTCCTGGCACCGCAGGTGCTGGTGATCGTCATGCCTCCGGTCGTCGGCCTCATCGCCGAGGGGTGGGGCGGGGCCGCGTGGGGGCTGGTGGCCTCGGCGTTCTGCGGTGGCGTGCCGGCGGCGGTGATCGCGCTGGGCGTGCGGTCGGGCCGCCTCGACTCGCACCACATCGTGGACCGCGCCCGCCGCACCGGCCCGCTGCTCGCCGCGGTGGCGGCCGTCCTGGTGGCGCTGGCGCTGCTGGTCGTGATGGGCGCGCCGACGCTGCTCGTCGCCACCGTGACCGCGATGCTGGCCGCGCTGGCCGTGACCGTTCCCGTCACGCTGCGCTGGAAGATCTCCTTCCACGCCGCCGTCTCCGCGGGCACGGTCGTGGTGCTCGCCCACGTGCTGCCCGCCTGGCCGACCGCGCCGGCCGGGGCCGCCGTCGTGGCGCTGGTGTGCTGGGCGAGAGTACGTCTGACGCACCACACCTGGCCCCAGGTGGTCGTGGGGGCGGTGGCGGGGACGCTGACGACATGGGGGACGCTGGCCGCGTTCGGTGTGGGCTGATCCCCGTGCTCGGGCCGGCCGGAATAGCGGTGGCGCTCCCGGGGTTGCCGCGAACATGGACGTCACGAACCGCGGCCGGGTGCGCGTCGAGCGCACGGCCAAGCGTGTGAGGGCTTATCTCGGCGGCCGGGTGGTGGCCGACACCACCTCCGCTCTCCTGGTGTGGGAGGTCCCGTACTACCCCACCTACTATTTCCCGCTGGCAGACGTGGACGAGTCCGCGCTCAAGGCCACCGGCGCCACCGGTCACTCACCGAGCAGGGGCGACGGCCTGGTGCACACCGTCACCTCGGGCACGGCCGAGGCGGCGGACGCGGCGCTGGTCTACCGCGACTCGCCGCTGGAGCAGATCCGCGACCACGTCCGTTTCGAGTGGGACGCCATGGACGCCTGGTTCGAGGAGGACGAGGAGGTCTACGTCCACCCGCGTGACCCGTACACCAGGGTCGACATCCTGGCGAGCTCGCGGCACGTGCGGGTGGAGGTGGGCGGCGTCACCGTGGCCGACTCCCGCAGCCCGCGCATCCTCTTCGAGACGGGCCTGCCCGCCCGCTACTACCTGCCGAAGACGGACGTGCGGCTCGACCTGCTGGAGCACACGGACACGGTGACGCACTGCCCGTACAAGGGCACGGCGGAATACTGGACGGTCAACGGCGAGAAGGACCTGGCCTGGTCCTATCGGACGCCGCTGCCGGAGAGCGAGAAGGTCGCCGGGCTGATCGCGTTCTACAACGAGAAGCTCGACATCTACCTGGACGGCGAGCTCCAGGAGCGCCCGAAGTCCAAGTTCGCCTGAGCTCAGGAGGAGGGGGTCCAGCGGGGGTCGCGCCCGAGGTAGCGCAGGAGCACCGCCACGTCGTCGTCGCCCGGCTCCGGCTCCAGCACGGCGGCGTACGCGCCCCAGGCGCGCAGCGGCTCGACGATCTCCCGCGCCACCTTCAGCAGCGGCCGGGCCAGGTCAGGCGTCAGCGGCGACGCCTGGCCCGTGGCGACCGCGATGTCCCAGGCGTGCACGGCCGCGTCGAGCGCGCACGCCGCCGAGCCGGACCACGGCGACATCTTGTGCGGCGGCACCGGCGTCGGCACCTCCAGGGCGCCCCGGTCGACGCCGGCCCACGCCCTGGCCGAGCGTGCCAGCGCGTCCTCCGTGAACGCCGCAGGGTCGCCCGCCAGCTCGCCCGAGGGCTCGAACGGGTTGAACGCGGGGCCGGGCTCACCGGTGAGCGCGGCGGCGAAGCCGATCTGGTCGCCGGCCGCGTGCTGGAGCACCTGCGTGACGTCCCAGGCCGAGCAGGGCGTCGGGAGGTGCCAGGCGGTCGCGGGAACGGCGCCGACGACCCGGCGCAGCGCCTCGTGCGCGGCGTCCAGTACGTCCCAGCCGCTGGTGGTGTAGTCGCTCATCGGTGAGCCCCTTTCCGTTATGCCCTCAGTCTAGCAGAACGGAATAGTTTGTTCCACTACTTTTTGACGCGGCGGACGCCGGCGGAAGGCGCGGAAGCCTCCCGCCCGCTCACCGCACGGTCAGATGAAGAGACGGGCGAGGACCCGGGTGCCGAACTCCAGGCCCTCCACCGGCACCCGCTCGTCCTTGCCGTGGAACATCCCGAAGTAGTCCAGGTCGGGCCGGAGCATCAGGGGCGCGAAACCGTACCCCTTGATGCCGATCCTGGCGAAGGACTTCGCGTCGGTGCCGCCGGCCATCACGTACGGCACCGGCCGGGCGAGCGGGTCCTCGGCCACCAGCGCGCCCGCCAGCGTGTCGAAGAACTCCGAGGGGTACGGCGCGTCGGGCGCGTCCTCCAGGTTGACGAACTCGCGGGTGATCTTCGGGCCGAGCAGCGCGTCGATCGTCTCCAGGAACTCCTCCTGCGTCCCCGGCATGTAGCGCCCGTCCACGTGCGCCTCGGCCGTCGAGGGCACCACGTTCACCTTGTAACCGGCGTCCAGCATCGTCGGGTTCGCCGAGTTGCGGATCTGGCTCTTGAACAGGCTGCCCAGCGGGCCGAGCCGGGCCGCCTCCTCGTCCAGGCGGTCGAGGTCGATCGGCCGGCCGGTGATCTCGGACAGGCTCCGGATGAGCGCCGCGACCGACGGCGTCAGGCGTACCGGCCACTGGTGGGAGGCCAGCCGCGACAGCGCGTGCACCAGCGTGGCGACCGGGTTGTCCACGGGGGGCCGCGAGCCGTGGCCCGCCACGCCGTGTGCGGTGAGCTTCATCCAGGCGGTGCCGCGCTCGCCGACCGCGATCGGATAGACCCGGTGCCCACCGGAGGCCACGCTGAAGCCGCCCGACTCGCTGATCGCCTCCGTGACGCCGTCGAACAGCGCCCGGTGCGCGGTGACCGCGTGCCGCGAGCCGTAGTCGCCCGTCGCCTCCTCGTCCGCCAGGAACGCCAGCACCAGGTCACGCTTCGGGCGTACGCCGCGGGCCGCCAGGTCGAGCACGGTCGCGAGCGTCATCGCGCACGAGCCCTTCATGTCGACCGCGCCCCGCCCGTACACGCAGCCGTCGGTGATCTCGCCGGAGAACGGGTGCATCCGCCACTCGGCCGGGTCGGCGGGCACCACGTCCAGGTGGCCGTGGACCAGCAGCGCGTCGGGGGAGTCGCCGTCGATCCTGGCCACGACGGTGGTCCGCCCCGGCGCCGACTCGAACACCACCGGCTCGATGCCCGCGTCCGCCAGCAGCGTGGCCACGTACTCGGCGGCCGGGCGCTCGCCCGAGCCCGGGTTGGTGGTGTCGAACCTGATCAGATCCGAGCAGATCTCGGCGACGCTCTTCACGCTCTCCCCTTCAGTGTCAGCGGCGGCACCTCAGGCGTCTCCATCCCGAAGATCAGCCCGTAGAAGGCCAGCTCGGCCTCCAGCACCGCGACGATAGTCTCCTCCCTGCGCCAGCCGTGCTGCTCGCCGGGGTAGGTGAGCAGGGCCCACTCCTTGCCATGTTTGTCCAGCTCGGCGGTGAACCGCTCGGCCTGGCTCACGTCCACGATCGCGTCCTCCAGGCCGTGCAGCATGAGGCACGGGCCCGAGGTGCGGTAGGCGTTCAGGAGCGGCGAGCGCTCGGTGTAGCGCTCCCGCGTCTCGGGCAGCGGGCCCACCAGCCCGTCCAGGTACCGCGACTCGAAGTCGTGCGTCTCGGCGGCCCAGCTCTCCGGGTCGGTGATCGCGTAGTGCGCGACCCCGCCCGCGAACACGTCACTGTGCACGAGCGCCGCCACCGTGGTCCAGCCCCCGGCGCTGCCGCCGCGGATCGCGAGCTTGGCGGCGTCGGCGCGGCCCAGCTCGACCAGGCCCCTGGCCACCTTGGCGCAGTCCTGCACGTCCACGACGCCCCACTGGTGGCGCAGCCGCTCGCGGTAGGCCCGGCCGTACCCCGTCGACCCGCCGTAGTTGACCACGGCCACGCCGATGCCCCTGCTGGTGAAGTAGGCGATCTCCAGGTCGAGCACGACCGGGTGGCTGCCGGTGGGGCCGCCGTGCACGAAGATCACGTACGGGCCGGGGCCCTGCGCGCCGACCGGCGGGTAGAGGTGCGCGTGCACGCCCTCGACCGTCACGGCCTCGGGAGTGGGGAGCAGGTCGCGGTCCGGGAGCGGCTTGCGGGCCGACACGATCTCCCACGCGCCGCCCTCCTCGAGGTCGACGAGGGTCACTTCCAGCGGCGTGTACGGGGTCGCCCCCACGCCCGCCACCTTGCCGCCCGCGACCGACACGGTGGACGACCAGTAGGTGGCCGGGCCGCCGATCTCCCGCAGGCCGCCGGTCTCCGGGTCCAGCACGCCCAGGCGGCGGTGGTCCGGGGTGCCGTACACGACGGCCAGCTCGCCCGTGTCCGCGATGGCCAGGTACGTCATGCCGGGCTTCCACGCCGCCGAGCCGAACTCCAGCTCCATCGGGGTGAGGTTCCTGGCGGGGGAGCCGTCGAGGTGGACGAGGTGGACGTTCCACCAGCCGGTGGGGTCGGTCACCGCGTACAGACTGGTGCCGTCGCGCCACTCGGCCTGCGCGACCGACTCCTCGGGGCCTCCGGCGACCACCCGGTACTCACCCGCCGTGCCGTCCTCCCGCAAGGGGGCCACGCAGAGCTCGGTGCCGTCCCAGGGCATGTTCGGGTGGTCCCACCCGATCCAGGCGACGTGGCGGCCGTCGGGGGACAGGCGGGGGTTCATGAGGAAGTGCTGGGCCTCGACGATCACCTTGACGGGGCCGCCGTCGAGGGGCACCGCCACCAGGTCGCGCACGTCGTCGGTCTCGCGTACGGCCCACACCTCGTCGCGGCCGGGCGGGAGGTACAGGTCCGCGTAGCGTGCCGGTCCCTCCGGGGTGAGCGGCACCGGCACGCCGGGCAGGGGCGCGGCCGGGGCGGGGGCGTCGAGGCGGTAGAGGCGCTGGTCCGCCCAGTTGGTGAAGACCAGGCCGCCGCCCGGCAGCGGGCGCCAGGAGCGGCCGCCGTACTCGATCACCCGGTTGCGCGCGTTCCAGCCCTGCGGCAGCGCGTCCGTGCGGGTGCCGTCCGGGAGGCGGCGCACCACGCAGCGCCGCCCGCCCTCGTGCGGGCGCGGCTCGTCCCACCAGACCTCCACACCGGAGGGCGTGGCCACCGCCTCCACCCAGAGCGGGCCGCCGTCGGTACGGGCCACGTCGATCGGTCGAATGCTCATCAACTCACCAATTGCCGTCGGTACAAGGAGGAAGGGGATGCTCGGGCGGGTGGAGGATGTACGCGATGCCCCCGGTGCCCGAGCTCCTCAACCACACGTTCTCGAACGCTGCCCGCGGATAGACCCTCCGAACCGTGGCGTCGTCGGGTGCGGCGGGGTCGTTCACGATGACGTCGCCCTCGGCCGTGAAGCCGGTGACGACCAGGATGTGGCCGTCGGTGGAGTAGCAGGAGCCGGGCAGCTCGTGCGCCTTGAACGACTGCGAGGTGATCACCGGGATCCCGGAGCGTACGAACGCCTCCAGCTCCACCGCCGACCGCAGCCGCGTCACGAATCCGGCCAGCCCGTACCGCCCCGCGTACGCCACGTTGAACGGCCAGTTGCCGGTGCCCAGATAGCTCGTGTCGTACGTGCCCATGGCCGCGTGGTCCACCATGGGCGCCGGGTCGCCGTCCCCCACCCAGGCCAGCTCGGCGGGCACGGGGCCGCGGCCCCAGTAGCCGAGCACCATGGCCACCGAGGTCGGGCTGCACCAGTTGACGCCCCCGCCGTCCCACCGCAGGTGGTGCCCGGCGTGCGCGTGCTGGGAGTGCCGGGGCACCGCCAGCTCCACCGGCCCCGCCGCGCCGGGCGCGCTGGGCACCACAGGACGTTGCGGCACGGCCGAGGCCATCACGCCCAGCCCCGTCACTCGGGCACCCGGGCCGTGGGCGGCCACCCGCACCTGGTACGACACCACCGGCCGCCGGGCCACGAACGTGTCCACCGCCACGTCGCCGTTCTCGTCGCCCTGGCCGGGGACGGACGTGCGCGGATCGCCGTGCTCGGACCAGCGGCCCATGACGTACCACTTGGTGAGATCGCCCGGCTCGGTCCTGGCCCGCAGCGCCACCTCGATCCAGGAGCCCGGCGGGGTGCGCGCGGTCCACGAGGCCACGAGCTGGGTGGCGGGGAACCCGATCCGGCGCTCATCACTGCTCCACGAATCACCCGCGGACACGGCGAAGCGGGCAAAGGCGACGCGGGCCAGATCGACGGTGAGCACCAGCCACATTCTGCTTCCGCACTCCATGTCGCACATCGGATGGTTTACGTACCAGCCGGATTGTGTCGGTGATGATCTCTATGGTTCGGGTCATGACTCACGCGATACAGGCGTACGCCTACGCGGGCCCCTCCGTGCTCGACGGCGGCAGGCTCGCCCTCTCGACCTCCGGCGGCACGGCGTTGTCCGGGCCGCGCACGCATCCCCGGTTCTTCAGCGGGCTGCTCTCCCAGCCGGCCCCGGCCGCGGCCGGGCTGCTGGCCGTCGCCGACGTGGCGCTCGCCCGCTACCACCAGCCCAGGCCCGGCTGGACCCGCGACCCGGTGGTGACCTGCGACGGCGGGCGGCTGCGGTTCGAGTCGTTCTCGGCGTGCGGCGGCGTCTACGCCCGGCTCGACGTGCTGGAGCTCGACGGCGACGTGCTCGACCGGGGCACCACCAACGTCGACGTCAACGGCCCGCTGCGCGAGTCCCTCGCCAGGGTGGGCAGCCGGGACCCGCTCCACCTCGGCGTCGGCCCCGACGAGCTGACGGTCACCACGCTGGACGGCGCGGTCGTGGAGAAGAAGGTGCCGCTGCCGTCGCGGTGGCTGCGCGGGTTCGCGGAGGTGCAGGTGATCGCCGCCGGGTTCGACCTGCGGGCCGAGCTGGGCGGCCCGCAGGCCGTGCGCTTCCTGCGCTCCCTGCCCAAGGGCGCCCGCTCCACCGTCTGGGCCGTCCCCTCGGGCCGCGACCTGCGCCTGTCCGGCGGCCCCGCGCGCGGCGGCGTCTGCCTGTCGGGCGCCGGGCGGGTGGCCACGCTGATGCCGCTGCTCAGGTTCGCCAAGGCGCTGCGCGTGTACGGCCCCGCCGATGGTTCGTCCACCGCGAGCGCGTGGGAGCTGGAGCTGCCCGGCATGCGCTACACCCTGGCGGTCTCGCCGGAGCCGTGGCGCGGCTTCTCCGGCGAGGGCGCCGTGCTGTCCGACCTGTCCACCGACGAGGCCGCCGGCGACGCCGACGTGGTGGGCATGCTGCTCAACTTCGAGCCCACGGTCGAGCTCGGGCTGCTCGCCGACCGCTCCGGCCTTCCCGTCGAACGGGTGCGCGCCGCGCTCACCCAGCTCGGCACGGCCGGCCGGGTCGGCTACGACCTGCACGAGGCGGCGCACTTCCACCGCGAGCTGCCGTACGACAAGGAGCAGGTGGCCCAGCTCAACCCCCGGCTGACCGCCGCCCGCGCGCTGGTGGACTCGGGGGCCGTGCGGCTGGCCGGGGAGAGCGCCGAGGTGACCACGGACGGCGGGGTGCGGCGGGTGCGCATCGCCGAGGGCGAGTGCACGTGCCCGTGGTGGTACGACCACCGGGGGTCGCGCGGACCGTGCAAGCACGTGCTGGCGGCCCGGATGGCCGCCCGCGTCGCCGTGGACGTGACCCTGTGAAGGGGTGCGGTCAGAGGTACAGGCCGGTGGACTCGTCGCCCGGCTGTGCGGTGAGCTCGCGGCCCGCGCGCAGGGCGTACAGCTCCGCCAGCGTCGCCCCCGACGAGCTCACCCCCTTCGACGAGCCGAGCCAGGTGACGGCCTCCTCCTTGGTCAGCGGTCCCACCTCGACCTGCGCCAGGCACCGCCCGGGGCGGACGACGGCGGGGTGGAGGCGGGCGAGATCCTCGTTGGTGGTGATCGCGACCAGGACGTCGCGGCCCTGGCCGAGCAGGCCGTCCGTCAGGTTGAGCAGCCGCGAGAGCCCCTGACCCGCCTGGGCCTTGGCGCCCGAGCTGATCAGTTCGTCGCAGTCCTCCAGGACGAGCAGCCGCCAGCGCTGCGTGTCCTCGTCGGAGTCGTAGCCGACGGCCACCTCCATCAGGTAGCCGGGCTCGTTGAACAGGCGCTCGGGGTCGAGCACGCAGTCCACCTGACACCAGTCGCGCCACTGCTTGGCCAGCGCC
Organism: Nonomuraea sp. NPDC049695; assembly: GCF_040674955.1. Lineage (NCBI taxonomy): Bacteria > Bacillati > Actinomycetota > Actinomycetes > Streptosporangiales > Streptosporangiaceae > Nonomuraea > Nonomuraea sp. NPDC049695. The sequence continues at coordinate 63,610 of NZ_JBFANV010000046.1, read as the reverse complement.
CGCAGCAGCGTGGTCTTGCCGGTGCCCGGCTCGCCGTGCAGGAGGATGAGGCGGCCGTTCACGTCGGTAGGGGTGATCGACATGAGCCTGTCGAGGGCCGGGCGGACCTTGGCCGAGTAGTTCTTGCTGATCTCGTCCCAAGGTTGCGCCGTGATCGGCTTCTCCGAGCGGGTGCCGCCGTGCATGCCGCGCCACCAGAAGCCCATCTCGACGTGGTCGACCTCAGGCATGGCCTCTTCTGCGCCCTCGATGCTCTCCGCGAGCACGCTCTTGGCCAGCTCCTCGTTCACGGCCGTCACGCTGACGGTGGCCGTGCGGTTGCGGTGGCGTACGACGCGCAGGGTCCAGCCGTCGCCGCAGATGAGCCGCGACTCCGACCCGTCCTCGACGCGCGCGGTACGCAGCACGCGCCCGCCGGCGGGGCTCAGCGGGGCGTCGGGGCGTACGCGCTCCAGATTGGCCAGGCGGGACCACGGCTGCGCGCCCGTCGCGAACGGCGACAGCGCCAGGGCGTCGATGACGTCGATGGCGGAATCGGCGTCGTCGATCCAGATGTTCATCGGGAGCTCAGAGGACTCCGGGGTGGGGAACGGCACCTCCCTGATCACGGACATAACGGTAATGATCCAGCCTCGAGCCGTCACATGTCGAAGGGTTTAGCCGAAAAATCTCCCTAAGGTTGGCTCTTCTGGAGGTCGCCGGTCTGGGTGACGAGGTCGTTGCCCGGGACGTCGCGCCAGGTGTAGGCGAGCGTGTCGCCCTTCTTGGCGAGCCAGATGGTGCCCGCGATGCAGCCGCCCTCGTTCGCTCCCAGCGAGAACGTCAGCTCCTTCTCCTCCACCTTGGTCAGCGTGATCGTCCCGCTGCAGCTCTCCTGCGGGTCCTTCTCGCTCCACGCCGCGGTGGACGCTCCCGGCTTCAGCACCACGGTGTTCTCGGCGCCGTCCGCGTCCATGGGGTTCGTACTGGTGGTGTGGCCCGACCACGTACCGGCGAAGGAGGCGGGGATCTTGAGGTCCTTGCCGGGGCCGGCGGTCGGCGTGCCGGACGCCGACGGGGACGCTGAGGCGGACGAGGAGGCGGACGCTGACGCGGACGCCGAGGGGGACGCTGACGAGGGCTCCGACGAGGACTCCGACGGGGACGCCGATGAGGGCGCTGACGAGGGCGCGGTGGCCGAGGCCGACGGAGGTGACGTGGCCGAGGTGGTGCGGTCGTCGTCCCCCGAGGGCGGGGTGGGGGTGCGGTTGAGATAGAGGGTCGTGGCGACGGCCGCGGCCAGGATCACCGCCACCGCGGCCGAGACGCCGATGAGCAGGCCCCGGGATCGGGCGCGCCCCGTCCCACGGGTGTCCGCCGCCCGGGACCCCGGCCCAGTCTGCTGCGCCGCACCCGGCTGCGGCCCCGTCTGGTACGCCGCCCCGGGGTGCGGCCCCGTGGGAGGGTCGTCGCCGGACGGCGGGCTGCCAGGGAACGGCGGAGTCCCGGGGCCGTGGATCCCAGCCGGCCCAGGGACGTGGGGGTTGACCAGGGACACCATGAGCTGCTGGGCCGTGGGGCGGCGGGAGGGATCCTTGGCCAGGCAGGACGCGATCAGCCCGCGCAGGCGTGGCGGCAGCGCGGACAGGTCCGGCTCCGCGTGCAGCACCCGGTGCAGCACGGCGGGCACGGTGTCCGCGCCGAACGGGCTCGCGCCCGTGGCCGCGTACAGCATCGACGAGGCCCAGGCGAACACGTCGGAGGCGGGCGCGGCCGGCGACCCGCTGATCTGCTCGGGCGCCAGGTAGGCGGGGGTGCCGATCAGGCCCGACGTCAGCGTGGCCGCCCCCTCCGCCCTGGCGATGCCGAAGTCCACCACCCTGGGTCCGTCGGGGCCGAGCAGCACGTTGGCCGGCTTGAAGTCGCGGTGCACGATCCCGGCCGCGTGGATGGCGGCCAGCGCCGTGGCCGTGCCGACCGCCAGGCGCTCGAGGTCGCCGCCGCGCAGCGGGCCGCGCTCGCGCACCCGCTCGGCCAGCGAGGGGCCGTCCACGTACTCGCTCACGACGAACGGCCGCGGCCCGTCGGCCGAGACGGCGAGCACCCGCGCCGTGCAGAAGGAGGCGATGCTCTCCAGCGCCTCGAGCTCGCGTGCCAGCCTGGCCCGCGTCGTCTGGTCGCCCGTGCTCAACAGCTTGATCGCGACCGGCTCGCCCTCCGGGGAGTGGGCGAGGTAGACCACGCCCTGCCCGCCCTCGCCGAGCCGGCCGGACAAGCGATAGCCGCCCAGGGACGCCGGATCGTCTGGTGCCAGGGGGCTCGCCATGGGCGATACGTTACCGGTCTTCATGCGTACCCCAAGATCCACCGGTACCTTGGGTCGTCACATAAATCACTCCTTACACGGAGGATGGGGGAAAGTGTCGAAGGTCACGTTCCGTGAGCGGGCGCGTTACTGGTTCGACAACACCATGTCCAAGGGCACCGCCTCGCTGATCGGCTGGCTGGCCGTGGTGTCGCTGACGCTGATCGTGATCGTGGCGGCGCTGACGCTCTGGCTCGCGCCCGACGAGCCGGACGGCGTGGCCGGTCCTGGGCACGTGCTCTGGATCGCGCTCATGCACGCGCTGACCCCGAGCAAGGTCGCCAGCGACAAGGGCTCGACGGCGTACATGGCCGTGATGTTCGCGGGGTCGCTCGGCGGCCTGTTCATCGTCAGCATGCTCGTGGGCCTGCTGTCGAACGGGCTCAAGCAGAAGGTGGACCGCCTGCGCAGGGGGCGCTCGCGGATCGTCGAGTCCGGGCACACGGTGATCCTCGGCTGGTCGGACCAGGTGTTCACCATCGTGGCCGAGCTGGTCAAGGCGCACGCCAGCGAGAAGGGCTCCGTCATCGCCATCCTGGCGGAACGTGACAAACTCGCCATGGAGGAGGACATCCGCGAGGCGGTCGGCGACCTCGGCAGGACCCGGCTGGTCTGCCGTACGGGGCGGCCCACCGAGCCGCGCGACCTCGCGCTGATGAACCTGGCCACCGCCCGCTCCGTCGTCGTGCTCTCGCCTGAGAGCAAGGACCCGGACGCGCACGTCATCAAGATCCTGCTCGCGCTGGCCAAGCGCGACGGCATGCACCCGCCGGTGGTCGCCGGGCTCACCTCCAGCCGCAACATCGCCGCCGCCCGCCTGGCCGGCGGCCAGGACGTGCACCTGGTCGACTCCGACGACACCGCCTCCAGGCTCATCGTGCAGTCCTCGCGCCAGTCCGGCATGTCCGTCGTCTGCATGGACCTGCTGAACTTCGACGGCGGCGAGATCTACCTGCGCACCCCCAAGAAGCTCGTCGGCGTCACGTACGGCGAGGCGCTGCACGCGTACCAGACCGCCTCCGTCATCGGCCTGCGCCGGCCGGCCGGCGTCGTGCTGAACCCGCCCGCGGACACCGTCATCAACGCAGACGACCAGGTCATCGTCATCGCGCACGACGACTCCCACATCCGCCTGGCCGCCGGCAAGCCGTCCCTGGACGAGGCCGCCATCGTCGAGGCGGAGGCGCCGCCCACCGAGCCCGAGCGCACGCTGCTGCTCAACTGGAACGGCCGGGCCGAGCAGATCGTCCGCTACCTCGACGGCTACGTCGCCCCCGGCTCCGTCCTGGAGATCGCCGCCGACCACCCCAAGGCGGGCGCAGGCCTGGCGGGCCTGCGCAACCTCACCGTGAACGTCAAGGACTGCGACACCACCGACAGGTACGCGCTCGAGTCGCTCGGCGTCGGCCTCTTCCAGCACGTCATCGTCCTGTCCGACGACCGCTTCGACCCCCACCACTCCGACACGCGCACGCTCATGACGCTGCTCCAGCTCCGCGACATGCAGAGCGCCCTCGGCGAGCACTACTCGATCGTCAGCGAGATGCACGACGAGAACAACCGCGCCCTGGCCGAGGTCACCGAGGCCGACGACATCGTGATCAGCGACACCGTCATCGGCCTGCTCCTCGCCCAGCTCGCCGAGAACCGGCACCTGGCCGACGTGTTCGGCTACCTGTTCGACTCGCGCGGCTCGGAGATCTACCCCCGGCCCGCCGGCTCGTACGTGACGACGGGGACGCGGGTGACGTTCTCCACGGTCGTGGAGGCAGCCAAGCGGAGGGGCGAGACCGCCATCGGCTACCGCAGCGCCCACGCACGCAACGTCCCGCCGCACTACGGCATCATCCTCAACCCGGACAAGTCCGAGCCGATCGTGCTCCACCCGAGGGACTCGGTGATCGTCCTGGCGGAACGCTGACCTCGCCTGCCGGTCACGGGAAGCGGGCCTGAGCCGCCGTACATTTGCCCTGTGAGGACCATCGACTGGGTGGACGGCGCCATCGAGCTCGTCGACCAGACCCTGCTGCCGGACAAGTGCGTGATGCTGCGCATCCACACCGTGGACGATCTGGTGGACGCCATCCAGCGGCTGGCCGTGCGCGGCGCGCCCGCGCTCGGCGTGGCCGGGGCGCTCGGCGTCGTGCTGGCCGGCGGCGACGCCGCGCAGATCGCCAGGCTCCGCGCCGCCAGGCCCACCGCCGTCAACCTCGCGTGGGGCGTCGACCAGGCCGTCGCCCACCTGCACGGCGGCCGCGAGTCGGTGCTCGCGGCCGCGCTGCGCGTGCGCGACGACGACATTGCCGCCTGCGTGGCCATGGGGGAGCGCGGGGCCGACCTGCTCGAAGGCGACCGGCTGCGGATCATGACGGTGTGCAACACCGGCGGGCTGGCCGCCGTCGAACGCGGTACCGCGCTCGGCGTCGTGCGGACGCTCCACGAACGCGGCCGGCTGGCCGAGGTGCTCGCACTCGAGACCCGCCCGCTGCTGCAGGGCGCCAGGCTCACCACCTGGGAGCTGGCCCGGATGGGCGCGCCGCACCGGCTCATCGCCGACTCCGCGGGGCCGTACCTGCTGGCCAGGGGCGACGTGGACGCGGTGCTCATCGGCGCCGACCGCATCGCCGCCAACGGCGACACCGCCAACAAGATCGGCTCGTATGCCCTCGCGCTCGGCGCGGAGCGCGCCGGGGTGCCGTTCGTGGTGGTCGCGCCGGAGTCCACGATCGACCAGCACACCCCCTCCGGCGAGCACATCGAGATCGAGGACAGGGGAGCGGACGAGGTCGTGACCGTCAGAGGTGTACGCGTGGCACCCGAGGGAACGCGAGCGCTGAACCCGGCCTTCGACGTGACGCCGCACGATCTCATCACCGCGATCGTGACGGACAAGCGAGTGATCCGGCCATAGGTCAAATCCCACATCTTCAGGACCTGTCCGCGTCCCCCGCGTTACGCTCGGTGGTCCCGACCGCGACCCTCGGAGCTCACCGTGGCAATCGACCTGGTGTTACGGCGCGACTGGAACGCCCGCGCGCCGCGTGGCGACTACACCCAGCTCGACTCCACCAAGGGAGTGAAAGTCCACTACACGGGTGGCAGCGTCGATCCCGGCATCGTCCATGACCACAACGGATGCGTCGCGCTGGTGCGCTCCATCCAGGCGTACCACATGGACGGCAACGGCTGGATCGACATCGGTTATTCGTATGTGGCTTGTCCGCATAAAAAGGTGTTCGAGGGGCGCGGCTTGCACCACCTGCCCGCCGCGAACGGCCCTGGCCTCAACGCTGGCCACTACGCCGTGCTTGGGCTCGTGGGGAACTCGGGGCTCGTGCAGCCGCCCGACGGGGTGCTCCACGCGATCCTGGACGCGGTCCAGTACGTGCGCGACAAAGGCAGCGCCGGCAAGGAGATCAAGGGGCACCGGGACGGATACTCGACCGACTGCCCCGGGGAACCGCTCTACGCATGGGTTCGCCGGGGCGCGCCCCGCCCCGGCGGAGGCACGGAGCCCGGGCCGGTCGCGCCGCCGTTCCCCGGGCGGCTGCTCACGTACCCGCCGGTGACGCAGGGCGACGACGTGCGCACCTGGCAGGAGCAGATGAAGCGGCGCGGCTGGGCCCTGACGGTGGACGGGGCGTACGGCGCGGAGTCGCGCGACGTGTGCCGCGGATTCCAGCGCCAGCAGGGCGTCACGGACGACGGGATCGTGGGGCCGGTCACGTGGCGGCTGGCGTGGGAGGCCCCCGCTGCCTGAGCCCGGCCCCGGTAAACGCGTAGTATCCGACCATGGAACTGGCAGCGGGTTTCGCGTCCGTCTCCCGGGACGACTGGCGGGCGTTGGCGATCGAGGTGCTGCGTAAATCCGGGATCGAGGCGGGCTCGCCCGAGGAGGCGCTGTCGAGCCTCACCTATGACGGGGTGACCGTCGCGCCGCTCTACGACCAGGACGACCTGCCCGGCGATCCCGGTCTGCCCGGCGAGCCGCCTTACGTGCGCGGCACGCGGGCCGCAGGCGGCTGGGACGTGCGGCAGCGGCACGCGGTGTCCGACCCCGAGGCGGTGCTGGCGGACCTGGAGAACGGCGTCACGTCGCTCTGGCTGGTGGTGGGTGACGGCGCGATCCCGGTGGACGCGCTGGGCGCCGTGCTCAAGGACGTCTACCTCGACCTGGCCCCGGTCGTGCTGGAGGCGGGGGAGCGCGTACGCGAGGCCGCCGAGGTCCTGTTCGGGCGCGGCGTCGCGGTGCGAGGGAACCTGGGGGCCTCCGCCTGTGCCGGAGGCGCGGGGCTGGAGCTGGCCCGGCGCTGTGTCGAGGGCTTCCCCGGGCTCAGGGCGGTGACCGTCGACGCCACGCCGTACCACGACGCGGGCGGCAGTGACGCCGAGGAGCTGGGCTGCTCGATCGCACAGGGCGTCGCCGAGCTGCGGGCGCTCACCGGCGGTGGGCTCTCCGTTGAGCAAGCGCTAGGGCAGATCGACTTCCGGTACGCCGCCACCGCCGACCAGTTCGCCACCATCGCCAAGCTGCGCGCGGCCCGCCGGCTGTGGGCGCGGGTCGCCGAGGTCTGCGGGGCCCCTGAGCACGGCGGGCAGCGGCAGCACGCGGTCACCAGTTCGGCCATGATGACCGCCCGCGACCCCTGGGTGAACATGCTCCGCACCACCCTCGCCTGCTTCGCCGCCGGGGTCGGCGGGGCCGACGCGGTCACGGTGCAGCCGTTCGACGCCTGCCTCGGCCTGCCGGACGCCTTCTCCCGCCGCATCGCCCGCAACACGCAGTCGCTCCTGCTGGAGGAGTCGGGGCTCGGGCACGTCATCGACCCCGCCGGGGGCTCCTGGTACGTCGAGCGCCGCACCGCCGACCTCGCCGAGCGGGCGTGGGCCTGGTTCCAGGAGATCGAGGCGGCGGGCGGGATCGGGCGGGCGTACGAGCTGGTGTCCGGCCGGATCGCCGCCACGCGTGCCCGCCGCGCCGACGACATCGCCCACCGCCGCTTCCCGATCACGGGCGTGAGCGAGTTCCCGCACGTCCACGAGAAGCCGGTCCGGCCGCCGTCCCCCGCCGGGGCCTCGAGCCTGGCCTCCTCCGGCCCTCCCACCGCACCGCCGTCTCCAGCGTCGGCCACCCCCTCACCCACCGCCGCGCCGCCGCCTGCCACGTCGCCCGCCGCGCCACCGCCCGCCGCCGCGCCACCGCCCGCCGCCGGGCCGCCGCCTGACACATCGCCCGCTGCGCCATCGCCTGCCGCTGCGCCACCGGCGGGGGCGCCTCCTGGCGTGCCGGTGGCGTCCGGCGATGCCGCTGAGGTGCACGCCCCTCGGGAGGCCGGTGTCGAGGGCGTTGCCGCATCGGCGGACGGGCGTGCCGGTGAGGGTGCGTCGTCGGCAGGGGAGCGGGCTGCCACCACATCCGAAGAAGCGCCGGAGGGGGCGGGAGTCAGGGGCGGGCTGCCGAGGGTCCGGTACGCCGAGGCGTTCGAGGAGCTGCGGGACCTGGCCGACGCGCAGCCCGAGCGGCCCAAGGTGTTCCTCGCCACCATCGGGCCCGTCGCCGCTCACACCGCGCGGGCCTCGTTCGCCGCCAACCTCTTCCAGGCGGGCGGGCTCGACACCGAGAGCGCCGGTCCCGGGACGGACCCCGAGCAGATCGCCACCGCGTACGCCATGAGCGGCACCACCGTCGCGTGCCTGTGCTCGTCGGACAAGCTGTACGCCCAGCACGCCCCCGCCGTTGCCGCCGCACTGCGCAAGGCCGGTGCGAGGAAAGTGTGGCTGGCGGGGAAGGGGGAGTACGAAGGCGTGGACGGAAACCTCTACGCGGGCTGCGACGCGGCGGCCGTGCTCCGCGAGACCTTCGACCACCTGGAGGTGACCCGATGATCCCGGACTTCTCCGGCATCCCGCTCAACGCCCTGCCCGAGGACGTCCCCGGGGAGCCGGAGCACGCCGGCGAGGTGTGGGAGACGCCGGAAGGGATCGCGGTCAAGCCGCTCTACACCGCCGACGACCTCGAGGGGCTCGACTTCCTGCGCACCTATCCCGGCGCGGCCCCCTACCTGCGGGGTCCGTACCCCACCATGTACGTCAACCAGCCCTGGACCATCCGCCAGTACGCGGGCTTCTCCACGGCCGAGGAGTCCAACGCCTTCTACCGGCGCAACCTCGCCGCCGGGCAGAAGGGCCTGTCGGTGGCCTTCGACCTGGCCACGCACCGGGGATACGACTCCGACCACCCCCGGGTCGCCGGCGACGTGGGCATGGCCGGGGTGGCGATCGACTCGATCTATGACATGCGGCAGCTGTTCGACGGCATCCCGCTCGACCGGATGTCGGTGTCGATGACCATGAACGGCGCCGTGCTGCCCGTCCTCGCGCTGTACATCGTGGCGGCCGAGGAGCAGGGCGTCGCGCCGGAGGAGCTCGCCGGGACCATCCAGAACGACATCCTCAAAGAGTTCATGGTACGCAATACCTACATTTATCCCCCAGCGCCGTCCATGCGGATTATTTCGGATATTTTTGCTTATACGAGCGAAAAGATGCCGAAATTCAACTCCATCAGCATTTCGGGCTACCACATCCAGGAAGCCGGCGCGACGTGCGACCTGGAGCTGGCCTACACGCTCGCCGACGGCGTCGAGTACCTGCGGGCAGGAGTCGCCGCCGGGATGGACGTCGACCGGTTCGCGCCGCGGCTGTCGTTCTTCTGGTGCATCGGCATGAACTTCTTCATGGAGGTCGCCAAGCTGCGGGCCGCCCGGCTGCTCTGGGCCAAGCTGGTGTCCGGCTTCAAGGCGAAAAATCCGAAATCGCTGAGCCTCCGTACCCACTCCCAGACCTCCGGCTGGTCGCTGACCGCGCAGGACGTCTTCAACAACGTCGCCCGCACCTGCGTCGAGGCCATGGCGGCCACCCAGGGCCACACCCAGTCGCTGCACACCAACGCGCTGGACGAGGCCCTCGCGCTGCCCACCGACTTCTCCGCCCGCATCGCCCGCAACACCCAGCTCCTCCTCCAGCAGGAGTCGGGCACGACCAAGGTGATCGACCCGTGGGGCGGCTCCTACTACGTCGAGCGCCTCACCCACGACCTCGCCGAACGCGCCTGGGCCCACATCCAGGAGGTCGAGGCCGCCGGCGGCATGGCCAGGGCCATCGAGGCGGGCCTGCCCAAGCTCCGCATCGAGGAGGCGGCCGCACGTGCGCAGGCCAGGATCGACTCCGGGCGTCAGCCCGTGATCGGCGTCAACAAGTACCGGGCCGAGGGCGACGAGACCATCGAGGTGCTCAAGGTCGACAACAGCGCCGTACGCGCCCAGCAGCTCGACAAGCTGGCCCGCCTCAGGGCCGAGCGCGACCCCGACGCCGTGCAGCGGGCGCTCGACGCGCTCACGAAGGCCGCCGACAACCCCGCGCCCGGCCTGGAGCACAATCTGCTCAAACTGGCCGTGGACGCCGCCCGGGCCAAGGCCACGGTGGGCGAGATCTCCGACGCCCTCGAGCGGGTGTTCGGCAGGCACGCCGAGCCGGTACGTACCATCTCTGGGGTGTACCGCGACGAGTCAGGCCACTCCGACAACATCGAGCGCGTCCGCCGGGCCTGCGCCGACTTCGAACGGGCCGAGGGGCGCCGCCCGCGCATCCTCGTGGCGAAGATGGGCCAGGACGGCCACGACCGCGGCCAGAAGGTGATCGCCACGGCCTTCGCCGACCTCGGCTTCGACGTTGACGTCGGCCCGCTGTTCCAGACGCCGGAGGAGGTCGCCAGGCAGGCGGTCGAGGCCGACGTGCACATCGTGGGCGTGTCGTCGCTGGCCGCGGGACACCTCACCCTGGTGCCCGCGCTGCGCCGGGCGCTGGCCGACCTCGACGCCGGCGACATCATGATCGTGGTCGGCGGCGTCATCCCGCCGGGCGACCACGACGAGCTGCGGGCCGCGGGCGCCGCCGCGATCTTCCCGCCGGGCACGGTGATCGCCGACGCCGCCCTCGACCTGCTGGACCAGCTGCGGGACCGTCAGTAGGTCCCGCTCTGGCACATCGTGACGGAGATCGTCCGCTGGGTCACGATCGGGGAGGTGATCCTGAGCGTGACCCGGTGGACGCCTCCCTCGCTCCGGAGGCTCTGCGGCGCGGCGAGGTAGCGCTGACCGTTCTCCGAGATGGCCGCCGACGAGCGGCCCACGGGCGTGCGGTCGATGTACCAGGTGTACCTGAAGTTCAGCGGCTCGCCGGTGCGCTGCACCAGCGCCTGGAGGGTCACCTCGCCGCCCGACCAGCAGTCGCCGTTCCTGGTGCCGCCCGCGCGGACGTAGACGAGCCTGAGCTGCCCGCTCGCGCCGGGCACCGCGGTTGACGTGGTGCCGTCGGTCGGCACCGTGCTCGGGTCGCCCTCGCTCTGCGGGCTCGCCCCGGGGGTACGCGTCCGCTTCGGCCGCTGCGACGGCGTGGACTTGGCGGACTTCGAGGCCGAGGGCGTGCTGCTCGCGACCGAGACGCTCTTGGCCGTGGGGGTCGTGGGGGTGAGCCACATGATGGCGCCGGCCAGCGCCAGCACGGAGACGCCGGAGGCGCCCGCGATGAGCACGATCTTCATGCGCCGCCGACCGGACCGTCGCGGCGGCGCGGGTGCGCCTGCGGGTGCCTCACCTGGTGCTCCGGCGGGCGCCCTGGCCGGTGTATCTCCCGGCGCGAGGAGGCCGACCAGCGCCGAGTGCTGGGCCATCGCCGGCTCGGGCACCGGCTGCTCGCGAGCCGCCGCCCGCTCGAACTCCGCCGGATGGTCGAACTCCGCCGGAACCGGTGCCACGACCGGGGCGCCCAGCGGGAACGCCGCCGGCCCCTGGCCGTGGTGTGTCCCCGGGTCATGTCCATAGTGCCCGGCCGGTTCTCGGGCGAAATGGGCGGCCGGTTCCTGGCTGTAGTGTCCGGCTGGGTCCTGGCCGTAGTGCGCGGCCGGTTCTTGGCCATGGTGTCCGGCCGGCTGCTGGCCGTAGTGCGCAGACGCCTCCTGGCCATAGTGTCCGGCCGGTTCCTGGCCGTAGTGCGCGGCCGGTTCCTGGGCATGGTGTCCGGCCGGCTGCTGGCCGTAGTGCGCAGACGCCTCCTGGCCATGATGTCCGGCCGGTTCCTGGCCGAAGTGCCCGCCGGGGGCGGGCTGCGGCGCGGCGGGCTGGTCCGGGCTCTGGCGCGGACCGAAGCGCCGCGGCAGAGCTCCCGACTGGGCTCCCGACTGGGCTCCGGGTTGGGCTCCCGGTTGGGCCTCCGGATAGGCCCCCTGGTGGTCGGCGCCGGGAGCCTGGGCGCGGCCCCGGCGTGGCGGCGTGTCCTGGTCGAAGGCCGGCTCGGGCGTCTGGTGCCAGGCCGCCGCCTGCTGGTCGGTCTGCTGCCAGGCCGCCGCCGGCTGGTCAACGGTCTCGTACGAGGCCGGAGCAGCATCGGCGGCCTGGTACGGAACCGAGGGCTGGTCAGAGGTCTGGTACGGGACCGGCGTCTGGTGCGGGGCCGCGCTCTGGTCGGACGTCTGGTACGCGCCCGGCGTCCGGCGCGGCAGCGGAGCCTGGTCCGAGGTCTGGTACGGGACCGGGGTCTGCTGGCCGGCCGGAGATTGGGGCGGGGCGGCAGGCTGGCGCGAGGGCGCGGTCAGCCGGAGCAGCACGTCGCGCATCACGGGACGGGCGCCGGGGTCCTTGGCCAGGCAGGCCAGCATGATCTCGCGCACCAGCCCACGGAGCTCGCCGAGGTGCGGCTCGTCGTTCAGGATGCGGTTGATCACCGCGGGCAGCGAGTCGTCGCCGAACGGCGGCGTCCCCGTGGCCGCGAAGACCATCACCGACGCCCACGCGAACACGTCGGCAGGCGCTCCGACCGCCTTCCCGGAGAGCTGCTCGGGCGCCATGTACGCGGGCGTGCCGACGAAGGTGCCGGTCGCCTTCATGCCGCCGGCGAGCGCCCCGGCGATGCCGAAGTCCACGACCTGCGGCCCGTCGGGCCCGAGCAGGACGTTCGACGGCTTGAAGTCCCCGTGGACGACGCCGGCCTGGTGGATGGCGTCCAGCGCGGTCGCGCTGGACACGGCGATCCGCTGCAGCTCCGCCCCGCCCTGCCGGCCTGCCTGCTGGAGCGAGGGCCCGTCCACGTACTCGGACACGATGTACGGGCGGCCGCTGGTTGAGGCGTCGAGCACCTGCGCGAGGCAGAACGGCTCGACCTTGCGCGCGGCGGCGATCTCCCTGGCGAGTCGGTCGTCCCCGGCGAGTCCCTCGCGCAGCGCCTTGACCGCGACGGGGGTGCCGTTGCGGGCCTGGCCGAGGTAGACGACACCATGGCCGCCCGCTCCGAGACGACCGACCAGCCGGTAGGGTCCCACCGTTGCCGGGTCGCCCTCGCGGAGGGGTTCGACGTTGGGCATGAGGGGAGTGACTCCTGTGACGGCTGAGGTTAGAACTCCAGCACCCTACTGGCAAAAGTCAAGACTTGTCAGAGCTTAGGCTGATCAACTGGGAAGAAAAGGGGTAAGTCGGGTGCATTCGCTGGAGGACTACGCCCAAGGTGTACGGGCCGGGTCCCGTACGTGGATCGCGCGCGCGATCACTTTGGTCGAGTCGACCAGGCCCGACCACATCGCGCTGGCGCAGCGGCTGCTCGTCGAGCTCACCCCCCTCTCCGGCCACGCGCGCAGGGTGGGCGTCTCCGGTGTGCCCGGCGTGGGGAAGTCCACGTTCATCGACGCGCTCGGGACGATGCTGACCGAGAGCGGCCACAAGGTGGCCGTGCTGGCCGTGGACCCCTCGTCCACCAGGACGGGCGGCAGTATCCTCGGCGACAAGACCCGCATGGCCCGGCTGTCGGCTGACCCCGACGCCTTCATCCGGCCCTCGCCGACCTCGGGCACGCTCGGCGGCGTCACCAAGGCGACCAGGGAGGCCATGGTCGTGGTGGAGGCGGCCGGCTTCGACGTCGTCCTGGTCGAGACCGTCGGCGTCGGCCAGTCGGAGACCGCGGTGGCCGACATGGTGGACACGTTCCTGCTGCTCACACTGGCCCGCACCGGCGACCAGCTCCAGGGGATCAAGAAGGGCGTGCTGGAGCTGGCCGACGTCATCGCGGTCAACAAGGCCGACGGCGAGCACGAGCTGCCGGCCAGGAAGGCCGCACGGGAGCTGTCGGGCGCGCTGCGCATGCTCCGCTCCGACTCGGTCCCGCCGCCGGTGCTCACGTGCAGCGGGCTGACCGGCGACGGGCTGGACAAGCTCTGGCGCCACGTGCTGGCCCACCAGGACGCGCTCGACCTGGCCGCCAAGCGCCGCCGCCAGCAGGTGGGCTGGACGTGGACGCTGGTACGGGACCGGCTGCTGGCCGAGCTCCGCAACGACCCCGAGGTGGCGGCGATCACCGAGGAGGTGGAGCGGGAGGTCCTCGCGGGCGAGCTGACCCCCTCCCTCGCGGCCGACCGCCTCCTGTCGGTCTTCAAGCGCTCTTGAGACGGCGCCGGGCGAGCGGGTCTATCCGCAATCATGGAATTGCTCTTAGAGTCGGGATCGACACCCGTCCAGGAGGCCAGGCATGTCCAGCATTCCGTCCCTGCTGCGCGACCGGATCGCGGCGACCCCCGACGATGAGGCGTACCGAACTCCCTCTGACGGCGGCTGGACCTCGCTGACCTGGCGCGAGGTGGGCGAACGGGTGCGCGGGCTGGCTCTGGGCCTGGCCGGGCTGGGCTGCGGGCCCGGCACGCGCGTGTCGATCCTCTCCTCGACCCGGCTCGAATGGATCCTCGCCGACCTGGCGGTGCTGGCCACGGGCGCGGCCACGACCACGATCTACCCGTCCAACACGGCCGCCGAGGCGGCGTTCGTCATCACCGACTCCGGCAGCACGATCGTGATCGCCGAGAACGACGACCAGGTCGCCAAGCTCAGGTCCGTCCAGAAGGAGCTGCCCGGCGTCACCCGCGTCGTGGTCATCGACGGCACGGCGAGCGACGACGGCTGGGTGGTCAGGCTCGACTCTCTTCAAGGCCCGCAAGACGGCGACTACGAGGGCATGGTGGACGCCATCGCCGCCGACGACCTGGCCACGCTCATCTACACCTCCGGTACGACCGGCCGCCCCAAGGGCGTGGAGCTGACCCACGACAACTGGCTGCACGCCGCGGGCGGCGTGCACCGGCTGGACCTGATCTCCAGGGACGACCTGCACTTCCTGTGGCTGCCGCTGTCGCACTCGTTCGGCAAGCTGCTGGAGATCGTCATGATCGACATCGGCGTCCCGACCGCGATCGACGGCCGCCTCGACAAGATCGCCGAGAACCTCGGCGTGCTCAAGCCGACGTTCATGGCCGCCGCGCCGCGCATCTTCGAGAAGATCCACAACACCGTCGTGGCCACCGTGCGGCGCGAGGGCGGCGTCAAGCTGCGCATCTTCAACTGGGCGCGGGAGACCGGCATCAGGGTCAGCCGCGCCCGCCAGCGCGAGGCGCCCATCCCGCTCACCACCAGGATCGAGTACGCCCTGGCCGACCGCCTGGTCTTCGCCAAGCTCCGCGACCGGTTCGGCGGCCGGATCCGGTTCTTCGTCTCCGGCGCCGCCCCGCTGTCCATGGACATCGCGGAGTTCTTCGACGCGGCGGGCCTGCCGATCCTCGAGGGGTACGGCCTCACGGAGTCGTCGGCGGGCAGCTTCCTCAACCGGCTGGAGTCGGTGAAGTTCGGGACGGTCGGGCCACCCCTGCCGGGCGCCGAGGTCCGCATCGCCGACGACGGCGAGATCCTCATCGGCGGTCGCGGCGTCATGCGCGGCTACCACGGGCTGCCGGAGGAGACGGCCGAGGCGCTGGAGGACGGCTGGCTGCACACGGGCGACATCGGCGAGCTCGACCCGGCCGGCCGGCTGCGCATCACCGACCGGAAGAAGGAGCTGATCAAGACCTCGGGCGGCAAGTACGTCGCGCCGACGTACCTGGAGGGCCGCATCAAGGCGGCCTGCCCGTACGCGTCGCACGTGTTCGTGCACGGCGACCGGCGCAACTACGTCACCGCGCTGGTCACGCTCGACATGGACGTGGCCGGGCCGTGGGCGCGGGCGGAGTCGCTGCCGGAGGACCCGGAGCGGCTGCGCGAGCACCCGCGGATGCGCGAGGAGGTCCAGAAGGCCATCGACCAGGTCAACGCGGACGAGGCGAGTTACGCCACGGTCAAGAAGTTCGCGATCCTGGCCGAGGACTTCACGGTGGAGACGGGCGAGCTGACGGCCAGCCTCAAGATCAAGCGCAAGGCCGTAGAGGAGCGCCACGGCAAGGTCCTCGACGCCTTCTACGAGGGCTGACGCGTGATCTCACACCTGCCGGTACGCCCGAGGCACTGCGACGCGCAGGCCATGATGCACGCCACCCGCTACTACGAGTACTTCGAGGACGCCTTCCTCGACTGGCTCGGCGCCAGGGGCGGCTACGACCGGCTCCGGGAGGAGGGCGCCGACCTGGTGGTCAAGGCGAGCGGGTGCGAGCACCACGCTCCAGCCCGGCTCGGCGACGTGCTGGCCGTGGAGAGCTCGCCGGCCAGGGTCGGCACGACGTCGATCACGATGACGTTCACGATGCGGCGGGCGGACGAGCTGGTGGCCGTCGGCACGATCACGTACGTGTGCGTGCGCGACGGCCGGGCCGGCCCGCTGCCGGAGATGCTCAGAGAACCCGCTTGGCCCCCGGCAGCGACCGCACCAGGTACGCCAGCCCCCAGCACAGCGGCAGAGCCACCACCAGCGCCATCGCGAACTTGACGATCGCGATCGCCTCGAGCGGGCGCAGCGCGTAGGCGACGGCGACCAGCACGAGCGGGTGGATGATGTAGACGGTGAAGGCGTGGTCGGACAGGAACCGGCCGCGCGGCCCCTGCTCGGCGAACCGCTCCCTGAAGAGCACCGAGAGCCCGATGACCATGCTCACCGCGAAGGCCGACTCCCAGGCCGCCATCAGCGCCGAAGCCACCGCCCCGCTCGTCATGACCGCGGGAGGCAGCAGCACGGCGGTCGACACGCCCGCCGCCACGAGCCCCAGCCGCCCGGCGCGCGCCGGCAGTGTCTCGAACCAGCCGCGCCTGAAGGCCACGCATCCGAGGACGAACATGGAGACGTACTGCGGCAGGAAGTTCGGTGTCGGCAGCCCGAGCACCGGCACGTAGGTGCCGGTCGGCACCGGGATCCGCCACAGGAACGTGGCCACCGCCAGCCCCACGACGAACAGCGCGACCGACCGGAACCGGAGCGGGGCCGGGCGCGACTCGAGCGGCGCACGTCGGGACCGCCACAACGCGTACACTAGGGCGAAGACGATCAGCACCTCGGCGAACCACATCGGCCCCGGGTCCCACGAGCGCAGGTAGAACTTCCAGTACGGCATGCCGTCGACCCGCGCGTAATCACCGAAGTTCACCAGCGGCCGGAGCAGCAGGATGAAGAGCAGCAGCGGGATGCCCAGCCGCACCAGCCGGTCCCGCACGAAGGCGCGGCTGCCCTTGCGGTCGTAGGAGCCCGGGGTGAAGAAGCCGGAGATGAGGAAGAAGAACCCCATGAAGAACGCCTGGTTGAACGTCACCAGAAGGTCGAGCAGGCCCCCTGACGGGTCCTTGGCGGGCTCGGTGTAGTACCAGAGGGGGATGTTGCCGTACGTGACCGCCACGTGGTGGGCGACGACCAGCACGGTGAGCACGGTCCGGAGGTTGTCGATCGAGTGGAGCCTGGTTCTCGGCTCGGTCTTCATGTGGTGCAGGCCCTTTCGAAGAGGTCGGCCAGCTCGTGTGCGTGCGCCTCGAGGTCGTGCTGCGGATAGGCGGCCCAGTAGCCGAACATGCTGTCCATGGCGGCCGACAGCGTGACGGCCATGACGCGGACGTCGAAGTCCCTGAACTCGCCGGTGCGCTGCCCGAGGCGGAAGACGTTCTCCAGTGCCTGGTAGATCTCCTCGCTGGTGTGGACGCCGTAGCGGGGTTGGCCTTCGGCGGTGCGCAGGTTGTTGAAGATCTCGCCGAGCGCCATGATCTGTGAGCGCTGCTCACGCATGTGGGCGGCGTTGGCGAGGACATAGGTCCGCAACAGCTCGCCGGCGCCCTCCACGTTCTGCATCTCGGCGATCACATGCTCGGCGGCCTGTTTGTAGACGCGGGTGACCACCTCCTCCATCAGCTCGTCCTTGCCGGCGAAGTGGTAGGAGATGACGCCCTTGCTGATGCCCGCGTGCTTGGCGATGCGTGCCAGCGACGCCTGGGCGAACCCGACCTCCGCGATGACCTCCACGGCCGACGCCACGATCTGCGCGCGCCTGGCCTCCTCGATGAACGACCGCGGCTTCTGGCCGACTGGCCCATTTTCTGACCGCATGGCCAAAATTTAGCACAGGCGGCCAGGGCATGCGATCTCTCCTGGTCGGGCTCAGGCGTACCGGCGCGTCATCCCGCGCCGCCCGTGCGGCGCTCGAGCGGCCGGACGGTGGCGACGAATCCCGAAGTGCGCACCTCCCACGCGCCGCAGGCGCACCTCAGGTAGGAGACCGTGCCCTCGGAGGTGTGGTGGGAGGAGACGACGGCCAGGGCCAGGGGATCGTGCAGATGTCTGGAGTGCATGATTCCAATCTGATGTAATGCCCTTATGCATTTCAACGCTTACGGCGGCAACGGGGCGGCCCTCGCGGCGGCCCTGGTGAACGCGACCGACTTCAGCCCTGAGGCGGTCGAGGCGATGCTCACCGAGCACCGCCTGCTCCGCACCGTCGTCACGGCCGAGCAGGCCGAGGAGCTGCGCGAGTGGGCGGCGCGGCTGGCGCCCGTGTTCGGGGAGCCCGACCAGGACACGCAGATCAAGCTGATCAACGACCTGCTCGACGTCACCGCGTCCAAGCCGTACGTCAGCGCGCACGACGGCCGCGAGCCGCACCTGCACTTCTTCGCCCCGGACGCCGACATCGTGGCCAGGGCGAAGGACACCACGGCGGGCGGGCTGGCCATGGCCATGTCCTTCGCGGGCAGGCACCGTCTGGGGCGGTGCGACCGCGACGGGTGCGAGATCGTCTTCGTGGACACCTCGCGTAACGGCAGGCGCCGGTTCTGCTCGCCGGCCTGCGCCAACAGGGTCAACGTGGCGGCGCACCGGGCCAGGAGCCTTGCCAGATAATCTTCGCGTCGCATAAACTGTCCCGGTCTTATCGCCGAGCCCTGGGGGCCGTTGACGTGAGGATCTGAGGTCGCGGGCACCGCGCCGTTCCGCCCTGTCGTGGGCAGTGCGCGCACACCTGGACCTCTGGCGATCTCCTCGCCCTCTCTTCCCTCGTGCTGCGCGTATATGCGGTGTTTCCCGCCAAGTCACGAAATTTCGACCTTTGTGACGGGAGCCGCCTTATGTCTTTTTCCATTGTCGTTGATCACGTGTCCTTCGCCTGGCCGGACGGCACCGGGGTGCTCGACGGGCTCGACGCCGCCTTCCCCGCCGGACGTACCGGGCTCATCGGGGTCAACGGGTCGGGCAAGTCCACCCTCCTGAAGATCATCGCGCGGGAGCTCGCCCCTCGGTCCGGGGCCGTGTCCGTGGCGGGGGAGGTGGGGTACCTGCCGCAGAACGTCCCGCTGGGCGCGAGCCGTACCGTGTCGGACCTGCTGGAGATCAGCGGGACGCGGGCGGCGCTGCACGCCATCGAGAGCGGGAACGTGGCCGAGGAGCACTTCGCCGCGGTCGGCGACGACTGGGACGTCGAGGAGCGCGCCGGCGCCGAGCTCGACCGGCTCGGGCTCGGCCACATCGGGCTGGACCGCACGGTCGGCACGCTGTCGGGCGGCGAGACCATCATGGTCGCGCTGGCCGCCCAGCTGCTGAAGCGGCCCGAGGTGCTGCTGCTCGACGAGCCCACCAACAACCTCGACCTGGACGCGCGGGAGCGGCTGTACGCCGCGGTCGCCGCCTGGCAGGGCGTGCTGGTGGTGGTCAGCCACGACCGCGCGCTGCTGGAGCTGGTGGACCAGATCGCCGAGCTGCGCGACGGTGTCGTACGCATGTACGGCGGGAACCTGAGCGCCTACGAGGAGCAGGTCGCCGCCGAGCAGGACGCCGCCCAGCGGATGGTGCGCACCGCGGAAGGAGAGGTACGGCGGCAGCAGCGCGAGCTCATCGAGGCCCGCACCCGGATCGACCGGAACCTGCGCAACGGGCGGAAGGCGTTCGAGAACAAGAAGGTGCCGAAGATCGTCGCCAACGGGCTCAAGCGGAAGGCCCAGGTGAGCGCCGGCAAGCAGCGCAACCTGGCCATCGAGAAGCTGGAGGAGGCGCGTGGGCGGCTGACGGAGGCCGAGCAGGCGGTGCGCGACGACGCGGAGATCCGCATCGAGCTGCCGGGCACGGAGGTCCCCGCCGGCCGCACGGTCCTCACCTTGCCGCTGTCAGGCGGCGGGGCGAGCGGTGGCCCAGCCTTGGACAGCATGGACGGCGAGGACGGCGTGCGTGCTGTCGTGCTGGAGACGCTGGTGGTGCGCGGCCCCGAGCGGATCGCGTTGCTGGGTCCCAACGGCTCCGGCAAGACCACGTTGCTCAAGCGGATCGTCGAGCACGGCGCCCACGTCCCCGTCCGGTACCTGCCCCAGCGCCTCGACCTCCTGGACGACGCCCTGAGCATCGTGGACAACGTGCGGGCCATGGCTCCGGACGCGTCCGTGAACGACGTCAGAGCCCGCCTGGCGCGCTTCCTGTTCAGGGGCGACCGGGTCAACCAGGCCGTCGGCACGCTGTCGGGAGGCGAGCGCTTCCGCGCGACCCTCGCCGCGCTCCTGTCGGCGGAGCCGCCGCCCCAGCTGCTCCTGCTCGACGAGCCGACGAACAACCTGGACATGGCCAGCGTCCGCCAGCTCACCCAGGCCCTGAACGCGTACCGGGGGGCGCTCGTCGTGGCCAGCCACGACGTGCCGTTCCTGGAGACGATCGGGATCACCCGCCGGCTGCGACAGGATCGGGATACTGGACTGACGGAATCGTGATTGACGTCTGGGGATCAACCGGACGATAGTGTGACAGGTGGCTGGACCTCGGTTGATCTCCTGCGTTCTCGCCTTGTCAGCACTCACGCTCGGCGCCTGCTCGTCGTCCTTACCGTCGCCGACCGAAGGCGCGTCGAAGGTCAGCGGCGTCGCCGGCGGCAACGGCGGCGGCGGGCCCGTCAGCGGCGGTGGCACGGAGGCGAGCACCCCCAGCCCCAGCGCGCTGACGGCGGAGCAGTACAAGAGCGAGCTCGCAAGCAGGCACAAGGCGATGGCGGGCGCGATCGGCGCCCTGGCGGGCGCGCGCAGTGTCAAGGCGCTGGACCAGCGGGTCGGCAGCGCGGAGGAGGCGCTGAGCGGCGCCGCCGAAGCGCTGGCCGCGCTCGCCCCGCCCGACGCCGTACGCGCCCAGCACGACGCGTACGTGACCAGCCTGCGCGACTTCGCCAGCGGGCTGGGCTCCACGGCCGGCAAGGTCGGCGCCAGGAACCTGTGCACGTCCTCGGCCGTGCTCACCGACCTCGACGACAAGCTGGCCGCGCTCGACAAGGCGGGCGAGGCCCTGCAGAGCGCCGGCGGCTACCCGGCCGACATCGTGGACGTGAAGGCCGGGAAGAAGGAGACCAGGCGGCTGAGCAACGGCTCGTTCGTCCGCAGGAGCACGCTCAACGGCCGCAGCTCGCTGGAGGTCGACAACGGTGGCACCCGCGACGCCGTGGTCACCCTCGTGAAGGGCGGCAGCAAGACGTTCAGCGTGTACGTGCGCAAGAAGTCGAAGTTCAAGGTCAAGGGTGTGCGGGACGGCACGTACAAGATCTACTTCACGCACGGCGTGGACTGGGACGGCAAGCGCAAGGCGTTCACGCGCGAATGCAGCTTCGAGAAGTTCGAGAAGTCGGCGAAGTTCAAGACGACGTTCACCGCCACGCAGATCCGCTGGCACGACTGGCGGATCACGCTGCACGCGATCTCGGGCGGCAACGCCCGCACCGCGCCCGTCGATCCCGACGACTTCCCGGCCTGACGCCGCCGGACGGCGCAAGGCCGCGCACCCCACCGGTGCGCGGCCTTCTCCGATCAGGTCGAGAACAGCATGCCCACCCAGCTGCGCTGGTGGTGGTGATGGTGGCCGCCGTAGTGGCCGCCGTGCGGGGCGCCCCAGGCGGGACCGGGGGCCGGGGGAGGCGGGGGAGCCGCGTGGTACTGCGACTCCATCCGGGTCAGCGTCTCGAGCTCGCCGTAGTCGAGGAAGATCCCACGGCAGTTGTCGCACTGCTCGATGTGGACGCCGTTGCGCTCATAGGTCCGCATGTTCCCGCGGCACTTAGGGCACTGCATCTAGGTCGCTCTCCTTGGCTCAAGGTCTCAGGGTTGAAACCTACCGCGCGCAACCCCGTCACGCTCGGACGATTCTGTTGCACGATTCGACCAACGAGAACTCCACCTCATCGAGTTCCCGGTCCTCGCGCTGGGCGTTGACGACGGCCACGGCGGCGAGCTGGACGGTGAGCGCCCGGGCGGGCAGATCGAGCCGCCGCCACGGGTCGTCGCCCGCGCCGAGCGCGGGCCCGCCGGAGGCCAGGTACGCCCCCAGGAAGCGTTCCCAGACGGCCGGGTCCAGCAGCCCCGCGGCGTACCAGGCGGCCGGTCTGGCCAGGTCCCACGCCGGATCGCCGACGCCGAGGTCGTCCACGTCGATGAGCAGCCAGCGGTCGCGGTGGACGAGCTGGCCCAGGTGCCAGTCGCCGTGCGTGAGCAGCGCGGGCAGCGGGTCCGGCTCGGGGAGCTCCTTGAAGGTCCGCCTGATGAGCTGCTCGACGGGGCCGTCGCCGGTCATCCGGTCCACCGCCCTGGCGGCCCGCGCGGGCCCTCCGGCGGCGGGCAGGGCCGGCAGCAGCGTGAGGGGGACGGCGTGCAGCCCGGCCAGCAGCCTGGCCCCCTCCTCCCACGGCGCGGAGTCCGGGTCGTCCTGCGCGACCGGGCGGCCCGCCGGCCACACCGTCACCGCGCGGCCCGCCACCGACAGCACCTCGGGCTCCAGCGGGGCCAGCATCACGCCGCTCACCGCGGCCGACGCGGCGGCGCGCAGCCGGATCCGTAACGACTCCACGTCGTCACGCGCGGAGTGCGCCTTGACCACGACCTCGCCCCTGCGTACCACCACGACATCCGTGCGCGTCGGATGTAACACGGGCTCGCCCGCGCCACCGTACGCCGCGGCGACCCCCGCCAGATCGTCCTCGAGTCCCACTCGTACAGACTAGGGCGCATGAGAGTAGGTTTCGCAGTGCCCCAGTCAGGCCCGTGGGCCACCCCCGAGAACATGCGCCGCGTCGCCACGCGGGCGGAGGAGCTCGGTTACCACGAGCTGTGGACGTTTCAGCGCCTCATGTACCCGGTCGGGCATCCGATGGGGCCGACGTACCGCAGCGTGCACGACCCGCTCATCACGCTGGCCCACCTCGCGGGCGTGACGAGCCGGATCCGGCTGGGCGTGGCGGTCATCAACGCCTACGTGCAGCCGGTGGTGCTGGCCAAGCAGCTGGCGACCCTGCAGACGGTCTCGGACGGCCGGTTGACGGCGGGGCTCGGGCTGGGCTGGCTGCCGGAGGAGTTCGAGGCCGCGGGCGTGGGCATGGAGCGACGGGGGGCCAGGGCCGAGGAGTTCGTCGAGGTGCTGCGCAAGGCGTGGACCGACGACGTGGTCGAGCACAGCGGCGAGTTCTACCGCGTGCCGGCCTCCCACATCGACCCCAAGCCGCTGCCCGGCCCGCCGCCGATCCTGCTCGGCGGCACCGCCGAGGTCGCGCTGCGCCGCGCCGGGCGGCTGGCCGACGGATGGGTGAGCTCCAGCAGGGAGGACCTGGCCGCGATCGCCGGGCGAGTGGAGCTGATCAAGGCGACGCTGGCGGAGGAGGGCCGGGACGCGGCCGCGTTCCGCTATGTGGTCCGCGGCGTCACGCGGCCTGGGGCGGACGACGACCGGCCGCTGTCGGGCTCGTACGAGAAGATCAGGCGCGACGTGGACGACCTGGCTGCCGCCGGTGTGACGGACGTCTTCCACGACCCCAGCTTCGACCCCGACTTCGTCACGCTCGACGCCAAGGAGGCGATGCGCCGGGCCGAGGAGGCGCTGGAGGCCCTGGCCCCCTAGCCCCAGCCGCCGTACGGGACCGTGATGATCTCCAGGTTGTGACCGTTCGGATCGTCCCAGTAGAGCCCGCGGCCGCCGTCATGAGTGTTGATCCGCCCCGGCTTGTCATGGCCCGGATCCGCCCAGTACGTCAGGCCGCGGCTCTTGATCCGGTCCCAGATCTGGTCGAACTCCTCCTCACTGACCAGGAACGCGTAATGCTGCGGCACCACGGTCCCGTCCGTCTGGAGGACGTCGAGCGAGACGTCGTTGCCGAGCGTGACGACGCGGAACGGCCCGAACACCGGCGCCGGCTCCAGGCCGAGCACGTCCACGAGGAACGCGGCGGTCTCCTCCCTGTCCCTCGCGTGCACGATGGTGTGGTTCAGCTGAACGGGCATGCCTTCACGTTATGCCAGCCCTTCCGTCATGTCAGCGCGACATGCAGTGAGCCGATGCCGTTGATGAAGTTCGACGGCAGCCAGGTCACCGGGCCGGTCACCTCGATGGCCCGCACGCTCGCGCGCAGCTCGGCCAGCAGGGCGGCGATCTCCGCGCGGGCGAGCTGGGCGCCCAGGCAGAAGTGCGGGCCGTAGCCGAACGTCAGGTGCCGGTTCGGCTTCCTGCCCACGTCGAACCGGTCCGGGTCGTCGAAGACGGCCTCGTCCCTGTTGGCGGAGGCGGTCCACAGCGCCACCACGTCACCGGCCGCGATCCGCCGCCCGGCCAGCTCGGCGTCCCGCGTGGCGACCCTGCCGACGTGCGCCGCCGGGGTGGTCCAGCGCAGGATCTCCTCGACGGCCGTGCCGACCAGCTCGGGGTCCTCGCGCAGGCGCGCCCATTGCCCGTCGTACGTGGCCAGCGCCAGCACGCCACCGGCCATCGCCAGGCGGGCGGTCTCGTCGCCGCCGATGATGAGGTTGTAGCAGTTGAGCAGCACCTCATCCTCGGTGAGTCCGCCGGCCACGAGCAGGCTGATGACGTCGTCGCCCGGGGCCGCCCTGCGCTCGGCGGCCAGGCGGGTGTAGTAGAGCAGGATCTCGCTCTGGGCGATCCTGGCGGCCATCCCGGCGCCGCTGCCGTCGCCCTCGCCGAGCATGGCCTCGTTCGTCAGCTCCAGGACGCGCTGCCGGTCCTGCTCCGGCACGCCCAGGAGCTCGCAGATCGCGCGGAGCGGCACCTGGGCGGCCACCTCGGCCACGAAGTCGCCGCCACCGCGCCGTACCAGCGCGCCGAGCAGCTCGCGGGTGGCGGCGGTGATGGAGCGCGTGACGGGGCCGAGGGTACGGGGGCCGAAACCGGGCGTCAGCAGCCGGCGCAGGCGGGTGTGTGCCGGGCCGTCGGTGACGACCAGCATCCTGCCCGCGCCCGGGTCGTGGCCGCGCAGGAGGGTGCGGAGCATGTTGCCCTGCAGCGAGGTGAACGTGGCGGGGTCGCGCACGACGCGCAGGACGTCCTCGTGGCGGGTGACGCTCCAGAACCGCTCGTGCCTGCGCACCGGGTCGTTGGCGCGCAGCCAGCGCCAGACGGGGGTCAGGTCGTGGGCGGCGTGGAGTCGAGGGTCGAGGAGGTCCAGCTCGTCGATCCGGGCGGTGTCGGGCGCGGGTCTCATTGCTCCAGCTCGTCGAGGAGGTCGCCGAGGGGGTCGTCGTCCTCGGGGTTCAGGGCTCTCGCGATGATCTCGTTCAGGGTGTGCTCGCGGAGGAACGTCTCGATGGGGAGGTCGAGGCCGAAGCGGTCGCGCAGCTCGCTGACCAGGAAGACGGCCGTGAGGGAGTCGCCGCCGACGGCGAAGTACGTCCTGTCCAGGTCGGACGGGGCGGACAGGGCCAGGGTGGTCATGAACAGCTCGCTCACCGCCGTGGCCCGGTCCTCGGCGCGGTCCTCCGGCTGCGGCTCGGGGGCGGTGGGCTGGGGGCTCAGGGTGAGCGCGCCGTGGCTGTCTCCCGCGAAGGGGTACGTGGGGAGGTGGACCCGCCGCCCGGCCGAGGGCCAGCCGACCTCCCGTCCCGCCACCCAGGCCTCGCCCAGCGGATCCTTCACCGGAGCCGAGGTCCCGGTCGGAGCCGAGGTCAGGGCCTCCAGGGCGGCGGCGGCCTCCTCGTGGGTGGCGGCGACCACATAGGCGCGCGCGTCGAACGCGGCTCTGCCGTGGGCCAGGGTGTGGGCGACGTCGGCCAGCGGCGGCGCGCCGGGCTCGCGCAGCGCGGCCGCCAGGCGCTGGGCCGCGGTGGAGAGCTGGGCCTGGGTGCGCGCGGAAAGCGGCAGCACCACGGCGGACGTGCCCGGCTCGGGCGCCGCTCCGGCGCTCGGGTCGATGCCCTCAAGGGCGCTCTGGCTGGGGACCTCAAGGGTGCTCTGGCTGGGATCCGCAAGGGTGCTCTGGCTGGGGGCCGCAGAGGTGTCCCGATGCGGGGACGTCTCGGGGCGCTGGTAGGAGGGCGTCGGCGAGCGCCGGTCCGAGGGCGGGGCCTCTTCGAGGACGGCGTGGACGTTCGTGCCGCCGATGCCGAGAGACGACACCCCCGCCAGGCGCGCCACCCGGGCGTCCCACTCCCTCGTCTCGGTGAGCAGGTGGAACGGGGTCGCGTCGAGGTCCAGGTCGGGGTGCGGGCGGGTGACGTTCACCGTGGGCACCATCGTGCGATGGGCGAGCATCAACGCGACCTTGATCAGCCCCGCCACGCCGGCCGCCGCGTTCAGGTGGCCGATGTTGGACTTCACGGAGCCGAGCTCGCACCGGGCCCCGGCGAACGCCGCCGCCGCGGCCGCCACCTCGATCCGGTCCCCGAGGTCCGTCCCCGTCCCGTGCGCCTCGAGGAACTGCGCGTCAGCCGGGTCCAGTCCCGCCGCCGCCCACGCCTCGAGGATGGCGGCCGTCTGGCCGTCCACGCCGGGCGCGGTGAAGCCCACCCGGGCGGCGCCGTCGTTGGAGACCGCCGTGCCGCGGATGACCGCGTAGATCTGGTCGCCGTCGGCCTGCGCGTCCTCCAGCCGCCTGAGCACCACCAGCCCGACGCCGTCGCCGCCGACCATGCCCGCCGCCTTCTCGTCGAACGGCCGGCAGCGCCCGTCCGGCGAGTAGATGCCGCCGGGCTCGTACAGGTATCCGCGCGGGTACGGCGAGTCGATCGACACGCCGCCCGCCAGCGCCAGGTCGCACTCGCCGGTCAGCAGCGCCTGCACGGCCACGTGAACGGTGGCCAGAGAGGTCGAGCAGGCGGTGTGCACGGTCATGCTCGGCCCGGTCAGCCCCAGCCGGTACGACAGCCACCCCGCCAGGAACTCCCGGTCCGTGAAGATCCGCACGTGCATGGGCCCGAGCCGGGCGCGCAGCCGCCGGTCGACCTGGGCCGCCACCGAGTGCTCGGTGGGCCCGCCGCCCACGTACACCCCGGTGCCTTCGGGAACGCCGCGCGGGTCGTACCCGGCGTCCTCCAGCGCCGCCCACGCGGTCTCCAGCACCAGCCGGTGCTGCGGGTCCAGCGCGGCCGCCTCCGTGGCGTTGAAGCCGAACAGCTCGTGCTCGAACCGGTCCGCGCCTGCCAGGAACCCCTTGGCCGGCACATATCCGGGGCTGCGCAGCTCCTCGGGGTCCACCCCGGACGCCAGCAGCTCCTCCTCGCCGAAGTCGGCGATCGAGCAGACGCCGTCACGCAGGTTGCGCCAGTATTCGGCGAGATCGCGGGCGCCGGGGAAGCGGCCGCTCATCCCCACGATGGCCACCGCCGGTGCGTCGGTCATTCTGTTCTGCCTTTCCGATCGTTCCTGCGCGCTGCCATCCGCTCCCGCCTGCCCTGTCCGCGCCGCCGGGACTCGTCGTGGTCCGCCTGCCCGGGGCCGTCCAGGCGGGCGGCCAGGGCGGCGACCGTGGGGTGCCTGAACAGGTCCACCAGCTTGAGCCCGCCGTCGTGGCCGCGCTCGCGCAGGGCCGCCAGGACGGCGAGCAGCCTGATCGAGTTGCCGCCCAGGTCGAAGAAGTTGTCCTGCGTGCCGATCCTGGTCAGGCCGAGCACCTCCGCCCACACCTCCGCCAGCCGCCGCTCGGTCGCGGTCTCCGGGGCGACGTACGGGCGGTCCAGGTCGGGGCGGGTGAGCGGGGGATCGGGCAGGCGGGACCTGTCCACCTTGCCGGAGGTGCTGAGTGGCAGCTCGTCCAGGAAGACCACGAGGTCG
This sequence comes from Nonomuraea sp. NPDC049695, assembly GCF_040674955.1. Lineage (NCBI taxonomy): Bacteria > Bacillati > Actinomycetota > Actinomycetes > Streptosporangiales > Streptosporangiaceae > Nonomuraea > Nonomuraea sp. NPDC049695. The sequence continues at coordinate 35,940 of NZ_JBFANV010000046.1, read as the reverse complement.
GGGACCATGTAGCCGGGCAGCCGCTCGCCCAGCCAGGCCCGCAGCTCCCCAGCGGCCGGGACCGGGGCCTGCGCCGGGACCGCGTACACCGCCAGCCGGTCGCCGCGTACGGCCGCCGCCGCGACCGAGACGCCCGGGTGCGCGGCCAGGACCGTCTCGATCTCTCCCAGCTCGACGCGGAACCCTCTCAGCTTGACCTGCGTGTCCACCCGCCCGAGGTAGGACAGGACGCCGCCCGCGTCGTACCTGCCGAGGTCGCCCGTGCGGTACATGCGCTCGCCCGGCTCGCCGAACGGGTTCGCGACGAAGCGCTCCGCCGTCAGGCCGGGACGGTTGGCGTACCCGCGGGCCATACTCGCGCCCGCCAGGTAGATCTCGCCCACGACGCCGGCGGGCACCGGGCGCAGCCGCTCGTCCAGCACGTACGCGCGCGCGTTCGCCACCGGACGCCCGATCACCACCGGCTCGCCGGGCACGAGGTCGGCCGTGGTGGCGTACACCGTGTTCTCGCTCGGCCCGTACGCGTCCACCACCCGCCGCGACGGCGTCGCCCAGCGCTCGACCAGCTCGGCCGGGCACGCTTCGCCGCCGATCGCCAGCGTGCGCAGGTCGGGGAGCGCATCGGGCGGGCACGGCAGCGACATGGCGGCCGACGGGGGCAGGAAGACGTAGGTGATGCGGGAGTCGCGCAGCCGGGCGTACAGGTCCTCGCCGAGCCGCTCGCACTCGGCCGCCACGTGCAGCTCGGCCCCGGCCACGAAGGCGAAGAACAGGTCGGACACGGCCACGTCGAACCCGAACGACACGTACTGCAGCACCCGGTCGTCCCCGGTCACGGGGAACTGGGGGCGTACGGCGGTGGCCAGGTTGAGCAGGGCGCGGTGCTCGACGGCCACGCCCTTGGGGGTGCCGGTGGAGCCGGAGGTGTAGAGGATGTAGGCCGTGTCGCTGAGGGTGGGCTCCGACGTGGTCACGGGCCCGATCGAGGGCGCCTCCTCGTCCGGGCGCATCACCGGGACGCCCAGGTCTCTGGGCTCCGCGGCGATCAGCAGGCGGACCCCGGCGTCGGCGACCATGAACCTCAGCCGGGCGTCCGGATGGCCGGGGTCGAGCGGGACGTACGCGCCGCCCGCCCGCAGCACCCCGAGGGCCGCCACCGCCATGTCGGCGCCCCTGGGCAGGCAGAGCCCCACCGGGACCTCCGGCCCCACGCCGACCGCGCGCAGTGTGGCGGCCAGGCCGTCCGCCCGCTCCATCAGGTCGCGGTACGTGAGCGAGGCCGGGCCGTACACCAGCGCCGTCGCGTCAGGGCGTTCGAGCGCGCGCTCGGCCACCAGGTCGGGGACCAGGCGGCCGCCGGTGGGGGTCGCGGTGCGGTTCCAGTCGCCGAGCACCAGGCGGCGGTTCTCGGTCGAGAGGAGGTCGACGGCCGTGATGGGCAGATCCGGCCGGTCGAGCAGGCCGTCCACGAGCGTGGCGAAGGCACGGGCCCAGTGGCGTACGGTGCCGGGCGCGAACAGGTCGGCGCGGTAGACGAAGTGGGCGGCCAGGCGGTCCGCGTCGCGCTCGACGGTCAGGAGCAGGTCGAACTTGGCCTCGCTCAGCAGCAGCTCGACGCGCTCCGTGACGGCGCCGGGCAGGTCGAGCCGCAGGCCGGCGTCGTCCTCGAAGGCCAGCATCACCTGGACGAGCGGGTCGTGGCTGAGCTCCCTGCCGGGCGCCACGGCCTGGACGACCGCCTCGAACGGGGCCTCCTGGTGCGGGTGGCCGGCCACGAAGCGGTCGCGTACCCGGGTGAGCAGGTCGAGGAAGGACGGGTCGCCCGACAGGTCCGTGCGGACGGCGAGGGTGTTGGCCAGCAGGCCGACCAGGTCCTGGACGTCGGGGTGGTCGCGGCCTGAGACGGGCGTGGCCACGACGAGGTCCCGCTGTCCCGAGATCCTGGCCAGGAACGCGGCGAAGGCCGCGAACAGCGCCATGAACGGCGTCGCGTTCCGCTCGGCGGCCACCTTCGCCAGGCGCTCCCGCGTGTCCGCAGGCAGCTCGACCCGCTCGACGCCCCCGGCGGTGGACTGCACGGCGGGGCGGGGACGGTCGGTGGGGAGCGCGGGGGTCGTGGGCGCGTCCCTGAGCGACTCCGCCCAGAACGCGACGGCGTCGTCGAGCGCGTGGGAGTCCAGCCGCTCCCGCTGCCAGACCGCGTAGTCGGGGTACTGCAGCGGCGCTTCGCCGCCGCTCGTGCCGGGCGTCCCCTGCGGCGCGGTCAGGCCGCGGTAGGCGTCGGCGACGTCCCGGAGGAGGACGCGCAGGGACCAGCCGTCGCACACCAGGTGGTGGGCGGTCAGCAGGACGCGGTGGCTGCCGTCGTCCAGCGCGTACACGACGCACCGCAGCAGCGGCCCCGCCGCCACGTCGAACGGCGTCGCCGCCTCCGCCACCATCGACGCGTACGCCTCGGCCACGGGCACGTCCCGTTCGACCCGTAGTGCGGCCTTCGCTCCTTCGGCGACCACCTGCACGTACTGCCCGTCGTGCGGCCGGAACACGGTGCGCAGCGACTCGTGCCGGGCGACCGCCGCGTCCAGGCTCGCCCCGAAGGCCGTCACGTCGAAGGGGCCGCGCACGGCGAAGGCCACGGGCACGTTGTACTGGGCCGTGCCGGGGTTGAGCTGGTCCAGCACCAGCATCCTGGCCTGCGCGGGCGACACGGGGAACTCGTACTCAACCGGCACCATCAGAACTCCCGCAGGATCGGATCGACGACACTGGCGATCTCGGCGGCGGGCCCCGGCCGGAGCAGGTCGCTGTGCCCGCAGTCGAGATCGTGGACGCGTACGCGCGCCGGCGCCCAGCGCTCGGACTTGACCGCCGAGGACACGCCGCCGGGCTGGGCGGAGGCCGAGAAGAGCAGCACCGTCCCGTCGAAGGGCGGCGGCCGGTACGTGACCGCCAGCCGGAGATGCCCGGTCACCGTGTCGGCCACGGCGGACAGCCGCCCGTCGTCCAGCCCCGACAGCGGGCCCTCGCTGTCGCGCACCGCCGCGAACACGCGGTCCCGCTCCAGGCGCCCCGGCTGGGCGTAGGGGTGCAGCGTGCGGGTGCGCAGCAGGATGGTCAGCGCCTCCTGCTCGAGCGCATCGGGATCCGCCGTGAAGCCGACCGGCCACGGGAAGGCGTCGAGCGAGGCCACCAGCCCCACCTCCTGCCCGGACTCCCGCAGGCAGGCGGCCATCTCGTACGCGAGCAGGCCGCCGAAGGAGTGCCCGAGCAGCAGGTAAGGACCCTCGGGGCGGACGGCCCTGACTCGCGTCAGGTAGTCCTCGGCCAGCTCCCGCATGCTCCCAGGAAGCGTCCAGCCGCCCCCGAGCGCCGGCGACTGCAGGGAGTGGACCGGGCGGCCGGGCGCCAGATGGGGGAGCAGCGCGGTGTACGACCAGCCGATGCCCCGGCCGGGATGCACGCAGAACAGCGGTGGCCGCTCGCCCTCCCGCCGGAGCGTCAGCAGCGGCGACAGGTCCAGCTCGGGCGCCGCCCTGTCCAGCCGCACGGCCAGTCCGGCGGGGGTGGGCGCCTCGAACAGGGCGGCGATGCTCGTACGGATGCCCAGCCTGGACTCGACGGCCGCCGTGAGGCGCATGGCGAGCAGCGAGTCGCCGCCGGAGTCGAAGAAGTCGGAGTCCGCGCCCACCACTTCCGTGCCCAGGACCTCGGCGAACAGCTCGCACAGCTCCTTCTCGCGCGGCGTCGCCGGCTCCCTGGCGGCCGGGGCGGTGAGCGCCGGGTCGGGCAGGGCGGCGCGGTCCACCTTGCCGTGCGGGGTGAGCGGGAGCCGGTCGAGAGCGACGTACCGGTCGGGCAGGAGGTGCTGGGGCAGCCGGGCGGCGGCGTGCTCCCGCACCCGCTCCAGCGCGCCGCCGCGAGCCAGGACGAGGTAGGCGGCCAGCCGCTTCCCGGCACCTGAAGCGCCCGAGACGGCGACGACCACGGCGCGGTCCACGTCCGGGGAGCTCTCCAGGACGGACTCCACCTCGCCGGGCTCGATCCGGTAGCCGCGGATCTTCACCTGCCCGTCGGCCCGCCCCGCGAACTCGAGCTCCCCGTCGAACGTCCACCGCGCCAGGTCACCGGTCCGGTACATCCGGCTGCCCGGGTCCCCGAAGGGGTCCGCCACGAACCGCTCCGCCGTCCGTCCCGGATGGCCGAGGTAGCCGCGGGCCAGTCCGGTGCCCGCGACGTACAGCTCCCCGGCCACGCCGATGGGGGCGGGGCGAAGGCGCGCGTCCAGGACGTACACGCGGGTGCCGTCGAGCGGGCGCCCGATCGGCACGGCGTCGCCGCCCCAGCCGGAGGGCACCGGGTGGCTGGTGGCGAACGTGGTGGTCTCCGTGGGGCCGTACCCGTTGACGACCCGCACGCCCCGCGCCGACACCCGCCGCACCGTGTCCGGCGGCAGCACGTCGCCCCCGGCCCACACCTCGCCCACCGAGGCGAGCGCGTCGGGCGCCAGGTCGGCCACGGCGCGGAACAGCTCGGCCGTCAGCCACACCGCGCTGAGCCGCCCCCGCCTGATCGTGTCCGGCTGGAGCGGGCCCGGCGGGGCGATGACGACCGTGCCGCCGTTCAGCAGCGGCGCCCACAGCTCGTACGTGGCCGCGTCGAACGTGTGCGGGCTGTGCAGCAGCACCCGGCGGTGGGCGGCGAAGCGCCGGTCGGAGGCGAGTTCGAGGATGTTCGCGTGGGTGACGACGACGCCCTTGGGGGTGCCGGTGGAGCCGGAGGTGTACATGACGTAGGCCGCCGAGCGCGGATCGAGCCGTCTGGGCGTGAAGCGGTCCTCGCCCGCCTCCAGCCCGGTCAGGACGGTCTTCGCGCCGCTGTCCTCCAGCAGCCACGCCAGCCGCGCCTGGGGCTGCCCCGGGTCCAGCGGGACGTAGCAGCCGCCCGCCTTCAGCACGGCGAGCTGGGCCACCACCAGGTCGGGCGAGCGCTCCATGAGCAGCGCGACCGGCGTCTCCGGCGCCACGTCCAGCCCGGCCGCGACCCGGTCGGACCACGCGTCCAGCTCGGCGTAGGTGAGGGTGTGCCCGCCGTGCTCGACCGCCACCGCGTCCGGCGTGCGGGCCGCCTGCTCCGCGAACCGCTCCGGCACCGACCCGGCCGTCACGTGCCCGGCGGCGTGCTGGGTTACTGGTCGCTCCGTGTCGTTCCAGGCCACCAGCAGCCGGTGCGACTCCTCCTCCGGCAGCAGGTCACCCGTGCCGCCGCCGGCGAGCACCTCGAACGCCCTGACCAGCCGGGCCGCGACGGCCTCCGTCTCGGCCCTGGACAGCAGCTCCGCCCGGTAGCCGAGACGCAGCCAGAGCCGCTCGCCCGCGACCACCGTGACCGTGAGCGGGTAGTGGGTGGCGTCCCTGACCCCGGTCAGCCGCAGGCCGGGCGCGTCCAGGCCGTCGCGGGGGAAGTTCTCGAAGGCCAGCAGGGTGTCGAACAGCTCGCCGGTGCCGCGCTGCACGTCCGCGAGCCGTACGTGATGGAACGCCGTGAGCCTGGCCTGCTCGTCCTGCAGGCGGGTGAGCAGGTCGCGCTCGCGGGTCCTGACCCGTACCGGCACGGCGTTGATGAACAGGCCCGCCATCGACTCCACGCCCGCCACCTCGGGCGGGCGGCCGGACACCACCGCCCCGAACACCACGTCCTCGCGCCCGGTCAGCCGACCGAGCACCAGCCCCCACGCCGCCTGCACCAGCGTGTTCACGGTCACGCCCGCGTGGCGGGCCCGCTCGCGCACGGCGTCGCTCAGCTCGCGCGTCAGCTCCAGCTCCACCGTCTCCTGCCGCAGGCTCGCCGCACCGGAGCCGGGCCTGAGCAGGGTCGGCCCCGGCAGGCCCGCGAGCGACTCGCGCCACGCCCGCGCGGCCCGCTCGCCGTCCTGGGCGCGCAGCCAGGCCAGATAGTCCCGGTACGGGGGCACGGGCGGCAGCGCGCCCTCGCCCGCGTACAGCGCGGCCAGCTCCCTGGCCAGGATCGGCATCGACCAGCCGTCCACCAGGATGTGGTGCATGGTCAGCACCAGCTCCGTCCGCCGGACCAGGGTGGCGCGGACCAGCGGCGGCCTGGTGACGTCGAACGGCCTCAGCAGGTCGGCCTCCAGCATGCGCTCCAGCTCGGCGTCCGACGGCGGGTCCACCTCCGTCCACGGCAGCCGCACCCGGTGCGGGACGAGCTGCACCGGATGGTCGAGGCCCTTGTGGCGGAAGCAGGCGCGCAGGTTCGGGTGGCGGGCGAGCAGGGCCTCCACCGCCGCGCGCAGCCTCGCCGGGTCCGCCTCGCCGTCGAGGGTGAATCTGGTCTGGATGACGTACGCGTCGCCGCCGCCGTACAGGGCGTGGAAGAGCAGGCCCTCCTGCGCGGGGGTGAGCGGCAGGACGTCGGCCAGCCTGGCGCTCACCAGTCGCCGTCCAGGTCAGCCTCGAGCTCGTCGATCTGGCTCTGCGACAGCTCGACCAGCGGGAAGTCGGAGCTGGTCGCGCCGCCCTCGCCCGCCTGGCCCACGAGCTCGGCCAGCGCGTCGAACCAGAGCCCGGCCAGCTTCTCCACCCGCTCCTCGCCGACGGCGTCGGCGGCGTACGACCAGCTCGCCACCAGCCGTCCCGCGTGCGCGACGGTGTCCAGCTCGATCGCGTACGCCATGGGCGCGTCCGGCATGCCGACCAGCTCGCCGTCGAACCTGCCCAGGTAGTTGAAGCGCAGGTCGGCAGCAGGAAGCTCGGCCAGTTCCCGGGCGGTGCCCGGGTTGAGGTGGCGCAGCAGGCCGTAGCCGAGGCCGCCCGAGGGGACCGCGCGCAGCCGCTCCTTGGTCCGCTTGAGCGCCTCGGACGGGGAGCCGGTGGCGTCCAGCCTGACCGGGTACTGGGTGGTGAACCAGCCGACCGTGCCGGTGATGTCGACGTCGTCCGAGGGCGCCTCGCGGCCGTGTCCCTCGAGGTCCACGAGGACGCTCGTGCCGCCGCGCCACCTCGTCACGGCGCTGGCCAGGGCGGTGAGCAGCACGTCGTCGGGGCCGCAGCGGAAGGCGGCGGGCAGGCCGGTGAGTGCCTGCTCGGTGAGGTCGGGCGGGAGCGTCCTGGTGAGCGTGGCACGCGGCCCGCCCCGTCCGTGCCGGCCGGGTGCGATCCCGGCCTCGTCCCCCGAGATCAGCCGCCGCCACACCGGCAGCTCCGCCTCCACCCGCTCCGGCCGGACAGCCTCGGCGGCCAGCAGCCGCGCCCAGCCCGCGAACGACGTGCCCACGGGCTCGGGCAGCTCCTCGTCCCGCAGGAGGGCGGTCAGCTCGGGGCCCAGGATGCGCCAGGAGACGCCGTCCACGGCCAGGTGGTGCGCGGTGACCAGCAGCCGGTCGGGCTCGAGCCAGGTGGCGGCGAGCATCTGCCCCCGCTCAGGATCGAGCGGCGGCGCCGACTCGGTGCCCGCGCGCCTGAAGAGCACCTCCACCGGCTCGTCCGGGGGCGGCACCTCCAGCTCCCAGTCGGTGTCGGAGTGCCGCAGCAGGCGCATGCGCAGGGCGGCGTGCCGCCGGGCCAGCGTCCGCAGCGCCGCCCTGATCCGCTCCTCGCCGGTCCCCTCGGGCACGGACAGCAGCAGGGACTGGGTGAACGTGTCGAGCGGACCGCCGTGCTCGCGCCACCAGTGCATGATCGGCGTCAGCGGGAACCTGCCCACCGGGGAGTCCGCGACCGCCCGTGTGGTGCTCCGCGCCACCGCCGCCAGCGCGGCCGGGGTCCTGGCGATGAACACCTCGCGCGGTGTGCAGCTCATCCCCGCCGCCCTGGCGCGGCTGACGAGCTGGATGGCGGCGATGCTGTCGCCGCCCAGCCGGAAGAAGTCGTCGTCCGGCCCCACGGGCGTGCCGAGCAGCTCGGCGAACAGCTCGCACAGCGCCGCCTCGCGTTCGGTGGCAGGCTCGCGCGGGGCCTCCGGCCGGAAGGAGGGCGCGGGCAGCGCGGCGCGGTCCAGCTTGCCCTGCGGCGTGATCGGCAACGCGTCCAGCACCACGAATTCGCCCGGCACCATGTGCACGGGCAGCGCGGCCACGGCATGGGCGAGCACGGCGGCGGTGTCGCACGAGGCGCCCGTGCGGGGGACGAGGTAGGCGACGAGGCGGCCGTCGCGGAGCGCCACCGCGGCCCGCGCGACGGACCCGTGGCGGGCCAGCACCGCCTCGATCTCGGCCGGTTCCACACGTACGCCGCGCACCTTCACCTGGTCGTCCGCGCGGCCGAGGAACTGGATCTGGCCGTCGGGCCGCAGGTGCACCAGGTCGCCGGTGCGGTACATGCGCTCCCCGGGCGCGCCGAACGGGTCGGCCACGAAGCGCTCCGCACTGAGCCCCGGCCGGTTCAGGTAGCCGCGGGCCACGCCGACGCCCGCGATGTACAGCTCCCCGGGCACCCCGACGGGCACCGGGCGCAGCCGGGCGTCCAGGACGTACAGGCGGGTGTTGGCGAGAGGACGCCCGATCGGCGGGAGGGTGCCGTCGGCGGCCAGCGGGTCGCTCACGGTGGCGGCCACCGTGATCTCCGTCGGCCCGTACGCGTTCCAGAAGCGGGTGCCCGCCCACGCCGCCACCAGCTCCGGCGGGCACACGTCGGCGCCCGCGGCCAGCCCGCGCAGGGCGGGATAGCTGCCGGGCGGCACGCTGGCCAGCACGGCCGGAGGGATCAGCGCGAACGTGACCCGCCGCTCCCGCAGCACCTCACCCAGCTCGGCGCCCACCAGCGGCCCGTCCGGCGGGACGACGAGCGTGCCGCCGGAGCCGAACGCCATGCAGAGCTCGGCCACCGAGATGTCGAACGCCGCCGGCGCGAGCTGGAGGACGCGGCTGTCGCCGTCCAGCTCGAAGGCGCCCACCAGCGAGTGGGCCAGGCTCGCGACGCCCGCGTGCCCGACCACGACGCCCTTGGGGCGGCCGGTGGAGCCGGAGGTGTACATCACGTACGCGGGACTCAGCGGCTCCAGATCAGCAAACTTCTCAACGAATCCGGCGGCACCCGGCGGGATGCGCTCGATCTCCAGCTCCGGCAGCACGTCAGGCGGCGCGATCAGCAGCGTGGCCCCCGCGTCCTCGACCAGGTACGCGCTGCGCTCGGCCGGATGGTCGAGGTCGAGCGGCAGGTACGCGCCACCGGCGCGCTGCACCGCGAGCATCGCCACCACCAGGTCCACGGACCGCCCGAGACCCAGAGCCACCACCCGCTCGGGCCCCACGCCGCGCTCCCGCAGCGCCCCGGCCAGCCCGTCGACCCGTTCCAGCAGCTCCCGATAGGTGAGCCGCTCGTCGTCCGACTCCACGGCCACGGCGTGCGGCGTCCGCTCGGCCCCGCGGACCACCAGCTCGGGCAGGCTCGCGTACGGCAGCTCGACGGCGGCGCCCTCAAGGTACTCGACGCGCAGCCGCGCCATCGTGGCCGCCGCCACCGGCGCGTCAGGCGCGGACACCAGCGAGCCGAGCAGCGTCGTGAAGGCGTCCGCCCACTCGCGCACGACCTCGGGCTCGTACAGGTCGGTGCGGATCTCCAGGCTCGCCTCGAACCCGTCCTCGCCGTCGCGCACGATCCCGATCAGGTCGTGCTCCCCGCCGGTGTGCACGCGCTCGGGGTCGGCGATCTCGCGCAGCCTGGCCACGCTCTCCTGGCGCGGCAGGTGCATGAACACCCACTGGAACAGCGGTGACCGCCCGGCCACCCGCTCCGGGTCCACGGCCTGGACGACCCTGCCCACCGGGACGTCGGCGTTCGCGAGCACCTGGGGGAACTCGGCGGTGAAACGGGACAGCAGGTCCGCGAACGTCGTGTCGCCGCCGACGCGCCAGCGGATCGGGGCCGTGTTCATGACGTACCCGATGACGCGTTCCAGGCCCTTGGCGGACCTGTTGGCCACGGGGGTGCCCGTGATCAGGTCGGGCTCGCCGCTCAGCCGGTGCGCGAACACCGCGAACGCCGTCATCAGCACGCCGTACACCGTGGCCCCGCGCTCCCTGGCGAGTGCGCGCACGGCGGCCTCAGTGGCCGCGTCGATGCGGAAGGCGATCTGCTCGACCCCGAAGTCGCCGCTCGGCGCGTTCTTGAGTGGGCCGACGGTCAAGGGGCGGGGCGGTTCCGCCAGGTAGCCGCGCCACCAGTCGAGCTGCGCGTCGAACACCCCGGCCGCCGCCAGCTCACGCTGCCATCCGGCGAAGTCGGCGTACTGGGTGTCCGGGCGGCGCAGCCGCGTCGGGACGCGGTCGCGGACGGCGCGGTAGGCCTCGGTGAGCTCGCCGTGCAGCACGTCGAACGACCACCAGTCGGTCGCGATGTGGTGCAGCGCCAGCACCAGCGTGGAGCGCGTGCCGTCCACGGTGATGAACTGGCCCCGGATCAGCCGCCCGCCGTCGAGGTCGAACGTGCGGCGGCTGAAGGCGTGCAGCGCCTCCCGCAGGCTCACGCCCGTGCCGCGCAGGTCCAGCCGCTCCAGCTTGAACGGCTCCGCGGCCGGGAAGTCCACGCGCAGGTCGCCGACCTCGCCCGTGATCCGCATCCGCAGGCTGTCGTGCTGCTCCTGCACGATGGTCAGCGCCGCCTCCAGATCGGCCGGGTCGACCGGGGCGTCGAAGTGGTACGAGCAGCACAGGTTGAGCGCGGCCGTGTCCGGATAGAGCGACTCGTACACCCAGAGGTCCTCCTGGGCGGGGCTGAGCCGTACGGGCTGGGCCGGGTCGCGCGGAGGCACGATGTCGGGGATCGCGTCGAGCTTGCCCGCCTGGACGAGGCGGCGCAGCAGCTCCACCCGGCGCTCGCCCCCGAGCGCGGCGAACCGGTCGGCGGTCGTGCTCACAGGCTCGCCAGCCTTTCCAGCCCGGCGAGCACCTCGTCGGCGCCGAGCCCGAAGTCCACGAAGCAGGCCACCTCGTCGCAGCCCAGGTCGGCCAGGTCGGCCAGGTTCTTGCGGCACGTCTCCGCCGAGCCCAGCAGGCTGCCCCAGCTCAGGTAGCGCTGGAAGGCGAACTCCGTGAGCGTGTCGAGCTGCGCCGGTGTGAGCGCCTCTGCCCTCTTGTCCTTGTTGGCGGCGGTCTGGGCCACGTACGACTTGAGGTACGCCTTGAGCGGCCCGCCCGCCCGCTCCCTGGCCTGCTCGTCGGTGGCGCCCACGTACGTGTGGGCCATGAGCGTGACGGTGCCCCTGGGCGGGCTGCCGTCCTGATCAGGGGCCTCCTCGTAGGCCTTGCGGTAGAGGCGGATCTTCTCGGCCAGCTCCTCGCGGGTCTGGCCGATGGTGGCGCCGAGGACGTTCGTGCGCATCCGCCCGGCCGCCTCCCACGTCTGCGGGCTGCCCGAGGTGGTGGTCCACAGAGGCAGGGCGGGGGAGTACGGGCGCGGCTGCGACGTCACCGCCACCCGCCGGCCCGTGCCGTCGGTGAACTCCACCGCCTCGCCCGCCCACAGGCGGCGCAGCAGCCCGATGTCGCGGAACGCCCGCGCGCGCCGGTCCTCGAAGGCGTCCGGGGCGAGCACGAAGTCCTTGGAGTGCCAGCCGGTCGCCACCGAGACGCCGACGCGGCCGCGTGACAGGTTGTCCACCAGGGCCCAGTCCTCGGCGACGCGCAGCGGATGGTGGAGGGGGAGCACGAGGCTGCCCGCCCGTACGTGGATGCGCTCGGTGGCCACGGCGAGCGCGGCGCTGAGCACGGCCGGGTTCGGGAAGACCTGCCCGACCTGCTGGAAGTGGCGCTCCGGGGTCCAGACGGCGGTGAAGCCGAGCCGGTCGGCGGCCCGGGTGATCGCCAGGATGTCATCGTATTTGGCGGCATGACCGGCTTCGCCGGTCGGGCCGGCGGCGTCCGCGTCGTCGGCGCCGAAGAACATCACACTGAGGTCCATGGACGTGCTCCTCAACGGTGGCGGATGCGCGGGGTTCTGGGGATGCGTTCGATGCCGGGCCGGGGCGCCTGCTCCAGGGCGGCCTGGTCGAGTGCGACGGCCAGCTCGGCGACGGTCGGGGCGGAGAAGAGCTGAGCGGCGGTGGCGGGCAGGCCCTGGCTCGCCAGCCGCGCGGCGACCCGCACGGCGCTCAGCGAGTTCCCGCCGAGCGCGAAGAACCCGTCGTCGAGCCCGACCGCCTGCGCGCCCAGCACGTCGGCCCAGACGTCCGCGATCCGCCGCTCCAGGTCGGTACGCGGCCACCGCCGCGACGGAGGCTCCACCGTACGGCCTGCCGCCGGAGACGCGTCGGCGGCCGGCGGCTCCATCGCGGCCTGCGGTAACTCCGGCACCGCGATCGTCGAGACGGGCGCGTCCGGGGCCGCCGCCATGGCGTCCAGCACCCGCACCAGCGCGCCGGCCAGCCACTCCATCACGGCCCTGTCGAAGGCGGCCACGCGGTACTCGACGGTCACGGCGATCCCCGCGGGAGTGCCGTCACGGCCGTAGTCGTCCGTCACGTCGACCAGCAGCTCGAACCGGGCCGCGCCGGTCCTGACCACCTCGACCCGCGACTCGGCGCCGGGCAGGTCCAGCTCGGCCCGCGCGTTGTTCTGCAGCGCCAGCACGACGTCCACGAGCGGGTGCCGCCCCGGGTGGCGCGCCGGGTTGAGGTCCTGCACGACCCGCTCGAACGGCACCTCCTGGTGGGCGAACGCCTCCAGGTCCGTCTCGCGCACCCGCGCCACCAGCTCGCCGGCGTCCGGATCGCCCGACAGGTCGGTACGCAGCACCAGCAGGTTGACGAAGAACCCGACCAGATCCCCCACGGAGTCGCTGGACCGCCCGGCGACCGGCGCCCCGATGGGCAGGTCGGTTCCCGCGCCGGCCCGGTTGAGCACGACGGCGAGGGCCGCTTGGAGCACCATGAAGAGCGTGGCCCCGCGCTGCCTGCCCAGCTCCACCAGCCGCCCGTGCAGCTCCGGGCCGACCAGCCTGACCACCGTGTCGGCCGCCCCCGCCGTCTCGGCCGTCTTCGCCGGGCCCGCCGCCCTGCGTGGCAGCGGGAGCCGTTCGGGCAGGCCCTTCAGCGTCTCGCGCCAGTAGGCGAGCTCGGAGGCGGTCAGCGCGTCCACGCGTTCGCGCTGCCGCACCGCGTGGTCGGCGTACCGGGTCGGGAGGGGCGGCAGCTCGGCGCGCGTCCCTTCGAGCCGGGCCGCGTAGCAGCGTGACAGGTCGCGCATGAACGGCGGCAGCGACCATCCGTCGGTGGCGATGTGGTGCATGACCAGCAGCAGCGCGTGCTCGTCCGGCCCGGTGGTGAACAGCACGGAGTGGATCGGCAGCTCGGCGGCCAGGTCGAAGCGGTGCCCGGCCGCCTCGGCCACGCGCGCGTCCAGCTCGGCGGCCGGGACCTCGACGGCGCTGAAGCCGGGCCTGGCCTCCTCAGCCGGCAGCACCCGCTGGGCGGGCTCGCCGTCGTGGACGGTGAAGACGGTACGCAGCGCCTCGTGCCTGGCCACCACGTCCTCCAGCGCGCCGCGCAGAGCCGCAGCGTCCACCGGGCCGTGCAGCCGTACCAGCATGGGCATGTTGTAGGCCACGCCCGCGTCGATCTGGTCGAGGAACCAGAGGCGGCGCTGCGCGAACGACAGCGGCAGCGCGGCCTCCTCCGCGGGCTCCTTCGCGGGCGGGGCCACGGGTTCGGCCCGCTCCCCGGCCTGCCGCCTGACGTGCTCGGCGATGGCCGCCACGGTGGGCGTCTCGAACAGGGTCCTGACGCCCACCTCGGCTCCCAGCTCGGCGTGGATCCTGCTGAGCAGCCTGGCCACCGTCAGCGAGTCGCCGCCCAGCGCGAAGAAGTCGTCGTCCACGCCGACCCTGGGCACCTTGAGCACCTCGGCGAACAGCTCACATAACGCCTTCTCGGCCTCGTCGCGCGCCGCTCCGGAGCCGCCCTGCTCGTGCGCCGGCGCGGGCAGCCGGGACCTGTCCAGCTTCCCGCTCGGCGTCAGGGGCAGCCCTGGCAGCACGACGAACGCCGACGGCACCATGAACTCCGGCAGCACGGCCGTCGCGTAGGCACGCAGCGCCTCGACGTCCACGGGCTCGTGCCACGGCGTCCCGTCGTCGTGGACCCGTGTGCGTGCGCCTGGGAGACCGGGCTGATCGGCGGGCGCCGCCACCACGTACGCGACCAGCCGCTTCTCGCCGGGTGTGTCCTCCCTGGCCACCACGCCGGCCCGGGCCACGGACGGATGGCGCGCCAGCACGTCCGCCACCTCGGCGGGCTCGACCCGGAACCCCCGGATCTTCACCTGCTCGTCCGCCCGCCCCGCGTACCGCAGGACGCCGCCCGAGAGCCGCACGAGATCGCCCGTCCGGTACATCCGGGTGCCCGGGTCCCCGAAGGGATCCGCCACGAACCGCTCGGCCGTCAGCCCCGGCTGCCCCAGGTAGCCCAGGGCCAGGCCGTCCCCGGCCGCGTACAGCTCGCCGACCTCCCCGTCCGGGACCGGCCGCAGCCGCTCGTCCAGCACGTACACGCGCTTGCCCGCCAGCGGCGTGCCGATGGGCACCGGCCCGTCCACGGAGGCGATCGGGTGCGTCGTCATGAAGATCATGCCTTCGACCGGGCCGTACCCGTTGCTCAGCCGCAGGCCGGGGCAGCGCTCGAGGGCGCGTCTGACGTGCTCGGGCGACGGCGCCTCGCCGCCCACGATCAGGTGCCGCAGGCCGTCGAGCGTCTGCGGGCACTCGTCCACGATCACGCTGAACAGGCTGCTCGACAGGTACATGCACGTGACCCGGTGCTCGGCGGCCAGCCGCGCCATCACCAGCGGGTCGGTCCGCTGCCCGGGAAGCAGCACGCAGGTGCCGCCCGACAGCAGCGGCCCCCACAGCTCCAGCGCGAACGCGTCCCACGACACCGGCGAGCACTGCAGCCACACCGCGTCGAACGGCACGTACTCCTGCCCCGTCACCGTCGCCACGATCGCCCGGTGCGGCGCGGCGACCCCCTTGGGCCGTCCGGTGGAGCCGGAGGTGAACATCACGCACGCGACGCCGTTGTGCCGGGCCGGGTGGGGGAGCCGTTCGACGCCCTCGGGGGAGAGGACCGCGGCGGCGCCCGCGTCCTCGACCATGCCGCGCAGCCGCTCCTCGGGGAAGTCCGGGTCGAGCACCAGATAGCCGGCACCGCGCTTCAGCACGGCCAGCAGCGCGACCACCAGGCCGGGGCCGCGCTCCATGCGGACCCCGACCAGGGTGCCCGGCGGCACGTCGAGACCGTCCGCGAGCGCCGAGGACCGCGCGTCCAGCTCGGCGTAGGTCAGCCGCTCCGCGCCGCAGACCAGCGCCGTCCTGCCGGGCGTCCGCGCCGCCTGCCGGGCGAAGACCTCATGGATCGGATGGCTCATTCGGAGGCCCGAACGAGGCCGGCCGGGCGCATGTCCGTCCAGTGCGTCTCGATGTACTCCAGGCACGCGGCACGGGAGCTCGACGGCAGGGCCACCCGCCAGCCCGCGGGCACGTCGATGTCGGCCGGCCAGAGCGAGTGCTGGTTCTCACCGTTCACCAGCACCAGGTAGAGGCCGTTCTCGTCCTCGAACGGATTGGTGGTCATGGTCAGCCTCCCGCGGGTTGCTTCTCGAGATCGGGCGTCAGCACGTCGATGTGGCGCACAGTGCGGCGGGCCAGCCCCCACAGGGCGGCGCCCGTGCCCAGGAGGCCGGCGATCAGCAGCATCGTCGCCATGCCGCTGCCCGGCCCGGTGCCCACCAGGGGCCGCAGCAGCCCCGGCAGGCCGGTGCCCGCGGCGGCCTGGGGTTCGAAGACGCCGTCGGCCAGCGGCCCGGACAGGGCCATGGCCACCGGGGAGGAGATCTGCGCGACGAACATGACGGCACCGAACACCCGGCCCTGCCGCTCCTTCGGCACCTTGGTCTGGATGACCGACTGCAGCGAGCCGTTGACGATCGGCATGATCAGCGCGCCCACGAGGATGGCCGCCGTCCACGCCACGACCCCGTGCACCATGGCCATGACGATCTGGGCGCTGAGGCACATGCCGACGACGCCGAGCATCATGCCGCGTACGCGGTTCTTCGGACCGCCCCAGGCGGCCAGCAGCAGCCCGCCCGTGATGCCACCCACGCCGATGCCGGCGTTCACGCTGGCCAGCGCGGAGACGTCGCTGCCCGTCCTGGCCAGGATCATGGGCTGCACGACGGCGAACCCGAACACCATCACCAGGTTCACGGTGAAGAAGACCAGGATCAGGCCGCGCAGGCTGGGCTCGGCGAACAGGTGGCGCAGCCCCTCCAGCGAGTCCGCCCCGAGCCGCTTGCGCTCGGAGGCCGAGCCGGGCGCGTCACCGGCCATGCGCACCACGCGCACGGTCACGAGCGCGACCGCGAAGCTCAGCAGGTCGATCCAGAGCACCGCGCCCAGCCCGCCGGTCACCACGAGCAGCCCGGCCAGCGCGGGACCTCCGACGTCGGCCACGCTCTTGGCGGTGGCCAGCAGCCCGTTGGCCCGCTGGAGCTGCTCCTTGTCCACCAGCAGCGGCACCGCCGAGGACAGGGCGGGGAACTGGAACGCCGCCGAGGCGCCGAGCAGCGCGACCGTCAGATAGACCTGCCAGAGGTGCAGGTCGCCGAGGAAGTACACGGCCGCCATGGCCCCGACGGCGACGAGACCGCCCGCGTCGGCCAGCTGCAGGGCGGTGCGCTTGCGGCACCGGTCGACGATGGCCCCGGCCGTGGGGCTCAGCAGCAGCTGGGGGAGCAGCGCGCAGAGCGACAGCGCCACGACCTGGGTGACCTGGTGCTCCACGGTCCATGCCTGGATGACCAGGGAAAAGCGCAGTACGGAATTACCGACGAGGGTGACGACCTGGCCCGACCAGACCACGCCGAATCTGCCCATTCCAGCAAATCGCTGGGTAAATCGGTTTTGCACGGACGATGGAGGTCCATCCAATTTTTGCCCCCGGAGGCCCTTCTGGTGAAAGGAACCTTGAATGCGTCCGGAGGATGTCCGGTCGTCTTCCACGTACCTTCACACACAGTTTCGGGTGGAGCAATAAGCTATTTGTGGTGTTGTAATTACGTCCTGTCAAAGGGCGAGGTCATGGAGGCGCAGCGCTTCGGCGGCCACCGCGTGGCGCAGTTCGCGGATGCCGTCGCGGCCCCGTACCGGGTGGACGGCGTTCGTCAGCAGCACCACCGTCAGGCGGCGCGCGGGATCGACCACCAGCGAGGTGCCGGTGAAGCCGGAGTGGCCGAAAGCGCCGGTCAGCGGCCCGACGATGGCCGGGTCGCCGATGCGCACGCCCAGCCCGTGGCGGAAGGGCGCGCCCTCGGCGCCCTGGTCGCGCCGCATCTCGGCCACGCTCTCCGGGCGCAGCACGGGCCCGCCGCCGAGCCGCAGCGCCTCGCCGAAGGCCAGCAGGTCCCCGGCCGTGGCGAACACTCCCGCGTGCCCCGCCACGCCGCCCAGCGCGTACGCCGTCTCGTCGTGCACCTCGCCGCGCACGCAGCCCGACGGGCCCGGCCCCTGGCGTTCCGGCTTCCACTCGGTGGCGGCGATCCGCGGCAGCGCCGCGGGCCGGTAGCCCGTGTCGGCCAGGCCCAGCACGCCCGTGACCCGCGCCCGGACCAGCGCGTCGAGCGGCGCTCCGCCGGCCAGCTCCGCGACCCGGCCCGCCATGACCATGCCGACGTCGCTGTACAGGTACGGGCCGCCGAAGGGGTGGGTGACCGGCGTGTCCAGCATCGCCGCCATGCGCGCGGAGGCGTCCGCGCCGGGCAGCTCCAGGTCGATGCGGCGGGTCGGGGTCAGGCCCGCCGTGTGGGTGAGCAGGCGGCGTGGCGTGATCCGGCCGTCGGCGCCCGGTATCCACGTGGCCACCGGCTCGTCCAGGCCGAGCCTGCCCTCCTCGGTCAGCGAGAGCAGGACGGCCGTGGTGAACAGCTTGCTGATCGAGGCCAGGTCGAAGATCGAGTCCCGCCGCGCGGGCGGGCGCTCCGGGGCCAGGCTCCCCTCGGCGTCGGTGTAGCGGACGAGCTCGCCGGTCGCGGCCGCGGCCGCCAGGCGGCCGTCCACGGCGATCAGCGCGACCGCGGCCGAGCACACGCGTGGCACCCCGTCCGCCAGGATCGACCCCAGTCGATCAGGCAGCCGATCACCCAGCCGATCACCCATCCCCGTCCCCCTCGTCCCCTCGTATCCGGCCCCTGCCCGATGCTCGCGGCGCCCGTCGTGCGCAGCGCCGTCGTGCGGGGCGCCGTCGTGCGGGGCGCCCGTCGTCCCGAGGCGCGTCCTGCGGGCGTGAGGCGTCCTGCGGGCGTGCGGCGCGTCCTGTGGGCGGCCGTGGCGCGTGGTGGGCCGCCCTCGCCGCGGCCCCTCGCCGCGCCGGACCGGTCAGCCGCTGAGCGCGTCGCTGAGGCGCTCCCCGTGCGACTCCAGCAGCGCGCGGGCCCCCTCGGCGTCGATCCCGTGCTGGATCATCAGCACGGCGATCTTCGCCTGGCCGCCGGACGCGTCCAGCGCCGCCTCGGCCGTCGCGCGGTCGGCGCCGGTGATGTCGCTGACCATGCGCAGCGCGCGCCCGGCCAGCTTGCTGTTCATCGCCGACATCTCGATCATCTTGTTCCCGTACGTACGGCCGAGCTTGACCATCGAGATCGTCGAGATCATGTTCAGCACGAGCTTCTGGGCCGTGCCCGCCTTGAGCCTGGTCGAGCCGGTCACCACCTCGGGACCCACGACGACCTCGATCGCGTGCTCGGCGGCGGCCGACAGCGGCGCGCCGTCGTTGCACGAAAGGCCCACGGTGAGCGCGCCCCGAGCGGACGCCTCGGCCAGCGCGCCGAGCACGAAGGGCGCCCGCCCGCTGGCGGACACGCCGACCACCGAGTCGAGCGGCCCCACCTCCAGGTCCTTCAACGCGGCGGCGCCCGCCTCGGCGTCGTCCTCCGCACCCTCGACGGACCGGGTGAGCGCGTCCGGCCCGCCCGCGATGACGCCCTGCACCAGCGACGGATCGGTGCCGAACGTGGGCGGGCACTCGCTGGCGTCGAGCACGGCCAGCCGACCCGACGTGCCGGCGCCGACGTACAGCAGCCGGCCGCCCTCGGCCATCCTGGCGGCGATCGCGTCGATGGCCGCCGAGATCGCCGGGATGACCACCGCGACGGCGGCGGGCACGGCGGCGTCGGCCTGGTTCATGAGCCGGGCGATCTGATCGGTCGGCAGCCGGTCGATCTGGCTGTAGCGAGGATCGCTCTGCTCGGTGGACAGCTCGGGTAGCGGATCAGTCATGACGCTAATTTCCACCCTCTCCTTCACACTTGTAAATATCTTTCAGACAATGGCTTTCATGCCACATGTACGAACCGGAGCCGAACGGCTGACCGCGGACCCCGCCCTCGCGGGCGGCGCCCGCCTCGGCCTGATCACGAACCCCACCGGAGTCCTTCCCGATCTCACCCCCACCCCCGAGGCGCTGCTGGCCGCCGGGCTGAACCTGACGGCCCTGTTCGGGCCCGAGCACGGCATGCGCGGCACCGCCCAGGCGGCCGGCAGCGAGGCCGACACCGTGGACGAGAAGACCGGGCTGCCGGTGTTCGACACCCACAAGCTCGAGGGCGAGGCGCTGGACCGGGTGGTCGCGGCCTCCGGCGTGGACACGCTGGTCTTCGACATCGCCGACGTGGGCACCCGGTTCTACACCTACGTCTGGACGATGTACGACCTGCTGGCCTCGGCCGCCCGCCTCGGGCTCCGGTTCGTGGTGCTGGACCGGCCCAACCCGCTCGGCGGGACGGTTCAGGAGGGGCCGCTGCTCGACCCCGCGTTCGCCAGCTTCGTGGGCCGCTTCCCGCTGCCGGTCCGGCACGGCAGGACGGCGGGGGAGCTGGCCACGCTGTTCGGGTTCGACGTGGACCTGCGCGTGGTCGAGATGGAGGGCTGGCGGCGCGACATGACGTTCGCCGAGACGGGGCTGCCGTGGGTGATGCCGTCGGTCAACATGCCGACCCCGGACACCGCGCTGGTCTACCCGGGCACCGGCCTGTTCGAGGGCACCAACTTCTCCGAGGGGCGCGGCACGACCAGGCCCTTCGAGCTGATCGGCGCCCCGTACGCGGACGCCGGGTTCGCCCCCGCGCTGGCCGCGCTGGACCTGCCGGGCGTGCGGTTCAGGGAGACGTGGTTCACGCCCACCTTCCACAAGCACGCGGGCGTCGCCGTGCGCGGCGTCCAGCTCCACGTGCACGACCGCGAGGCGTTCAGGCCCGTCCTGACGGGCCTGTCCATGCTGTACGTGGCCCGCACTCTCTATTTCCCGGACGACCTGCGCTGGTGGGGCCCCGACCTGTTCATGGACCACCTGTGGGGCTCCGACACGCTGACCCGCAGCCTGGACGCCGGCGAGGACCCCCGCGGCCTCTGCCCGCCACCGGGAACCCCTGAAGGACCACTGCTCTATTAGCGGCATCACGCCAGGTCGCGCCGGTAGAGCCAGAAGACGCGTTCCGCTCGCGCGCCGACGGCGTGCGAGTAGAACCGCAACGGCCCTACCCACCCGATCTGCGCGCTGGCCTGCCCGGCGGCCCGCTGGTCCGCCAGGCACCTGCGCAGCAGCACACGTCCCACGCCCAGCCCGCGGGCGTCCGGCGAGGTCCCCATCGGCCCGAACCAGCCGGGCCGGGCGCCCCAGGCGGCGAAGCCCAGGACGTGCCCGTCGCGCTCGGCGTAGTGCAGCCCGGCCGCGTGCGTGGCCTCCCAGGCCCAGCGCTCGTTCCAGTGCTTCCCGACGAACGCGGCGACGCGCTCCCGGTCATCACCGGCCTCGAGCACACGCACGCCGGCTTCCTCCAGGCGCCGCACCTCGTCCTCGACGGACAGGTCGGCGCTCAGGTCGGCCGTCATGTTCCAGGCCACGTCGTAGCGCTCGTAGCCGAGGCTCTCGGCCAGGCAGGCGGCGGCGGTGTAGCGTACGTCGATGCCCGGCCAGGCGTAGCACGGCGGGTTGCCGGCGAAGCGCGCCTGCCGCGCGCCTTGGTCCCGCAGCCACTCCTCGGCCGCCCGCACCAGCGCGCGCCCGCGGCCCTGCCCCTGCGCGGAGGGGTGCACGGCCAGCAGGTCGATGTGCCCGGCCGCCGGGTCCCCGGCCGACAGCGACGCCATCACCACGCCGCCGTCGGTGGCCAGCGCCGTCCAGCGCCGCTCCGCCGGAGGGCGCGCCAGGTAGCCGACCAGGCCGGCGGCCTCGTCGGCGTCCAGCGTCAGCGCGGCGGTGGCGACCTCGGCCGCCTCCGTCAGATCCGCGGCCAGATCCGCGGCCAGATCCGCGGCCAGATCCACGGCCCGGACAGCGTGGGACATCACACCTCGCTCATCGGGCGGGCGATCACGTTGCGGCGCTCGGGGTAGAAGCACGCGTGCTCCTGCGGCACCCCCTCGGTTCGGAGCCCGACTTCGTCGGCCTCCAAACCAATCGTGCTGTGTCTATTGGTGTTCTCGCGAGGCGAGAACACGTGCAGCAGCGGCCGCTCGGTCGTGCACCGCTCGCCCCTGAACGGGCAGCGGCGGGCGAACAGGCAGCCCTCGTCCGACTGGCTCTCGTCCAGCGACTCCAGCGGCGTCACCGGCTGCTCGCCGGGCTCCTCCAGGCCGTGCAGCACCGGGATCGCGGACAGCAGCGACTGCGTGTACGGGTGCACGGGATCGGCGATGACCGTGTCCACCGGGCCGCGCTCGACGACCTGGCCGCGGTAGATGACGTACAGCTCGCCGTCGTCCCCGATGTAGCGGGCCGTGGCGACGTCGTGCGTGATGAACAGCACGCTCACGCCGAGCCGCTCGCGCAGGTCCTTCAGCAGCGCCAGGATGCCCAGCCGCAGCGACACGTCGATCATCGAGACGGCCTCGTCCGCGACGAGCATCTCCGGGTCGACGGTCAGCGCGCGGGCGATGACCACGCGCTGCCGCATGCCGCCGGACAGCTGGTGCGGGTAGCGCGACAGCACCGTGCCGGGGTCGAGCCCCACCAGGGACAGCACCTCGGCCGCCCGCTCGTCGATCCACGACCCCGATCGCCCGGTCTGCTTGGCCCGCAGGCTCAGCGGGGCGTACAGCGTCTGGTGGATGGTCCTGGTCGGGTTCAGGGCCGAGTACGGGTCCTGGTGGATCATCTGGATCTTGCGGAAGTGCGGATGGCGCTGCTTGGGCTTGAGCGGCGACATGGAGACGCCGTCGATCAGGATCTCGCCCTCGTCGTAGTCCTCCAGCCCCGCGATGATCCGGCCCAGCGTGGTCTTGCCGCACCCGGACTCGCCGATGAACGAGGCCGCGCCGCCCTTCGGGATCGCGAAGTCGACACCGCGCAGCGCGCGCACCTCACGGGCGCCCAGCATCTTGCCGCGCTGCTTGAACGTCTTGACGACGCCGGTCCCAGTGATCATGCGTGCTCCTTCACGTTCGCGTTCACGGCCACGGCGTGGCAGGCCACGACCCTGGACCCGTCCGCGACCGCGTCCGGATCGACGGTGTCGCACACGTCCATGCGCAGCGGGCAGCGCTCCCTGAACACGCAGCCCTCCTTCGGCACGGTCGCCAGCGTCGGCGGCCGGCCCGGCAGTGCCCGGGCCTCGTCGATGTCGCCGACGAGCCGGGGGATGGCCTTGATCAGGCCCCTGGTGTAGGGGTGCTTCGGCGCGCCGAGCACCTCCCTGGTGGGGCCCTGCTCGACCAGCCGCCCGCCGTACATGACGGCCAGCCGGTCGGCCACCTCGGCCACCACGCCGATGTCGTGCGTGATGACGAGCGTGGTCAGCCCGCGCTCCGCGTGGACCTCGCGGACGATCTTCAGGATGTTCGCCTGGGTGATCATGTCGAGCGCGGTCGTGGGCTCGTCCAGCACCACCAGGTGGGCGTTGAGCACCAGCGCCAGCATGATGCCGACCCGCTGGCGCATGCCGCCGGACAGCTCGTGCTGGTGCGAGTCGAGCACCCTGGCCCCGTCCAGCCCCATCCGGCCGAGCAGCTCCTTGGCCTCGCGCACCAGGCCGCGCAGGTCTTCGACACCGTGCGAGCGGCCCAGGTCGAGCAGCTGCTTGCCGACCGTCTTGAGCGGGTTGAGGGAGTTCTGGGCGGCCTGGAAGACGTACCCGATGTGCTTGCCCCTGGCCTTGCGCAGCTGCTCGCCCTGCAGGCCGACCACGTCGCCGAGCCCGTCGATCTCGACGCTGCCCGCCGCGATCCTGCCGGGCGGCTGGACGGCGTTGAGCAGCGACAGGGCCAGCGTGGACTTGCCGGACCCCGACTCGCCGACGATGCCGGTGATCGAGCCGGGCTCCAGGGTCAGGCTGATGTTCCTGACGGCGGGCAGCTCGCCCGCGGGGGTCTTGTAGACGACCGTGAGGCCGTCGATGCGCACTCCCGGCGCCGTTTGAGTCACTTGCCTACTCCTCGCGCAGCCGGGGGTTGAAGATCTCGTCCATGGCGTCGACCACGAGCACGATGGCCAGCGTCAACAACAGGATCGCCAGCAACGGCCCGATGAGGAAGCCCAGCGCGCTCGGTACCGTGAGCGCCCCCGAGCGGAACACGGCCGTGTTGAGCATCTGTCCCCAGTTGTTCGACTCGTACGGCAGCACGCCCAGGAAGAACAGGCCGACCTGCGCGTAGACGCCGCCGGTGACCGCGATGAGCATGTTCATCGCGATGTACGGCGCCATGCTGGGCAGCAGCTCCTTGCTCACGATGTGCGTCGTGGACAGGCCGAGCCCGCGCGCCGCCTCGATGAAGCCCCGCTCGCGCAGCGACAGCGTCTGCGAGCGCACCGCGCGCGCCACGCCGCCCCAGCTGAGCAGTCCCAGCACCAGGCCCATCTGGATCGCGCTGCCGAACTTCCACACGGTGGAGAGCACCAGCAGCAGCGGCAGGCCGGGGATGGTCAGCTTCATGTCGGTGAGCCGCATGAGCACGTTGTCCCAGCGGCCCCGCTTGAAGCCGGAGAACAGCCCGATGCCGGCGCCCACGACCACGGTGATGACGGCGGTCACCAGCGCGGCCAGCAGCACGTACCGCGACCCGGTGACCACCAGGGCGATCACGTCCCTGCCCTGGTCGTCGGTGCCGAGCCAGTGCTCCCAGCTCGGCGGCCTGGTGATCGCGTTCGGGTCGCGGTCCAGCTGGGCGGGGTAGAACATCGGCCCGAACACGCCCATGAACACGAACCCGAGTATGAGCACGACGCCCACCATGCGGCTGGGCTTGCGCTTCATCACCCGCCACACGCCCGCCCAGAAGTTGCGGCGCATCGTGGCGCTCGTCGACGAGCCCTCCAGGAGCACGCTCATCCCGACACCTCCTCGCCGCTGCGGACCCGCGGGTCGATCACGGAGTAGAACAGGTCGGCGAGGATGTTCGCCACGATGATGGAGACCGTGATCAGCAGGAACGCCCCGCCCATCAGCGCGTAGTCACGCATGGTGATGCTGTCGAGGAGCAGCAGGCCCAGTCCCGGATAGTTGAAGATCCGCTCGATGAACACCGCGCCGCCGAGCAGCACGCCGAGCGAGAGCGCCAGGATCGTGAAGAGCGGCAGGATCGCGTTGCGCGCGATGTACCTGAAGATGATCGACCGCTTCATCCCGCGCAGCTCCGCCGCCAGGATGAAGTCGTCGCCGAGCACGGTCACCACGCTCGACTTCATCGCCAGGATCCATCCGCCGTAGGCCGCCAGCGCGTACGTCAGCACCGGCAGCACCGCGTGCTCGACCAGCGAGCCGATGTAGCCGGCGTTGAACCCGGGCTCGAACAGGATGTCCACGGGCCCGTCAGCCGGCAGGATCGGGATCAGCGTCGCGAAGATCGCGCTGAGCAGCAGGCCCAGCACGTACTGCGGCACGCCGTGCAGCAGCGACCCCGAGATGGCCAGGATGTCGCCGAGCTTGCCCGAGCGCTTGATGGCGGCGTAGACGCCCATCACGATGCCGACCAGGAAGCTGAGCAGCGTTCCCGCCAGCACCGGGATGACGGTCCACTTGGCCGCCTCACCCAGGACCTGGGTGACCGGCGCGCCCGCGTGGGTGACCGACTGGCCCAGGTCGAAGTGGAGCAGGCCGCCCATGTACTGGGTGTACTGCTCCCAGAGCGAGCCCTTCGGCTGGAACCCGTACAGCACGCGCGTCGCCTGCTCGGCCGTCTGGGGGTCCATGCCCGACTGGATCAGCTTCTGCACGTTCGCGGCGACCGGGTCGCCGGGAATGCTCCTTACGATGAAGAAGCTGATCGTGGCTACGACGAGGATCATGACGATCCCGCGGGCCAGGTGGCCCGCGAGTCGTCGTGCGATAGCTACCATGCGTTCTTTCTCTACTGCTTCGCCTTGATCAGGCCCAGCTGGATCCAGACGCCCGCGGGCAGGCGCAGGAGGTCGCTGTCCTGCTCCGGCCAGCCGGTGAACCGGCTGGTGTTGGTGAACTGCGTGTTCACGTAGTCCCAGAGCTGGATGGCCGGCAGGTCCTGGTTGGCCGTCTTGGCCAGCTGCAACATGATCGGCTTGGCCTGGTCGGCGGTGGCCGCGTTCAGCTTGGCCGTGAGCTCACCCGGGTTGACCTTGCCGACGCCCTGGACGTCGATCTCCTCGGCGCTGCCCATCCAGTTGCCGCCCTTGCCGGGGGCGCTGTGCGCGACCTTGCCGGCGACGTTGGTCCAGCCGTTGGAGGCGCCGTAGAGGCGCTGGAAGATGTCGTACGGCGCCGGGCCGAGCGCCATCAGCCAGAAGCCGACGTCGTACTTGCCGGCCGCGAGCTCCTCGAGGTAGACCGGGTAGTCCGCCGCGGTCACGACCTCGGCGTCCACGCCGTTCTCGATGAGCTGGCTCTTGATGTTCTCCTGAGCGGAGATCCAGTCGGAGAAGCCGGACGGCGCGTGCATGCTGACCTTCCACGGCGAGCCGTCGGCCAGCGCCCACTTGCCGCCCTTCTTCTGCAGACCGGCCTCCTTGAACTCGGCCTCCGCCTTGGCCACGTCGTGCTTGTACGGCTCAAGGGTCGACAGCTCGGAGCCGAGCCACTCCTGGGCGGGCTTCTGGTGGATGCCGGAGGTCGTCACGGCCGCGGTGCCGCCCTCGGGCGAGGCCACCTTGGTCACCTGGTCGCGGTCGATCAGGTAGGCCAGGCCGCGCCGCACGTGCACGTTGTCGTACGGCTTCTTCGACTGGTTGAACGCCAGGCCGACGGCCACCGGCGAGAAGCCCTTGATCAGCTGGGAGCCGGGAGCGTTCTTGATCCGGGTCATCACGTCCGTCGGAGCGGCGACGAAGCCGGAGTGGTCGAGCTTGCCGGCGGACAGGTAGTTCCAGATCTGCTCGTTGCCGCTGTAGTTGAGGAACTTCACCTGCGCGGGAGCGACGTTCGCGGCGTTGTAGAAGTTCTTGTTCTTGACCAGCAGCGCCTCGCCGGGGTTGACCCGCTCCAGCGTGAACGGCCCGGCCGAGACGTCCTTCGGCGGAGCGAAGGCGAGCACCTTCTGGCCGATGGCGAGGATCTCCTCGCGGTCCTTGTCGGCCTCGGCGCCGGTGCCCCTGGAGGCCTTGAGCTTGTCCCAGAAGTCGGCGGGCAGCAGGCTGCTCCAGACGTGCGCGGGCACGACCCAGTTGTCCATGACGCCCCGGGCGAACTTCATGCTCGGGTTCTTCATGTCCTGGGAGACCTTGACCGTCTTGTCGTCCACCACCTGGACGTCGGCCGCCACGCCCGCCGCGCCCGGCGTGATCGCGAACGCGGTGCTGCCGGTCGTGGAGGCCAGCCCCAGGGAGAGCTTGACGTCCTCGGCCGTCACCGGCTTGCCGTCGGACCACTTGGCGTTCGGCTGGATGTGGATGGTGACCGAGGAGTTGTCGGGAGCGATCTCCCAACTGGCGGCGATACCGGGGTAGAACTGGTTCGGGTCGGTCAGGTGGTTCTTGACCCAGCCCAGCTTCATCGCGTTGTAGCCGATGAAGGAGTTGCCCTTCGGCGCCCACGGGTTCGCCGGGCCGCTCGCGTCGATGCCGGGCCTGTTCACGTCGATCGTGGTGAAGAGCCCGCCGCCGCCGCCCGAGCCACTGGATTTGTTGGTGGAACCACCGCTGCACGCCGCTGTCGCGGTGGCAAGACCCAGCAACGCAACTACCGCTGCCAGTCGTTTCATTTGCCGCTCCGGGGAGATGTCGGGACCTGTCGATGATCTGTAGGGATTGACCGGACACTACGATCGCGCCCGACCCGCGTCAATAATCTCCAGTGGTTGTGAGGCTAATGTAACTTTCCTTCATCAGTGTGCGGAGTGGAGCTAAGCTCCGTCAAGTAATCGGTCAGCTCATCACCAAGACGGCCGCTCCGTTGACCTGGTCGTTCGCCAGATCGGTGAGCGCGCGGTCCGCCTCTTCCCACGGGTAGAGCGTCGTCGTCACGCGTGGCGGATGCGCCAGCGCCAGCTCCAGGTAGGCCCGCCCGTCGGCCCTCGTGTTGGCCGTCACGCTACGCAGCGTGCGCTCCTGGAAAAGATGCCGCTCGTAGTTCAGAACGGGCACATCGGTCAGATGAATTCCTGCGATGGCCAACGTGCCGCCCCGGTCGAGCGCTTCGAGCGCTGGTGGTACCAGGCTACCTACCGGTGCAAACAGGATGGCCGCGTCCAGCGGTTCGGGCGGTATGTCGCCCGCGGACGCGGCGCCCAGCTCGAGCGCGAGCGCCCTGGAGGCCGCGGATCTGGTCACCGCGTGCACGACGGCGCCCTGGGCGATGGCGGCCTGCGCCGTCAGGTGGGCCGAGGCCCCGAACCCGTAGATCCCCAGCCGCCCGCCCGGCGGCAGATCGCAGCGCAGCAGCGCCCGGTAGCCGATGATCCCGGCGCACAGCAGCGGCGCCAGCCGCTCGGCGGGCACGTCCTCGGGCAGGGGGTAGACGTAGTCGCGGGGCGCGACGAGGTAGCCGGCGTACCCGCCGTCGGCGTCCCACCCCGTATAAGCGGAGCGCGGGCAGAGGTTCTCCGTCCCCCGCAGGCAGTAGCGGCACGTGCCGCAGGTGGAGCGGAGCCAGGCCACGCCCACCCGTTCGCCCGTGCCCTCCACCCGCCCCACCACCTGGTGTCCGGGCGTGGTCCGCGGCCGGCGCGGCTGGAGGTCGCCCTCCGCCAGATGCAGGTCCGTACGGCAGACGCCGCACGCCTCGACCCGTACCAGGACCTCGCCGGGCCCCGGCTCGGGCACGTCGCGCTCGACGAGCTCCAGCGGCCGCGTCGCCATCGGCCCCGGCTCGGCCACCACCCACGCCCGCATGGTCACGACAGCCTGGCGTGGGCGAGCGAGGCGTAGAGCGCGGCTCCGTCGGGCAGCACGGAGTCGTCGAAGATCGCCTCGGGGGAGTGGTTGTAGGGGGCGGTGGCCGGGTCCCGGTCAGGCGGGCATGCGCCCAGGAACACGAACGCGCCGGGCACCTCCTCCAGCACGTACGAGAAGTCCTCCGAGCCCATGACCGGCTGCGGCGACACGAAATACCGTCCGGGACCGAACAACTCGTCGGCCGTCCTGCCCACGAACGCGGCCTCGCTCTCGTTGTTCACCGTCACGGGGTAGCCCATCCCGAACGACGCCTCGACCTCCAGCCCGTGCGCCGCCGCGATGCCCTGCACCACCTCCACCAGCCGCCGCTTGACCTTCGTCCGGGTGTCCTTGCTGAACGTGCGCACCGTGGCCTCGAACCGGGCCTCGTCGGGGATCACGTTGTCCGCCGACCCGCCGTGGAAGCTGCCCACCGTCACCACCACCGGGTCGAACACGTCGAACCCCCTGGTCACCATGGTCTGCAGCGCCGTCACCATCTCGCAGCCCGCCTGGATCGGGTCGAGCGAGCGGTGCGGGCTGGAGCCGTGCCCGCCGCGCCCCTTGACCGTCACGAGGAACGTGTCCGCCGCCGCCATGATCGGCCCCGGCCGCGACGCGAACAGCCCCGGCGGCAGCATCGCGGAGACGACGTGCATCCCGTACGCCGCCACGGGCCGCGCGCCCGCCGCATCGAGCACGCCCTCGCCGATCATGTGCTTGGCGCCCTCGTAGCCCTCCTCGCCCGGCTGGAACATGAAGATGACGTCACCCGCGAGCTCCGCACGCCGCGCGCTCAGCAGCCGCGCCGCCCCCGCCAGCATCGCGGTGTGCAGGTCGTGCCCGCACGCGTGCATCTGACCGGGGAGCTGCGAGGTGTAGGGCAGGTCGTTCTTCTCCGCCACGGGCAGCGCGTCCATGTCCCCGCGCAGCAGCACGGCCGGTCCTGGCCTGCCGCCCCTCAGCACCGCCGTGACGGAGCTGAGCGAGGTGCCCGTCTTGACCTCCAGCGGCAGGCCCTCCAGCGCGGCCAGGACCTTCTCCTGCGTACGCGGCAGCTGCAGGCCCAGCTCAGGCGTGGTGTGCAACGAGTGACGGAGCTCGACGAGCTCGTCCCGGATATCAAGCGCTTCTTCAGTGAATGTCATGAAGAACATTGTTCATGCGGGGGGCGGGAAGTCGAAAGGGCGCGCTCGCTACGATGAGCAGGTGACTGAGCGCAAGCGGATCGATTCCTGGTTGTCAGACATGGACGGCGTCCTCGTCCACGAGGGGCGCCCGGTCCCCGGGGCGGACGAGTTCATCAAGCGGCTCAGCGAGTCGGGCAAGCGGTTCCGGGTCCTGACGAACAACTCGATCTACACTCCGCGCGACCTGTCGGTGCGCCTGGCCGGGGCGGGCCTCGAGGTGCCCCCCGACTCCATCTGGACCTCCGCGCAGGCCACCGCCCAGTTCCTCGACGACCAGCGCTCGGGCGGCTCGGCGTACGTGATCGGCGAGGCGGGCCTGACGACGGCGCTGCACCAGGTCGGCTACGTGCTCACCGACCTCGACCCCGACTACGTCGTGCTCGGCGAGACCCGCACCTACAGCTTCACCCAGATCACCCGGGCCATCCGCCTCATCGAGGGCGGCGCCCGCTTCATCGCCACCAACCCCGACCCCATCGGCCCTTCCACCGAGGGCTCGCTGCCGGCCTGCGGCGCCGTGGCCGCCCTCATCACCAAGGCCACCGGCGTCGCCCCCTACTTCGTCGGCAAGCCCAACCCCCGCATGATGCGCAGCGCACTCAACGAGATCGAGGGCCACAGCGAGACGACCGCCATGATCGGCGACCGCATGGACACCGACATCGTCTCCGGCATGGAGGCGGGCCTGTTCACGATCCTGGTCCTCACCGGCGTCACCCAGCGCGAGGAGATCGACCGCTTCCCCTACCGCCCCTCGCTGGTGGTCGACTCGGTGGCCGACCTCATCGACCTCATCTGAACCTGACCCGTTCTGACAGGTACGGATGGCACGCTGGTACGCCATGACCCGCGTTTACCTGGAAACCGGTCCGAAGAAGGTGTTCGCCTGCTCGCTCGACTGGCCCGGCTGGTGCCGCGTCGCCAAGGGCGAGGAGGCCGCTCTGGACCTGCTCATGGAGTACGAGCCCCGCTACGGCGTGATCGCCGCGCGAGCCGGGCTGGAGTTCTCGCCGGGCGACCCGGTGGTGGTGGCGCGGGTCCCCGGCAGCGAGATGACGGACTTCGGCGCGCCGTACGCGGTCCCCGACCTGGACGAGGAGCCCCTGCCGGCGGCGGAGGCGGAACGCGGCGTGGCCCTGCTGCGGGCGGCCTGGGCCCTCTTCGACGAGACCGCCGCCCTCTCATCGGAGGACCTCCGCAAGGGCCCGCGCGGCGGTGGGCGTGACCTGTCACGCGTCGTCGACCACGTGCTGAACGCCGAGCGCGCCTACGCCAGGAAAGTGGACGTCCGCCACAAGCCGTACAAGTCGCCCGGCGACCGCGACGCGATGCGGGCGGAGCTGGCCGACGTCCTGTCCCGTCCGTGGGAGCCGCCCCGGACCACCGGCTGGCCGCCGCGCTACGCGCTGCGCCGCCTCGCCTGGCACGTCATCGACCACCTCTGGGAGATCGAGGACCGTCGCTAGCACGGGCAAGGCAAAGAATCGACCCCGATTTCACCGAGCTGCGCCCAAGCTCGCTCACTGACTGCAACCATATGGCTACTGAAAGCGGGGGCGGTGGCCAAGGCCCGCCGCGTCCCATCCAGCAAGCGCAAAGGTGTCACTCGCTCCCCGGCCTGAAGGCCGGGGCTCGCCCCGCCTGATGGGGCGGGCCGGAGTGACCAGACCCAGCCATCACCGATAGGGAGGTGACCTTGGTGGCTACGTTGGACACACGTCAGCAGATCCACTCCGCCGTGCTTCCTCAGCGGCGGACTCTGGAATCCGCGTCAGCAGACAACCCAGGAGCAGGGACGAAACGGGGCGCGGACGCCGTTAGGCAGCGGAGTGCCAACATGGTCGAGGGGAGACCCGAACGGCTTCACCTGGTCGTACGGGCGTCACCCGCGCAAGCGGAGAACAAGGTCGTGAGACCACACCCCGTGGCACCCCGCACGCTTTCTGGCTGCGGGGTGGCACGGAACTCCTTGACGCCGGTTGTATCCCCAGAGCAGAAAGTCCGATGACGGGTGGACGTACAGGCGGAGATTCTTGACCTGAAGCTCCGTGTCGAAGGTCTCGAGACGTGCGGCCGGCTCACCGGCGCCGATGGCGAGCAGCACCTCCTTCACGAGATCAACGAACGCGGCAAGCGCCTGGAGGCGGAGATCGCCGCCGTGAAGGCGCAGCTGGTGACGGCGCGCACCGAGACGATCGAGCAGTTCGCGGCCGTCGACGTGGAGGTCGCGGCCATCCGGCGGGAGGTCAACGCCCACTTCGTCGCCTCGTCCGGCGCGGACGACTACATCCCGACGCGGATAGCCGACGAGTTCGCGACCGTGCGTTCGGAGATCGGGCAGGAGTTCGAGTCGGTGCGGTCCGAGCTGCTCGATCTGAGCATCAAGCTCGATCGCCTGCTGAAGGACGACTGCATGTGAGCCGGCGGCTATCCCAGCTTCCGCAGCACCACGCCGAACAGGCGATCCGCCGTCATGTATCCGGCGAGGCGGGAGTCGTACGAGCGGTCCGGATTGTCGCCCAGCATCACCAGGCGCCCGGCCGGCACCCGCGTGCCCGGCGCGGTGCGCAGGGCGGGGACGGTGTCGCGCGGTATCGGGTCGCCCGGCACGGCCGCGACGCGCTTGATGATCCAGCGCGGGCTCAGGCTCATCTCGTCGGGTGCGCTCGGGCGCTCGCCGGACGGGGCATGGGGGGAGCCGCTGAGCACGGCGACCTGCCCGGCGCGCAGTGAGTCCGGCGGCGTCCGCCGGACGAGCACGCGCTCGCCGGGCCGGTACGACGGCAGCATGCTCTCCCCTTCGACGGTCACCACCAGATACCGGCGGCGCAGCAGGACGACGGTGAGGGCGACCCCGGCGACGGCGATGAGAGCGAGGCCGGCGATCATCGCGGCGCTCCTGCCGTCTCGGGGGCGGCCGGACCCGCCTCGTCCAGGTAGCCGGCCGCCTGCCGGTTGAACAGCTGAGCGTACGTGCCGCCCTCGGCCAGCAGCGCGGCATGCGTGCCCTCCTCGGCGACGACGCCGTCGGTCAGCACCACGATCCGGTCGGCGTCACGGACCGCGCCGAGGCGGTGGGAGATGACCACGCTGGTGCGTCCTGACCGCAGCCTCGCGAGCTGACTGTGCACCTCGTGCTCGGCCTCCGGGTCCAGGCCGGCGCTGGGCTCGTCGAGGATCATCAGGTCCCGGTCGCGGCGCAGGAACGCCCTGGCGAGCGCCAGCCGCTGCCACTGCCCGCCGGAGAGCAGCACACCCTGCTCCTGCTCCTCTTCCTCGTCGGCGGGGAATCCGCGGCTCAGCAGCGTGCGATAGCCGTACGGCAGGGCCGCGACGGTGTCGTGGACGCCTGCGTCCCGCGCTGCCTGTTCGATCCGGGCCTGGTCCTGCGCGGCGGGGAGGTCACCGACCGCGATGTTGTCGGTCGCCGTCAGCTCGTACGACACGAAGTCCTGGAAGACGGCGCCGATCCGGGCGCGCAGCGTCTCCGGCGGCACGTCGCGGAGGTCCACGCCGTCCCACAGGATCGCCCCGCGGGTCGGGTCGTAGAACCGGCACAGCAGCTTCACCAGCGTGCTCTTGCCTGCGCCGTTCCGGCCGACCAGCGCGACCGTCTCACCGTTGGGAACGAACAGATCGACGCCGCGCAGGATCCACGGATGGTCCGGGCCGTAGCGGAACCAGACGTCACGTAGCTCGATGCCCCGGCGCAAGGGCGGCAGCGACCGGCCTGGGGACGGCGCCGGCAGGCCGGAGTCGGCTGACACGATCGTGACGTGGTGGTGGAACATCAACAACTGCTCGTACACCATCACGCCGGCCGACACCATGACGTTCAGCGCCGCCTGCACACCGGCGACGGCCGCCACGAACATCGACACGTCGCCGACGCTGAGCTGCCCGCGGCCGGCCGCGAGGATCGTCCAGACCAGTCCCGCGCCGGCCACGATCGCCGACGCGCCCGACAGGCTCGCCTGCACGGAGAACTCCCGCAGGTCCATCCGGCGGCGAGCGGCGTTGGCGGTCCGCAGCTCGGCCAGCATGCGAAGACGCAGGAAGGCGCCGAGGTCGAAGAGCCGGATCTCCTTGGCGGCATCCGTGGTCGACATCAGGTGCGCGTAGAACAGCTCGCGGCGCTCGGCCGGCCCGATCCGCCACAGCATCGCGACCCGCTGCCGCGACATCCGCAGCTCGATGATCAGAGCAGGTACGGCCGACAGCAGGACCACGACGGTGAACGCGGGGTTGATCAGCGCCAGGGAGCCGACGAACCCGGCGACGGTCACCGCGCCGCGTGCGACGGAGAGCGCGGTGTCCACCAGCCTGCCCGGGTTGCTCGCGCTCTGCTCGGCCAGGCGCAGCCGGTCAAGGAAGGCGGGGCTCTCGAACGGGGCCAGTCCCGTGACGCGGCAGACCGCCGCGAACAGCTCCTCCTTGGCGCGCAGCGCGGTGCGGCGGTCCACCTCGGCGCGCAGGTAATGTCCGGCGTGCGTCGCCGCCGTGGCGACGGCGGTGACGACGGCGATCGTCACCGCCAGGTTGAGCAGCGCGCTCGTCTGCCCTCGCGCCACCCCGTCCAGCACGGCCTTGGTCAGCCAGGCCACGGCGACCGGCGTGGCCGAGCCCACCAGAGTGACCGCCAGGTAGCCGAGGACATGGATCGGCGCGGACCGCCACACCATTGCGGCGGCGCGTACCGCGTTCCGTGCCAGCTCCCGCCGTGTCGGTGCCGGCTCGCTCACGCGGGCGACCCGGCCGGCAACCGGGAGATCTCAGGCGCCACCGCGAGCAGCTTGCCGTCCGTGGCCACCTGGAGGAAGGTCGGGAACGACTGCACGCCGAACGCGTCGCTCACAGCACTGTCCACGATCACTTGTGCCACGGGCTGCAACGTGGTGACCATCTCAGCGGGGTCACCCGATCGGTTGTCGACCACCGCCAGCACCCGAGACCGGTCCTGGCCGGCAGCCCACGAGGCGAAGGCGGGAAGCTTCTCGTGGCAGCCGCTGCAATCGGGCGACAGGAACGCGACCACGGTCCCGTCCGGCAGGAGCTCCCGGGTGAGACGGGTCCCGTCCACGGTCGTCGCCTCGAAATCGCCGACGACGTCGCCAGGGGACAGCTGCCTGCCTCCCCCGAGAGGGCCGCCCATCAGATCGACGGCTTCATACAGTCCGTCCAGCAGCTTGGTGTGCTCCCGAAGCCGCCGGACCACGCCGAGCGTCAACACCAGATCCACGAGGCACAGTGCGCCGACCAGGGCTACGACGGCGATCAGATAGGGCATGGGACACCTCCATGTGAGGGGCCCGGCCGACCTTCCAGCCGGGCACCCGATAAACAAGCGGTTATGAGCAGTAGATGTATGACTTGCAACCGCCGCAGGAGACGTGACCGTTCGGGTAGTAGCAGCAGTACTTCGCGGTGAACGCCGGGAAGCTGCAGCACTGGTAGCCGCAGTCGGTCGCCCGGGCCACCGTGTGCGGTGCGATCCGCTCGAGGAGCCGGTCGGCCATTCTGGTCACGACGCGCATGAACCATTTCCTTTCGGTTGTTCTGGCGGGCCAGTGCCCGCCCGTGCGGCAGCGGTCACGCCGGTTCACGCCGCTGTCCCGCCGCCGGTCGCAGCCTGCGCCAGAGCTCTGAGCGATTTCTCAACGAATTCTCAACGGCCCGGATCTCCGCAGCTCACGGCCGGTCGTAGGCGGCGATGCGGTCGCGGACCTTCGCCGCCCGCTCGTCGTCGAGGGCGTCGAAGAGTTCCGCCGCGCGCTTCCACGCGTCGAGCGCGGCCGCGGTGTCACCCGTCCGCACGTGCGTCTCGCCCAGGCGGACCAGCGTCTCACCGGCGGCGTGCGGGTCGTCGCAGTCGCGCAGCAGCTCCGCCGCCTTCTCGAAGCACGTCACCGCCTCCGCGAAGTCGCCTTTGAGGTGCAGCACGTGGGCGACGCTGTCCCAGGCGTGCCCCTCGCCCTGGGCGTATCCGAGGTCGGCCAGGATCCGCTGGGCTCTGCGGCAGTCGGCCAGCGCCTCGTCGTACTCGCCGATCTCGGCTCGCAGCCATCCGGCGTTGTTCAGCGCCCGCGCCTCGCCGACGACGTCCCCGGCCTGCCGGAACAGTTCCAGCGCGTGCAGCGCGTGGCCCAGCGCCGCGCCGGGCCGCGCCCGGCTCAGCACGACGGACAGGCCCAGGCGCACGTGGGCGTGCAGGACCGGTTCGCCGAGATCCCGGTGCAGCTCGACCGCGTGCTCGAAGTGCTCGACCGCCTCGCCGTCGCGGCCGAGTCTGGCGTGGGCGCGGGCGATGCTGTTGTGGCAGCGGGCCCGCGCCAGCTGGTCGCCGAGCCGTACGGCCGCGTCCAGCGCCACCCCCTGGACGCGCAGGATCTCCTCCCAGAGGCCGCGGCGCTGCATGAAC
>NZ_JBFANV010000045.1:0-84336 GCF_040674955.1 Nonomuraea sp. NPDC049695 | reverse complement strand
GGTCAGCGGCGTCAAGATCGACCACTGCATCACCAAGAGGAAGTCCGGCAGCGGCTACAAGGTCTTCTCCAGCCTGTCCATGTCCTGGGACGAGCTCAGCGAGCATTTCGGATCGATGCACCGGTTCAATCATTTCTACGTC
Source organism: Nonomuraea sp. NPDC049695 (assembly GCF_040674955.1). Classification (NCBI taxonomy): domain Bacteria; kingdom Bacillati; phylum Actinomycetota; class Actinomycetes; order Streptosporangiales; family Streptosporangiaceae; genus Nonomuraea; species Nonomuraea sp. NPDC049695. Next base: position 84,194 of record NZ_JBFANV010000045.1, on the reverse strand, counting down.
TACCTGTACGTCAACAGGAGAAACAATGGCGGTGGCGGCGACAAGAACTACAAGAGAACCATGTGCCTCTTCACCGACGCTCTCAACGCGCGCAGGGAAAGCGCCATCGCGTGCTCCACGCCAATGGTGAGCTACAGCAAGAAGTACGATTACTACTCGGACGTGTTCGTCGTCGCCGACGTCGCGAGCGACGGTAAGGGGGAAATTTACTGGGCCCTCCACCGTTCGAAGTACATCTACTGAATCTTTTCCAACCTTCCTGCCGAAGCGGGCCAGCCCAGCTCGTCCTTGATCTGTTTGTAGCTCTGATCGATTCCAGTTCCGGGTGCCGTAAAGGCGGACGGTCCGCGGCCAGGTAGGGCTGTCGGCCCGCGCGGGGTGCGCTGGGACGGGGTCGCGTGAGCGGGCGGTTGGGCAGGGGCCCAGGAAGCCGGGCCCAGTGGGCGGACGAGATCCTCTCGGTGCATGAACTCGGTGTTTAAATGCGTCGCTTTGGCGTCTGGCGGACCGTACCGTCTCCCGCATGAAGCTCCTCTCCGTCAACGTCGGCAAGCCTCGACCCAACCCGTGGAAGGGCCTCAGCGCGACAGGCATCGACAAACGGCCCGTTGACGGTCCGGTCGCCGTCAGCGCTCCCGGTCCCAAGGGCACTGGCGCGGTCGGTCTCGCGGGTGACCGCGTCTATGACGTGAAGCACCACGGCGGTCCCGACCAGGCCGTCTACGCCTATGCCCGCGAGGACCACGACGGATGGCAGGACGAGCTGGGCAGGCCGCTTGCCAACGGCGCCTTCGGAGAGAACCTCACGACCTTTGGCCTCGACGTCAACGGGGCTCTGATCGGCGAGCGTTGGCGCATCGGGTCCAAGGTGGTCCTGGAGGTGTCGTGCCCACGGATTCCGTGCGCGACATTTCAGGGGTGGCTGGAGCGCGACGGCTGGATCAAGCAGTTCACGCAGGCCGCGTTGCCGGGTGCGTATCTGCGCGTGACCGAACCCGGAGACATCCGTACCGGCGATCCCATCGAGATCGTGCACCAGCCCGGCCACAACGTGACCGTCGCGCTCGTCTTCCGCGCGATGACGCTCGAACCGGACCTCCTGCCGCAGCTGCCGGCCGCCGATGCGCTACCGGAGGAGATCACGGAACTGGCTCGTAGGCGTATGACCAGATAGATGATCGACTTCGGGAACCCGTCGAACGAACATACCCCGATGTGCTGATCGTGCGGCGCGGCACCACCAGCATGGTCCGCTACCGGCTTCGACCCCAAGTCCTTCATCTCCTGGTACTCGGAGGAAAGCCTCCTCGGCTGGCCTACGATCTCCCCACAGAAGCAGGCCGCCACCGTCATTGACCTCCTCGGGGCGCGACGCGAGACGCTCGCCACAGCCCGTGGCAATGTCGCGGACGGCGGCGATGGCCGCCTCAGCGTGCCGGTGCCGATCGCCGGCGCCATCGGGCGGCGTCCGGCTGGAGGTGAGCACGGACAACGGGGTGTACGTCACCCGTTCGGTGCCCTACGAGGCCATCTGCGACGGTCAACCGCCGACGGACACCTCCCTGGGCGTGGTGTCGATCACCGAGTCGTCCATCACCCCGGCGGACTACCGCGGCAAGTGCCCGGTCACGCTGAAGGCCCAGGGCAAGGTCACGGTGTGGGGTGGTCGTCGCGCAGTGGATCATCGACGGGCGAGCCCGTGACCGCGTACATGGATACATGCTGCCCTCCGGCAAGATGACCTACTCCGTCACCTGAACCTGAGGATGAGGCAGGGCCGCCCCGCCCACCTGACCTCTCGGCCGGCGGACGGGGCGGCTCCAGCGGTTTCGCCGTCAGACCTTGACGCGGACCGGGACCGTGCCGATCGTCACGCGATGGTCGGAGCACGGTCCGCCACCACAGCCGGTGCCCTGCCCCAGCGCGTCACCGGAGTACGGACCGGCGATCAAGCTCTCCCGTACGAAGATCAGATCGATCTTGGGGCGCTGGTTGCAGGGCTCCTCAGGGGGGATCGGATCCCCGTCGCCGCTGGTTTCAAGGACGGTGGTCTCGCCGACCCCGGGGCATACCGGATCCAGGTCGTCGAGCTCCCTGTACTCACCGGTGTTGTTGCCGTTGTTCGGCCCGTTGACACTCGGGGAGTACCAGTCGTTGAGCCGGCGAAGGTGGGGGCGTGCGTTGAAGTCGCCGGCGATGACCACGGTGTCGCCGTCGTTGTAGAGGTCCTGGAGATGGCCCTGTACCGCGTTCAGTTGCTGCTCATTGATGGGGCTCCCGCCGATGTTCGTGTCGTCGCTGGTGATGTGCGTGGTGCAGAACCGCATATGCAGGCGGGCGGCCAGCGGCGCGCAGAGAAGCTTGTTCACGCCGCCCTTGGTGTCTTTCGGCAGGTCGTACTTCTTGGCGGTGCCGAGGTCTTGCCGGCTGAAGATGGCGATGCCGAACTGCTCGTAGCCGCAGGCCGGGTCCTCGCGAGGTTCTTCCCCGTTCCGGATGGCCGCGAAGCGGGCGAAGGCACGTTAACTGAACTAGTGAGAGAGTTTTCCCACTTCAAAAGCATATTTCCTTGATCTCTGCTAGCGTCCCGCTCCATGTCTGACGCAAGGGCCGAGTGGGATCTGGCGTTGTTAGTCGTGCGGGTCGTGGGACGGCTCGAGGAGACTGGTAACCCATGGGAGCCGTACCGGTTGCTGGACGGCGACGGCGTGGTCGTTGAGCCGGTGGCGGCGTTCCTGCGCGAGCTGCAGGCGAGGAGCTTGTCGGACGCGACCCTGCGGTCTTACGGCAACGATCTGCTGCTGTGGTGGCGGTGGCTGGCGGCAGCTGGGGTGTCGTGGAAGCAGGCAACACCGGCCGAGGGACGGGACTTCGCCCGGTGGATGCAGATCGCGGATAAGCCGGCCCGGACGCACTGGCGGCGCCGTGACGGCCACGCGGACGGCGCTGAGAAGCGTGGATCAGGTTCAGCGTCGTCGCGGGCGGGTGAGGTGAATCGGGTGACGGGCAAGTCCCGGCTCAGCACGAGATTCTCTCCGGCGTCGCGGGCGCACGCTGAGACGGTGCTGCGCCGGTTCTACGACTTTCATCTCGAGGCTGGCACCGGCCCGATCATGAACCCGTTCCCGCAGGACCGGTCGCGGCGCGCGGGCCGCGCGAATGCGCATCACAACCCGTTGGAGCCGTTCCGGCGTGAGCGGGTCGGCCGTTACCGGCCGCGGTTACCGGTCCGGATTCCCAAGCGGATCCCCGACGATCAGTTCAATGAGATCTTCGCCCGGTTGAAGTATCATCGTGACCGCGCCCTGCTGGCGTTCTGGGTCTCGACTGGCGCCCGGGCCGAGGAACTGCTCGACTCCGTGCAGGCCGACGTGGATCCGGGCGAGCAGGTCATCAGGGTGACCCGCAAGGGCAGCCGCGCGACGCAGTTGTTGCCAGCTTCGCCGGACGCGTTCGTGTGGTTACGGCTCTACCAGGAGGAGATCTGGAAGCGGGGCGCCCCTCGCGGTCGTCGTCAGCCGCTGTGGGTCACGCTGCGGCGGCCGTTCCGGCCGCTGACCTACCCGGCCGCCCGCGCGATGTTTGCCCGCGCGCAGGAAGCGCTGGGCTCGGATTGGACGATCCACGATCTCCGGCACACGGCGGCCTGGCGGATGGCGCAGGACCCGAACATGCCGATCACCGACGTGCAGTGGATCCTCGGCCACGCGAGCTTGAGCACCACGCAGCTCTACACTCTCCCCGGCCAGGACGAGGTGATTGCCCACGCCGTCGCTCATTATGACCGGCGACGACAGCAGGCGCCCGTTTCGGTCACGCCTCCGGCCGCGGGCTACAACCCTCGCTCCCTCGACATCCTCTACGGACGGCACACGTGACGGCCCCGAGCAACACCGCAGGCCGGCAACCGCTGAGGGGTGGGTCTGTCGGCGCCTCCCTGAGCGGTGAGTCGCTCAAGAATTTGCGGGTGAAGTTCCCCGCGCGGCAGGTGCCGACTGTTTGGCCAGCAACCACACGATCCGCACGGGAAATTCTCAACGAGTTGGATCAGCATCCTCGCCCGGCTGGCGAGGACACGCACGAGGTGAGGAGGCGCGGAGCGAGGAGCCTGCTGCTCTGGCTCGAGGGCTTCCCCGGCCAATCGTGGCAGCAGCGCTGGTGCGCGACATCCGCCCACTCGCTTGGAGGACGATGGGTCGAACAGGCTCATGTCGGGGTTGCCGGCCATGGGATGGCCATCCAGCCAAGGTTCCTGAAGATTGGGCTCCTTTGGCTGGTCTGCGCGGACGTTTTACGCCCGAACCTGGAGTGGCTCTCGACCATCGTGCGGTCCCGCAGTTGGTGGCCCGCGATGGCGACCTACCGAGATCCAGAAGGCATCGCTCAACTACAGGCGGTTGTTGATTGCCAGGGAGTCGATGACAAGCGCAGGAGCACAGCCTTCCACCAAATCGCCAGCATCATGGCCGCCAAGGGCGGCAAGCTCACCGATATCACCGTTGGTGACTGCTTGGAGCTACGCGAGGTTGAGTCCCGCATTCGCGCCGATCAGGGCTCCAGCAGAGGATATTTCTACACTCTTTTGCAGCAGCTGAAGTTCTTTCCCGCAGACGGGCCGCCCACGCTCCGGATGTTGACCAAGCACGCAGGCCAGGTGAGCCCGGAAAGACTGGTGGACCGCTACGCCCTTGAGTGCGGTCCCGTCCGCGATCTGATCGTCGAGTACTTGACTGAGCGCCAGCCCATGCTCGACTACAACAGCCTGCAACAGCTCTCGCGGTCCTTGGCCCTGAACTTCTGGAAGAACATCGAAACGCACCACCCAGGCGTCGACTCTCTCCGGCTGCCCGCCGACGTCATCGCAGCTTGGAAGTCCAGACTTCAATTCAAGACCATCCGCGAGCGGCAGCCTGACGGCAGCGTTCGCGAGGTTGCCGCTCCGAGAGCCAATGGCATCGACATCTTGACCTACGTTCGCGGGTTCTACCTTGATATCGCCCAGTGGGCGATGGAAGACCCTGTCCGCTGGGGGCGGTGGGCCGCGCCCTGTCCGATCACCTCAGCAGAGACCTCCAACAAGAAGCGGAACGCCAGACGCAAGGCGCGCATGGACCAGCGCACCCGAGAGCGGCTGCCCACCATCGCCTCTCTGGCTCAGATCGCCTACCGGCAGTGGGGTGATGCACAGGCGCGCCTGAAGGCACTCCGCAGTGCAGCTCCCGGTGAGACTTTCACCGTCTTGGGCGAAACCTTCGTCAAGGCCGTTGGAAGCCCCGGCCGGACCGTCGGCAGCGACTTGGCCTACGACGCCGATGGGCGAGGTCGGCAACTCGTGCTGGCCGAAAACCGGGCCTTCTGGGCTTGGGCATCAGTCGAAGTCCTGCGGCACACCGGGATCCGTATCGAGGAGATGCTGGAAATCAACCACCAGAGCATCACCCAATACGTCACCCCCGACAGCGGCGAACGTATTCCCCTGCTCCACATCGCCCCGTCGAAAACCGATCAGGAACGCCTCCTGGTCATCGACTTCGAACTCGCCGACGTCCTGGCCACGATCGTCTCCCGAGTCTGCGGAGACGCAGGCGCCATTCCACTGCTGGCGACCTACGACGCCCACGAGAAGATCTGGAACCCCCCGATGCCCATCCTGTTCCAATGGCGATCAGCAGGACACAACCGACCACTCAACCAGGACATGATCCGCAGGTCTCTCGATCAGCTCCTGCTGACCGCTGGTTTCACCGATGCCTCGGGGCAGCCCTTGCAGTTCCAGCCTCATGACTTTCGGAGGATCTTCGCAACCGAGGCGATCTTAAATGGGATGCCACCCCACATCGTCCAGATGATCTTGGGGCACAAGCTGATCGATACCACCATGGGCTACACCACGATCTATCCCCAAGAGGTGATCAACGGCCACCGCGCCTTCATTGCCCGCCGCCGCGCGCAGCGCCCCAGCGAGGAATACCGCACCCCGACCGACGAGGAATGGGAGGAGTTTCTCGGTCATTTCGAACGCCGGAAGATGGCCATCGGGGTTTGCGGCCGCGCTTACGGCACTAACTGCCAACATGAGCACGCCTGTCTTAAATGTCCGCTTCTGCGGGTCGACCCGGCTGATCGACCTCGCCTGGAAGAGATCAGGGACAATGTGATCGCCCGCCTCGCCGAGGCCGAACGCGAAGGCTGGCGCGGCGAGGTCGAGAAGCAACGAATCTACCTGGCCGCCGCCGAAGACAAGCTCGCCCAGCTCGACGAGCGGGCCCGCCGCGCGACCGCCATCCATCTCGGCATGCCCAGCTTCCCGGACATCGCCGGCCGCACCGTCACCCTCCCCACCACCCGACCAGGAGCCCCGTCATAACCACGCTGGAGCGCACCCTGACGAAGGCGCTCATGGAGATTGTCATCGGCCCGGACGACAGCGAAGACACCGCCATCGCGCCCGAAGCCATCATGCCACTACTCCTCCAACCGGCGATCCTCGTGCTGGACGAGCTCTCCGACGGGGACAGGCGAATCATCGTCCAGCTGATCAACAAATGCGCAGACGAGGACCAAGCCGGTCGGTGCAGCCGGACGGGAAGGGGGTGGCCTTCTCCGGCGAGACGCTGCGCACACGGACGCCGGGACATAGGGAGCCGGAAGTCCTCAGCTGATCAAGACCTTTATCAAGCGGCCCCTGATCGATTCCTTTAGTTCAGAGAAGCTTTTGCCCTCGGCCACCCAGCCTTTCTGTACCAGCTTGTCCTGCAGCGCTTTGTACTGACTCCAGCAGAGTTCGTTGAAGGCCGCGAAATCCGAGTTCCTGTTCACGATCGAAGCGGCGGCGGCCTCCACCATTCCGGTCGTCGTGGACGCGCGATTCATCTTCCAGCCGGACACATTCCACTGCCACACGTTGACGGTCTCGACCACCGAATCGGCGGCGCGCGCCGAGCCGCCGGGCAGCAGCGTCGCGCCCACGGCCACCACGGCGACCATTAACCGGGCGAGCATTCTCATCTCACGTTCTCCAATCGAGGTTGTACTTGTCGTTTCAGCGGGAGTGCCCCGCTGCGCCGGCAAGTTCTGCGCCATGACGCTATTCACCAGCGGTCCCTGGCGAATCTGTCAATCGACTGGTGACTCATGGAGACGATCGGAGTGAAGGCCGCACAGCGCACCACCACGCCGCTTGACCGCAGTTCACCTCACGGATCGGGGCGGGAGCGGGAGCTTCCTGATCTCTTCTCGTGGGCGGAGATGAGGGTCTCGATCTGAACGCCGAGTTCGGCGCCCAAGAGCCGGCCGATGTCGTGGGCGAGGAAGATGGCGATCTCGCGCAGTTCGGCGGCGGTGAGTCCGGAGTTGCCGAGGGCCGCCAATTGCACGTGATCAGCCGCCGACCTGGTGTTTCCCCCGCGACGCGTGCACGCCGTCCGCCTGATCATCCCGATGCTGCCGTCGCCCCGCCCGCAGGGGAAGCGCGCGCCGGGGCTCTGGTCTGCTCGGCTTGTCCCGGAACCATGGTGGTCGAGCGATCAGGCTTCCACCTCAGCAACCTGCGGCCCTCGACCCTGGTGCTGCGGCGGTCGTTCCGAAGCCAGAGGGCCCCACCGGGGGCCGCTAGGACACAAGCCGATCGGTAGTGGAACGGTTGTCGGCAAGGAACCGGACGATGTCAGGATCCCAGGTGTACTCGACGACGGGCAGTTCGAAACCCGCGGGGAAGCGTTCCATGAACTCTTTGGTGGGATGGCCGTCGAGACGCCGGTAGAAGGTGATTGCGGCGACGTTATCGCGCAAGACCTCCAGGTAGACCGTCTTGCCAGGGTGTTGCTCGGAGGCCCAGCCAAAGGAGTGGTACACGAGTTGGCGGCCGATACCGGACTGCTTGTGCTCCGGCTGGATGTGCAGGTTGTCGAGCAGGATGCGTCCGTCGGTCTCGACGGTGAGATAGGCAAAACCCAGGAGGGCGTTGTCATCGACGGCAACGAGCAAGCAGCGGGCGTGATCTGGTTCCGAGGCGACGGTGGCGAGCCGGGTGCTCCACATCACCTTGCGCTCGTCGAGCAGGGGCCCATTCAAGTAGCTGGCGGGCATGATCCCGGCATAGGCAGTCAGCCAGCTACGAGTGTGAAGTTCTGCGATCTGCTCGGCGTCGTCTTTGGTACCGGACCTGATGTGCATGGCATAGAGGTTCGCATAGCCGCTGACAGGGCCGTTAATCGCCGGGAGTGCCGCTTTGAGAGCCGAGTGGTCGATCGGAGCGGCTTGCGTCGATCCCCCGAAGCCCAAGGCGGACGGCGCGTGGTCGGCATTCCCCAGGCGATCGCCCCGCACTGCGAGAGCATCTGAACGTCTCCGTCGGCAACGAGCCGGGCGCTTTGCTCCTTCCCGGAGGCCAAGGGTGGCCCGCTCTGCTTGTCCCGGATTGTCGGCGGACGAGATGATCAGGATTCCACCTCAGCCATCCACGACCCTGGCGTACAGCGCGGCGATCAACCGGTAGCCGGAGTACCCCGCCGGAAGCATGAAAGGGTTGTCTGTGCGCTTGTTGCGGCTACTTACGGACTGGTTCTGGCGAGTAGATGCGTCATCAGGAGGCGATGCTAAGCCGCATCGCGGCCGGCGGTTATCTGCGGCCCATCCTGTGCGCCTCGGGCTGATCATCGGCGCTGCTGTCGGCGGTTTCTTCGGCATCTTCCTGTTGATCGCTGCCGCAACGGGATGGGAATACGCCTTCACACTGTCCAGCTTGCTCTTCTGCCTCTGCGTAGCGGTCTTTGCTGGAGTGAGCATGATGGGCGTCGGCTATTTCGAGCGTTGGCGTCAACGGCACTACGGGCACTACCCGCACGCGGTTCAGGATGATGCGTCCTGAGTTCGGTAGAGCCGATTGGTGTGCCCCGGGCCCACCTGTAGCGGTGTGATGGCCCGCCCATACCGCGGCCACCTACGATCCTGTTCCCGAGCCGGAGATCCACGCCGGAGGCCGGTCTTGGATGTGATGCACGTGGCAAGCCATAATCGCCGCGTGTCCCTTTTCAAGGTGCTTGCCGCCTTCGCAGTCATACAGCTCCTCGTGGTGGGTACCGTCTTTGAATTGCTCGCCTTGGCCCGCGCCAATGGTGAGGATCCGTTCGAGGTGGGACCGTACAAGATGGCCGCGTACGTGGCCCTTGCACTGAGTTTTGCGCTCTCGGGCATCCTTGCCGCTTGGTTGATCAAGCGTGAGGGGAAGAGCCGGGGCGGCTCCCGTGGCTGAGTTTTTCTTCCTGGCGCTGAACTGGGCTGTCCCGGCAGTCGTGCTCTTCTTCATCATTTATTGGTCGGTTCGGCTGGCGATCAGACATGAGAAGCACAGGCAACCGAGTGCAAGGGACTTGGATCGGGCACGGCACGCACGCGTGACAGCGGAGCGGGCGGCGCAACGCCGTGAGTGGAAGGAACGGGAGGCTAGACGGGGTGAACAATCCGAGCTGTAGCGTCTTGCTCATCTGAGCGCTGACGCCCCTTGCGCGGCGCGAGCGGTGAGCGCACGCGAGAACGGCCCCCAGGCTGTACGCCCAGCGTGCGGGCCGCAATCTCGGGCCGCGGGGCGGCACACCGCGCTCCCGCCTTGATACCTCCAAGAGCTGTTCGACAATGTTCCGATCGAACACCACAGCCTTGCGGGCCTCGGCGATGAGTTCCACGAGGTCGGCCACGAGCTCGGGGCTTGCGGCGATGGTCGCGTGGGCGGTCATGCGGTGCGGGCTGCCGCCGAGATCGACCACTGCGGCCCCGGCTTCGCGGGCGATGACGTCATTGAGCGGGAGCACGGCAAGGGGGCCTTCGTGAAGACCGCCCCACCGGGCATGTCCAAGCCTCAGGACACGAGGCGCACCGACGCAACTCCGTGCGCGCCTACCGCAGGCACGGCGGCTTCTGGACGGCGCTCGGCGCGACCGCGGTGCTCTTCGGCCTGCTCGCCTTCCTCTGGGCGGTCGCCTGGGCGGGCCGGTCCGGCGGCACCTTGTGACGTCGTCGGGCCCTGATCGGGGAGGTTACGCATCGTCCGGCAGCGGTTCGCCGGTCTCCAGCAGCGACTTCAGGCTCGCCACCACGTTCGGCCAGCCGTGGCTGACCATCTCGGCCAGGCTCGATCCGGGCTCGAAGCCGTCGTGTACGACGGTGAGCTTCACGACCTGCGCGGCGGCCTCCTCAATCGTGAAGGTGACCTTCGAGCGGGCCTCGCCGGACAGCCGGGCGAGCAACTCCTCGTCCCAGCCGAAGCGCTTGGCGAGTTCCGGGGTGATGGCGTGCCAGGTGTAGGAGAGCCGGCTGTAGGGTTCGGCCTCCAGCACGACCTGCTCAGGGTCGCTGATCAGCACCCCGTGGTTGTCCCAGGTCATCGGCGAGCCGACGGACCAGTCCGTATCGAACTCCGTGGCCCAGTAGCGGCGGGTGAAGGCGGGCTCGGTCAGCGCCTGCCAGAGCTTCTCGGGGGTTGTGCGGATGTAGGTGGTGTAGACGAAGGTCGGCGCATCCATCGGGGTCTCCTCCAGGGCGAGTTTCAGGTCCGCCAGGGCTTGGACCCTGGCCCGGTCGTAGCGGCTGATCCACCGGTGGGCGATCTCGTGCACGGGCGCGGCGTTGAGGTAATGCAGCTTCTCCCGGCCCCGCCGCACGGTGGCGACTAGCCCGGCTGCCTCCAACACCGCGAGGTGCTTGCTTACGGACTGTCTGGCCATGTCGAGTCCGGCACACAGCTCGCGCAGCGTCTGCCCGTTGCGGGCGTTGAGCGAGTCGAGCAGCGCGCGCCGGCTCGGATCCGCCAACGCCTTGAACACCTCGTCCATGCCCGCCCCTCGTACCCAGGTTGCCGCTTGTCGATATGCAGCCTTTCAGCTGCCTTTAATTTAGGCAGCCGTACGGCTGCATGTCAAGGCGCGCGGCTACGACGAGCAAATGCGAGCAGGGCGCGACGCGTACGCGTCCGGAGATCTTCCTCACCCAATGAGAGGCTGAGCGGGCGCTGTGGCAGATGGCCATGGAGGGAAAGCCGACGGCACCCCGGACCTACGGTTCCGTGCGATGGTGCTTCTGGCGACGTTCGCGAGCCTGCGTTGGGGTGAGGCCAGCGCGCTACGTCGGATGGATGTCGATCTCAAGGCCCGTACGGTCCGCGTCCGGGTCGCTTTCGTCCCGGGCCGGCCCAGTGCTTCTTGGTCTGGCACCACGTCAGCCAGGAGGTGACGGCGGCGCGGTTGCGGTTCCAGGTCGCTGGCGCGCTCGCTCCCTACAGCTCGGCGAGCGCCTGGCCGACCTCGGCGTCGGCGACCTCGGCCAGCGGCCGGTCGCGGCCAAGGAGGACGATGACGCGGTCGATGGCCGAGGCGTAGGCGCGGTGGGTGTTCGGGTTGGCCGTGCGCGGGGTGGCCAGGAAGGCTTCGGCGGCCGCGGCGAGGGTGACGTGCCCGCCGCGCAGCGCGGCGATCTTCGGCGCGGCGCTCATGCCGGCCGCCGCGCGGCATCGGCGGCGATGTACCGGATAACGTGCCGGAGTCGCGCACCACCCTGGCGAGCTGTTCTCCTGGTCGGCGTGCCGCCGTGATCGCTCATGTACGTGATAATGGATGATTATCACGTACATGCGCAGGTTCACTGCTGCGCGCCTACCCCGGACGTGCCCGCCTCCTGTCAGCACGGGTCAGGCCATGCAGAACCAGCACGCAGGGGCTTCTCCAGTCACTCGGCCACTCTGTCCGCGTGCCTTGTTGCACAGCCTGCTCCAATGGCGGTCGGGACCGGCCAATCTTTGTGAAAATGCGGGTCAGCTCCGGTGTGGGCTGGCCGACGCCGGGCATCCACGTGGCTGTCCGCGTCGTTCACAAGGAGCGCCATGGCCTTGTCCAGAGCCGTCCTCTTGCTGGGGCTGGCCCTGCTGGTGGCGACCGGCTGCGGGACCACCGCCACAATGGAGGCCGCCCCCGGCGGTCCCGCCAGTCCGGCCACCCCGACCGCGCAGGCGCAGCCGGCCTTCCGCCAGCCGCGCGAGTTGTCGAGCCGCAACGGCCGCCTGCGCGTGCGGCTGGTCGTCGAGCAACGCGTGGTACGGCTCGCAGGCCAGGACGTCCGCGCGTTGACCTACAACGGCGACTTCATGCCGCCGACGCTGCGCCTGTTTCCCGGCGACCGGCTCGACCTGGAGCTGGTGAACCGGCTGGGAGAACACACCAACCTGCACACGCACGGCTGGCACGTCTCACCGAGGGACAGCTCCGACAACATCTACCTGCACATCATGTCGGGCCAGACCTACCACTACACCTACCAGCTGCCCAAGGACCTGGCGCCGGGCACGTACTGGTACCACTCCCACGCGCACCCGCTCTCGGAGGCGCAGGTGTTCGCCGGGCTGTCGGGCGCGATCGTGATCGAAGGGCTGAACCGGTACCTGCCGCCCGACCTCCATAACACGGCCGAGCTGCTCATCGCGCTGAAGGACTTTCAGGTGCACGCGGGGGCCATACCGACGGCGAACATCGACAGCAACGCCCCCACCACCCGGACCGTGAACGGGCTCATCAACCCGATCATCCACATCCGGCCCGGCGAGACGCAGATGTGGCGGCTGGCCAACATCGGCGCCGACATCGCCTACAACGTCCAGCTCCAGGGCATGCGCTTCCACGTCATCGCCCAGGACGCCAACCCCGTTGCCAGGGTCTGGAGCACCGACACGCTGCTCATGCCTCCCGGCAGCCGGTGGGACGTGCTCGTGCAGGGGCCGCCGGCGGGGCGTACCCGCCTGGTGACCCGGCCCTACAGCACCGGCAAGGACGGCGACTCCTACCCTGAGGCGACCCTGGCCACCCTGGTGTCCGCGGGGCGCGCCGTGACGCCCGCACGCCTGCCTGCGACGTTCGCCGCCCGGTACTTCGACGACCTGAGGAAGGATCCCATCGCCCAGCGGCGGGTCATCACCTTCTCCGAGGACGACCGGACCAACCAGTTCTTCATCAACGGCAAGCTGTTCGATCCGAACCGGATCGACGTGCGGGCGAAGCTGAACACCACCGAGGAGTGGCGGGTGCGCAACCTCGCCAACGAGGAGCACACCTTCCACGTGCACGTCAACGATTTCCAGGTGATCAGCGTGAACGGCAGGCCGTACCACGCCCGTAACTGGCAGGACACGGTGCAGCTCCCCGCACGCGGCGAAGTGGTGATGAGGACGAGGTTCAGGGATTTCGTCGGTAAGTACCCGCTGCACTGCCACATCCTCAACCACGAGGACCGCGGCATGATGGCCAACATCGAGGTCGTCCGCTAAGGGCGGTTACCGGGCCAGTTGATCGGGCAGACCCAGGCGGCGGTAGGTCTGCGGCATGCTTCGATCAGCTGGCCACCCCGGTTGGCCGCCCTGCCGGGACTCCCCTGGGCGAGGCGAGAGACGCCTCCGGACGGTGCCATTCACCGCCTCCCGCCTGCAGCGGCCACGCAGGTCGTTGCGGGATGTCGCCGGTGGCAGGTCAGGCCACGAGGTCGGCCAGGCGATCAACTTGATCCGGGTCGTGAGCCCAGCAGTAGAGCATCACCTCATCGGCGCCGAGATCGGCGAACCCGCTGATCGCGCTGCGGATCTGGTCCGCGGTCGTCACCATATGGACCTCATACGTGCCGGCCAGGGAGGCGTAGTAAGAGTCGATCGCCTGCTTGGCGTCCTCGACCACGCTCTGCGGCCCCAAGACCACGTTGACCTGGCCGACGAGGCGCGGCCTGCCCGCACGTCCGGCCACGGCCCACTCCTTTTCGGCCGTGCGGAACAACTGGTCGGAGCGCTCGACGGGCGTGGCGCTGAGGTAGCCGTCGCCCCAGCGCGCGACGCGCTTGAGAGCAGCCGGGACGAAGCCGCCGAACAGGAGCTCGGGGCCGTTCTCGCGCGCGGGGGCGGGGCCGATGGCACCCACCTGATCACCGTAGGGTCGGCCCGACCAGATCCGCTTCAGGACCGGCATCATCTCATCGACCCGGCGGCCCCGCATCGCATAGTCCGCGCCCACGGCCAAGAAATCCTCCGGGCGTGCGCCCACGCCGACACCAAGGGTGAGGCGCCCGCCGGACATCCGGTCCAGGGTCGCGCTCTGCTTGGCCAGCAGCACCGGCTCGCGCAGTGGCGCGAGCAACACCTCGGTCTGCACGCGGATCCTGGTGGTGGCTGCGGCGATGGCGGCCAGAGTGACCATCGGCTCGGGGTTGTCGTAGACGATGCGATCGAGCAGCCCCAGCGTGGTGAACGGCCCGGCTTCCGCGCGCCGCGCCCAGGTCAACAACGACGGAAGGTCGCTGATGGGCAGGCCAAGACCAACCTTCATGATTCTCCACCTCCGCGAGAGCGCCACCACACGGGTTCTCGTCGTACGAGTGTGCACCTGTTCGCCGGGTCTACCCGATTTGAACTCTAAGTAGCCCATCAATCGCATATCGTGACTAAAGTGCAGGTGGCCGCTAAAGATCGGGAAAAGGCGGCACGTTCGTCTTCGCCTTGCAGGCCACCGGAGTTGAGCGCCGCGATGGCGACCCAGTCGCCATCGCTGTCGCCCAGCTCGCGGAGCGCTCCGGCCAGTCGCATGCCCTCGAGAGTCAGCCCGACGAGCCCCCCGCGATCAGCAGTTCGCCAACATCCATCGCATCTACGGCCCCGAGAAGGAAGCCCTCGCGTCCTGGCCATCGAGATCGAACTCCTCGACCCGCTGTCCCGGGCACAGGTCCGCGACATGCCTCCGCCCGGACCGGGATGGTTTCTCCGGGTAACGGCCCCGGCCAACACACCTCTCCCCTGCTCTACGGCGGCCTGGCGCGACCTCCTACCTCAGGGTCACCATGAAGCAATGAGTGCTGAACCACCCGCCGCCGCTCCCGCTGCCCCGCCCGCTGACACCTCTGCGGGCGCACCCGACGCGACACCGGTGGCGCTGGCGCGGTACCGGGTCCTGGTGCCGCATCTGTACGACGGGGTGACGCTCAAGGCGGCCGCGGCCAGCGGCGGCGTGCCATATCGGACGGCGCAGCGGTGGCTGGCCGCCTACAAACTGGACGGCCTGCAGGCCCTGGCCCGGGCCGATCGCTCCGACAAGGGGCGGCGCAGGCTACCTGAGGAGCTGATCGCCTTCATCGAGGGGCTGGCGCTCAAGCCGCCCCGTCCGACGATCGCGAAGATCCATCGGCAGGCCGTCAGCGTGGCCGCCCAGCGTGGCTGGCCCAGGCCGGGGTATGGGTCCGTGCACGACATCGTGACCGGCATCGACCCGGCACTGCAGGTTATGGCGCACGAAGGGACCAAACGGTACCGAGAGGTGTATGAGCTGGTGCACCGGCGGGAAGCGTCCAAACCGAACGAGATCTGGCAAGCCGACGACACCGAGCTGGACATCTGGGTGATCGACTCCTCCGGCAAGCCCGCCCGGCCGTGGCTGACGGCCATCGAGGACGACCACTCCCGCGCCGTCGCCGGCTATGGTCAGGGTGCCGGGTACGTGCTCCTCATCGATCTCGCGTGCCTGGATGGCTTGTCCTTTGGGATCGAGGAAGAGGCACTTGATGTGGGTGCCGGATTCCAAGAGGCGCTTGAATTGGTGGTGGGGGTAGCTCTGGCAGATCGCGTTCAGCGATAGCCCGGCGGCCTTGATGTCAGTGGCGTGGTCGAACAGCACGGGCGCGGGATAGGCGGAGGAGAACGCAGCCCGGCTGCTGAATACGGCGGTCACATCTGCCATCCCGGGTAGGCGATGTTCACCGGGTCGGGTTCTCGCCTGGGTGGGGGCGCCTCGGTGCCGTTGCTGGTCGAGAACAGTTCCTTGGCGGTCTTGCCGGGGAACATGGCCTCCAGCACGCGGCAGTGGTCGGAGTACGGCAAGCCTTTGATCTCGCCACTGAGCCAGCGGTGGAGCTGGGCGCGGCTGGGAGCGCCGCCCTGCAAGGCGGGTTAAGGACATGGGACTTCCCGGTCTGCACTTCCATGATCTCCGTCACACCGGGAACATGCTGGCCGCGATGTCGGGGGCCGGTCTCAAGGACCTGATGGCCCGGATGGGGCACGACAACGTCAGGGCGGCCATGATCTACCAGCACGCGGTCAGGGGCGCTGACCAGGTGATCACGAATGCCATCGATCAGCAGCTCAAGCAGCACGACGAAGGCGACGATGACGGCTCGGTGGGCGTGCTGGCTCCCGTGGGCTAGTTGCACGCTAATTGCACGGAAGATCGAAATGAGTCCCAGAAACGATCAAAGCCAGGTCGGGAATCCATCCCTGACCTGGCTTTTCGTAGTGAGAGCGGGTGACGGGAATCGAACCCGCGCTGTCAGCTTGGGAATTGCAGCTATCACGGGCTCCCAACCCTGAGTTCCCTGGTCGACGGTGGTCTCGGGCCGGTCGTGAGTGACCGTGGTTGACCCCTTGTCACCGGGGTTAATGGCACGCTAATGGCACAACGATCACGGTGAATACCCAGGTCAGGGCCGCTCGGAGCGGTAGTCGAAGTACACGGTGAGGCTGGGCCGATCTCCATCCGGAGTGATCTCGCTGTGCATGATCAGGTCGTACACCTCAGCATCACCCAAGCCCTCTATGGTGTCGGCCACTCGACGTAGAAGGGCGGGAACGTCGCCCTGGCCAGGCCCCTCAGGGTTGGCCTGGGAGAAGTGGTGAATGGTGTAGGTGATCCGCTCGGACAATGTTTGCTCCCTTGATCGCGTCGCGGTACCGCAGCATAGGAGAGCGAGCGGCCTCGCGCCGCAGTCCATCCCCTGCCTGATCATCCCGTCTGCCGTCGACCCGCCCGTAGGGGAAGCGGGCCAGGGCCATGGGGTCAAGGTGGAGCTCCCTACTGGAAGAACGACCTTGGCCCCATGGCCCTGGTCTGCTCGGCTTGTCCCGGGTCGATGGCGGACGGGATGATCAGGCTTCCACCTCAGCCACTGACCAACCCTGGCCCGCGTGCGGCGATCATCCCGGAGCCGGAGCGCCCCCGCCGGAGGCAATCTCTTTGGCCTTGTGTCGCTTGAGTGGACGTCTACGGCGCTGAGTGAGCAGCACAATGAGTTCCTCAAGCTCATCCTCGGTGATCTCGAACTTGTCCCAGTACCGTTTGAGATCGGGAGAGTACGGATACAGCTCGGCTACGCCTGCTCTCGCATCCGCTGCAGCTTGCAAGAAGGACTTCACTGCGTCCACTGCGAGCTCCTGAAGTATGCGAGCTTGCTCCTCCTCGGAGATGGCGCGTGTGTACTGCACCCCAACATTCGGTGCTACTCCATGACGCGCAGCCTGGAGCTTGCTCGCTGCTGTGAGGGCAGCGTCGTATCGTGCTCGCGCCGCAAACCGCTGGTCGAACCGGCGCGGGAGATATACGCCGAGGGCCACACCTAGGAGACTCGCTAACGCCGCGATGAGCGGGGGGATCATGGGAAGATCCTAGGTCGCACGCGGCCCGAGCGCGGGCGCGCGCGAGAACGGCCCCCAGGCCGCACGCGCAGCGTGTGGCCGCGAACGGGCCGCGTGGCGGCGCGGAGCGCCGCCCTTGATACCTACAAGAACTATTCGGCAGTTCGCGGGCTATGTTTCGCGATCTTCTGCGCCTCGGCGATGAGTTCGACGAGGTCGGCCACGAGCTTGGGGCTGGTTGCGATGGTCGCGTGGGACGTCATGCTGTGCGGGCTGCCGTCGATGTCCACGACTGCGGCTCCGGCCTCGCGGGCGATGAGGACACCTGCGGCCGTGTCCCATGGGTTGTTGCTCAGCATGATGAGGGCGTCGGTCTTGCCGTCAGCCACCCACGCCAGATCAACCGCGGCTGACCCGAACATGCGAACTCGCTGCACGCGGGCGGCAAGCTCGTGGGTGAGGGCGAGACGAGGACGGTTTCGCTCCTGGGCGTTGTCGCCCACGGCGTAATCGCCGATGGACACGATGGCTGCGTCCAGGTCACGGGTGTCGCTGGCGCGGATCTCGGTCCCGTTGGCTTGGGCGCCTGCACCTTCGGCGGCGGAGTAGTGGGTGCCGAGGAACGGCAGGTCGATCACTCCGAGGATGGGCATGTCCTTGTCGACCAGGCCGAGGGAGACGCCGCAGAGCGGGATGCCGTGGAGGAAGTTCGCCGTCCCGTCCACGGGGTCGAGTGCCCACATCAGACCCTTGCCGGTACGGCCGATGCCTTCCTCCTCGCCGAGGAACCCGATGTCGGGCGTTTCCCGCGATAGAAACTCTCGTACGGCGTGTTCGACGGCGTAGTCCACTTCGGTGGCCATATCCCGATCACCTTTGGTGGTGACGACGCCGGGGGCCTTGGTGCGAATGATCTCGGTGGCGATGGAGACGGCATGCTCGGCGATCGGGAGGAGGGTCCGGGTGTCGATGGTCATACGGGTCTGCTCCGCTCCCACATCGAGGTAAACACCTGGTCGAAGACGGGGAACAACCCGTCGGCGGCAGTGTTGTCGGTGATCACGAGCGTAGGCGAGTCGACTCCGCGCGCCTGCGGCAGGTACGGCTGAACGACGCAGAGCCCCCGATCGACGAGAAGGATGTTGAAGCGAATTGTCTCGTCGTAGACGTGCAACTCAAGACGCTGGGCTGACTCGGGATCGAGCCGGTGACGCAGCCTGGTCAACATGCTGATGTTGAGCGCGGTCGACGTCGTCAGCGTCCCGTCTGTGTAGCCCTCCTCGGCCTCGCGGTCCCGGATGGCCTTGCCTTGCGGATCGAGGAACAGACACCGAATCCTGGTGCCGGTCTCCAACAAGCGCTTGAGCTGGTGGTCGGGGTAGCTCTGGCAGATCACGTTGAGCGATAGACCTGCCGCGTTGATCTCCTTCGCACGGTCGAACAGCGTCGAGGCCGGATAGGCAGAGGAGAAGGCGGCCCTGCTGCTGAACACGGCGCACACGTCGGCCAACTGCGGCACAGCGCAGACCTCAGGCAAGGGGCCGGCGGTTTTGGCTGGCTCCGGTTCGGTCCGGGGCGCGCGCACCTCGACACCGTTCGCCGAGAACAGCTCGTGCGCGGACCGGCCAGGAAACATCGCCTCCAGCACGCGGCAGTGATCGGAGTAGGGCAGGCCCTTGAGCTCCCCGGTCAACCAGCGGTGGAGCTGTGCGCGGCTGGGCCATCCACCCTGCAACGAGGGATCGACCTTCTTGGCCGCCTTGTCGTACTCCTTGCAGAACGTGCTGTACGTCTGCCAGTGGCGTTGCTTCAAGAGCGTCTTCAACAGGATCTGCTGATCGGTCATGATCCGCGCCTTGGGCTGGGGTGCCTTGTTCCCCCAGGTTAGCGACGGAGACGGGCTCGGAGGAGACAAAGACGAGACAAACAGAGACCGGATGATCAGAGACGGCACCCATGGGCGGTCGAGACGTGACACCCGGCTGGGCAATCCTCGCTGCATGACTGCGCGATGTGTCTCCTGCTCGGGGCGGGGCTGGAAGTACGTGAGCCTTCGCCGTTCCGTGGTGGCCGCCGAGAATCCCGGCGAGACGAACGCCGACGAGCGGCAGCGCGCTGCCTGCTGGCGCTGCAACGGCACGGGACGGGCGGCGTTGTGACCATGATCTCCCGGTGCTTGAGTCCGCACGCGTCCGCAGCCCATCCCGATCACATGTGCCTCGTGTGGCGTCCGCCGTACCGCGCTGAAGACCGGGTTCGCGTGATCGCCTGGACCTGCGATTGCCGCAGGCCGTTCTACGAGCTGTGCCATGCGGCGGGCGTCGCCTACATCAGGCGAACCCGCAGAAACGAGGTTCACGAGACCTATCGGTGGTCGGTCAGGGAGGCGCAATCGGTCTGGAGGGCGCTTCTCGACGGCCAGGCCCGATAGGCGGGCGCGGCGGCGTGATCGACTCCGGGTGTCTCACGTCGTCGCGCCTGGGAACCGACGGCGGACATGGTGAAGCGCAACCACCATGTCCGCCGTCTCTTCCCTTCCGGGTAGCAGACAGAGGCGTCAAACCCAACTAGGCTTGCCGACAAGTCGAGTTGTTGGATGGTCGTCATGTCGTCTGAAGAGTTCGCACCCCCGAAGTACGCCCAGATCGTCACGGCGATCCGCCAGAAGATCGCCGACGGAACGTATCCGCCCGGGTCACAGCTTCCTTCCGAGACGGAGCTGGTCCGCGAGTTCCGCGTGAGCCGCCCCACTGTCGTACGGGCGCTCCAAGTCCTCCAGCTGAGGGGCGTCATCGATCGAGAGCACGGCAAGGGCTCCTTCGTGCGAGCCGCTCCGACCGTCTCGGCAGAGGAATCCACCCGACCAGGCCGCGCTGTACTCGACCGCGTTGAGGCCGACGAGCATGGGACGCTTCTCTTCGCCGGCCTCGCCTCCGCCCCAGCCGCGGTGGCAAAGCTCCTCGACGTCCCTGAGGGCTCTGAGGTCGTACGCCGGAGCGTCCTGTTTCGCGACTCCGAGCGGCCAACGGACCTCGTCACCATCTGGTCATCGGTTACAGACTCCGGCTTGGAGTCCGCCGAGTTGCTGACGACGGGCATTCGGCAACAGCTCCACCATGCCAAGGGCCTGAAGCTGCAACACGTTGTCGAACGGCTCAGTGCTCGGCATCCGTCAGCTGACGAGGTCAAGGCGCTGCAGCTGCGCAAGACCTCGCCGGTTCTCGGCGTGCTCGCAAGCGTCTTCAACGGCGGTGGGCATCCCCTGCTCGTGGTGGACCTGGTACTCCCTGGCGACCTTCACGAACTTGAGGATGCCTACTCACTCTGAACCAACGCCGTCGATCAGGTATCCCCGTATTCATCAACGTCGAGTTCGGCTCGCGTGAGTTCCAAGAAGCGTAGAACCCGCCGGTCCAGATGCCACCCAAGCGGCCGAGGTGAGGGAACGCCAGGGATGTAAGCCTCCTCGTCGGCGGCGCTCTCCTCGTCGTCACCGAAGAAGCGAACCACCTGGAGAACAGCGGTGTTGCCCGGTTCCGCGCGGTCCAACTCCTCCGCGAGCATGCCGATCGCCTCTCCAAAGGGCTCCAGGCGGTCGATCAAGACAGCGATCATGTCGTCCACGGGCATGGAGGTTGAGCGAGGGCCGTTCATCTGCCATATGTGCACAGCTGGTCGGGGTGGATCGGCACGCTTGCTGCCTCGAACCGTGACCTCGTCGGGTTTGATACCGAGCCGAATCGCCATCTCTGCTGCGGATATTCGCTCGCTTTTAAGCGCAAAGTAGACATACTGGTCAACTTTCACAGGGCGACTCTAGGGCGTTAAGTAGTCCGCGACTGAATGGTTTGTCGCACCGGCAGGGGATTGCGGAGACGACCTGTAACCAATCCTCCTCTTTTGTCGCCAACCTCGGAAAACGCCTCCGAGAAATCTCGCTAACTTGTGTTGTCGAGTACGCGAAAGCGGGGTACCTTCATGACAACTCGACAAGACGAGTTAGCGACAAGACAACAGATTAAGGAGTGTGCCTCATGGCACTGCAAGGACCCATCCCCGTCACGTTCGACATGGTCTTCCCGCACGGCTGCTACATCGTCGGGGAGGTCGAGCCCGTCAAGGACTTCGACGCCTCGACCAACGGGCGCTTCGTTCAGGCCCGCGACAAGCAGACGAGTGAGCTCGTCTGGCAGGTCTCGGTTATGGACGCCGACCCGACCGTCAAGGCCGCGCAGAAGACCGTCTCGGTCAAGATCCTCAGTCCGGTGCAGCCGGTTGCTCCGGCGCCGATGCCGGGGCTGCCGTTCACGCCGGTCGAGTTCAACCACGTCACCGCCACGCCGTACGTCAACGGCAGCGGGCGGCTGGCCTACTCGATCAAGGTCCGTGAGATGCGGGCTCCTCGTACGGCTGGCCCCGGCAAGCCCGCCCCGGTCGCGAAGGACGCGGCCTGATGGCGCGGCGCAAGGACCACCCCGCCAGCATGATCAATCTCAGGGTCGGGACCGGTGCGGCGGTGCTCAATCATCCGTACCCGCAGCGGTCGCCGGTCCTGGGTCTGATCTTCGGCGGTACGCAGGTGCTCGTCACCACCTCGGCGGGCAATCACGTGACGCTCGATGACGTCGAGTTCGCGCGGTCTCTGGCCAGTGAGGCGGCGAAGTTCGCTCAGGCGGTGGAGCGCATGTTCCACGGCCTGCCCAACGGGCTGGGGGTGGCGGGCTGATGGCGCTCGACCCGTACACGTACCTCACGCTCTCGATGCGTCCCGGTGAACCGTCACGGGTGGGCGTCTCGTTCCACACGGTCGAGCTGCGCGCTCACTCCTGGGTGGGCGAGAACGGCAAGCCGTGCTTCGACCTGTCCACCTCGGAGGCGACGGTCACCGTCTCGACGGCGGGGCCGGTCACCGACCAGGACCTCACGATCGCCCGCGACCTCTTCAACGCCGCCGCTCACTACCTGGCCGATTGCGAGCGACTGCACTCCGCCGCCGAGAACGAGGCGGCCTGATGTACGGCGGGGCCGCCGGAAGCGCCAACTTCCCGCGGCCCCTTGGTCTCCCGCACACACCACATGCTTGGAAGGAATCCAGCCTAATGTTCAAGAGGATGCCCGGCGACGAGCCGCACCGCATCGTCTCGACCACCCCCGACACGGCGGTGGTCTTCAAACCGGCCGTGGTCCAGACCCCGGCCTTCATCACCTTCATCGTGTACGGCGGGCGCTTCGCCGCGGCGCTGATCCGCATCACCTACCGTCACCCGGTCGCGGTCGCCTTTCCGGTCGCCCTTGGCGTGATCTGGACTCTGTACGGCTGGCTGCTCGCGGCGAGTGCGTTCGGGGTCGTGCTCCTAGCCCTCACCGGCTGGGCCTTCGCCGACCGCGACTCATTCCAGAAGATCGCCGGATTCCGGCTGCTGGCTTGGTGGCGGCTCATGTCCACCTACCGGCGTCACTGGCAGTCGGTCATGGATGTGTCCGGCCTGGCCAAGCGTGTGCATGGCCGCGAGTACCTGCCCCGGCTGGTCAAGGTCACCTGCGACGGCTGGGCCGACCGCATCACGGTGAAGATGCTCAAGGGCCAGGCGGTCAAAGACTGGACCGACAAGACCGACAACCTCGCCCACGGCTTCGGCGTGACGAGCTGCCGCGTGGCGCTCGTGAAGGGCGGTCGGCTCATGCTGACCTTCCCGCGCTCCGACCCACTCGCCGCCCCGATCCCGGCCCTCCCCATCCCCATCACACCGACTGTCGGACCGGTCGAGATCGGCAAGCAAGAGGACGGCAAGCCCCTGAAGCTCAAGGTTCATGGCACCCATGTCCTGATCGCCGGGGCGACAGGGGCCGGCAAAGGCTCCTTCCTCTGGGACACCATCCGCGGGTTGCTCCCCGCGATGCAAGCGGGCCTGGTTGAGATCTGGGCGCTGGACCCGAAACTCATGGAGCTCTCGTTCGGGCGAGAGCTGTTCCATGGCCGGTACGCCGCCGACCCCGCGGACTGCGCCGACCTGCTCGACGAGGCCGTCAGCGTCATGCAGAAGCGCGCGGCTCGGTTCTCCGGACTCCAGCGCTCCCACGTCCCGACCGTGGAAGACCCGTTCGTCTTGGTGCTCGTCGACGAGGTGGCGTTCCTGACCGCCTACCAACCTGACAAGCAGCTCAGGCACCGCATCTCCGCCGCCCTGGCGACCCTCGCCACCCAAGGCCGTTCGGTCGGTGTCGGCGTGATGGCCGCGCTTCAGGACCCACGCAAGGAGGTCATGAACATTCGTAACCTCTTTCCGGACAAGATCGCCCTCCGCCTCGACGAATCCGAACAGGTGGACATGGTCCTCGGCGACGGCGCACGGGACCGGGGCGCACTCGCCGACCACATCTCGCCCGTCCCGGAACTGGGCGCTGGCATCGCGTACATGCGCCTCGAATCCAGTCCTGAACCCATCCGCGTCCGAGCCGCCTACGTCTCCGATGCCGATATCCGCGACATGGTCGCCCAGTTCAAGGAGGCCGCGTGAGCCTCGCCCACTTCCTCGACGGGCTCCGCTGCTCCGACTGCGGCGCGTTCGAGGCCCTATGGCTCGACTCCGTCCGCGCCCTGGTCGAGTGCACCGAATGCGGCTGCGCCGCTCTCACCGTCCCCGACGAAAGGAGGTCCGCATGACTGACCGCAAGACTCCACGCGCCATCCGCATGGCTCAGCCGCTCGCGCGAGACGTGGCCGAAGAGATCGCCAAGCTTCACGGCGTCTGCATCCGGCCGATCGCGCTTAAGCGGCTCGATACGACCACCGGCAAGACCGAGGTCGTTGATGTGCCCTGCGGCTCGCCTCTGGAGAGCAAGTGCCCGAGCTGCGCCAAGCGGAACAAGCAGCTTCGCATGGCTCAGTGCCGGGAGGGCTGGCACCTCGACCACGAACCGATCATCACGCCCGACGAGGCCACCGACGAACAAACCTGGCTTGTCGAGTTCCGGGCTGACATGCAGGCGCAGCGGGACCAGGCGGTGAAGGCCGGTGAGGACACCGCCGATCTGGACGCGATCCTGACCGGGCTCGACATCGAGATCAACGAGGCCGGAATGCGGGGCAACGTCCTCGGCCGGACCTCCGCGCGGCGGTTCCGCTCGACCAAACGCCGCCAGGACGCTCCCGACCTGCCCAGGCGCAAGATGGAGAACACCACGCTCGGGAGGACCTACAACGGCTACCGGCCCTCGCTCTTCGTCACCCTCACCCTCCCGTCCTACGGCAAGGTCAGCAACGGTGCCCCGGTAGATCCGGAGTCCTACGACTACGCGCATGCAGCTCGCGATGCCCTGCACTTCTCCAAGCTCGTCGATCGGTTCGTGCAGAACCTTCGCCGCGTGGCGGGCTACGACGTGCAGTACTTCGCGACCGTGGAGCCGCAGAAGCGCCTCGCCCCGCACCTCCACATGGCGATCCGTGGAACGCTCCCGCGCGCGGAGATCAAGCAGATAGCCGCCGCCACCTACCACCAGGTCTGGTGGCCCTCGGCTGACGAGCCGGTGGACTTCGAGCCGGTCTGGGCCGAAGACGGCTACCTCGACCCGAACACCGGCGAGTACCTGCCCACCTGGGATGAGGCGATCGACCAGCTTGACGAGCCCTCGCACGTGATCCGGTTCGGTGACCAGGTGGATGTCAAGGGCGTGCTCGCGGGCTCCAAGGATGCCGACCAGTGCATCCGCTACCTGTCCAAATACCTGACCAAGAGTCTCGGAGACACCGCCGAAGGACGCTCCATCCACGCGGCCCGCTTCGCCGACGCCCTCCGCTATGAACCCTGCTCACCCACCTGCCCGAACTGGCTCCAGTACGGTGTGCAGCCCAAGGGTGCCAAGGCGGGCATGGTCCCCGGATGCTGCCGGTCCAAGGCCCACAAGCCCGAACACCTCGGCTACGCCGGTCGTCGCGTCCTGGTCTCCCGCAAGTGGTCGAACAAGACCCTCGCGGAGCACAAGGCCGACCGCCGTACCTGGGTCATGGAGGCCCTCGGCGAACCCGACGAGATCTCGGACCCTCAGCGCTTCGTCTGGCGGCCGGTCCGAGCTGGTGACCCCGACATCGACCCGATCGGCGTCCGCCTCCTCCGCTCCGTGGCCGAACGTCAGCGCTGGCGGGCGCACCTCCGCGAACTGCAAGCCAGAGCCAGCGGCCAAGATCTTTCGGCAACTGGAGAGGCGGCCTGACATGGACCAACTCTTCACCGTCGACGAGGCCGCCGAGTCGCTCCACACCTCCACCCGATTTGTCCGCCGACTGATCGCCGAACGCCGAATCGAGTTCGTGAAGGTCGGGCGGCACGTCCGCATCCGTGAAACCGCCCTGGTCGCCTTCGTCATCGACGGCACCGTCCCACCCATGAGAAGGGCCTCCTGATGGCTAACAAGGACAACCACCGCCGTTTCGGCAACATCCGTCAGCTTCCCTCGGGCCGGTACCAGATCCGCTATCCCGGACCTGATGGACGTATGCGCACGGGGGAGGAGACCTACGAACGCAAGGGCGACGCGGACAGAGCGCTCACTCTCATAGAAGGAAAGATCCTCTCCGGTACCTGGACCGATCCCGAGCGCGCCAAGATCAAGCTCTCCGAGTATTCGGCAACGTGGATCGACCAGCGCGCGGGCCTCCGTCCTCGGACAGTTGATCTCTACAGATGGCTGCTCAAGAAGCACATCACGCCGTACCTCGGAAAGGTCCAGCTCGGGAAGCTCTCGACGGCGATGATTCGGCAGTGGCGGGCCGACCTGCTCGCCAATGGTGTCTCGGTGAGCATGGCGGCCAAGGCGTACCGGCTGCTGCGGGCCGTACTGATGACCGCGACCGAAGATGACCACATCCTTCAGAGGAACCCGTGCCGCATCCGTGGGGCAGGTGACGAGAAGGCAGAGGAACGGCCCGTGCTCTCCGCGGGGCAGGTCTTCGAGTTGGCCGACAAGGTTGGACGTCGTCCGATCGGCAATATCCGGGGCCTCAAGAAGGGGGAGGGGTACCGTATTCGATTCCAGCGTCATGGGGAGATGCGCACCCATCCGGAGGTCTTCCCGACGAGGGCTGAGGCTGAGCGGGCACTGTGGCGCATGATCGACGAGGGAAAGTCCGACTGCCTCCATGATCGGCGCTACCGAGCCTTCATCCTCCTCGCGACCTTCGCGAGCCTGCGATGGGGCGAGATCACCGCGCTGACCCGAGGTGATCTCGACCTCGATGCGGGAACGGTCCGCGTCCGGGTGGCCTTCGTGGAGCGCTCGACGGGCGAACTCGTTCTCGGGCCGCCCAAGTCCAAGGCGGGCAAGCGCGTGGTCGGCATCCCGCAGGCGATCATCCCGGCACTCCGCGAGCACCTCAAGATCTACGTGAAGCCCGAGTCAACCGCCCTGCTCTTCGCGGGGATCAAGGGCGGTCCTATGAGGCGGAGTGGCTTCAATCGGCTGGCTGGCTGGGCGGAAGCCGTACGGTCCATCGGGGTGCCGAACCTACATGTCCATGACCTTCGACACACGGGCAACATGTTCGCGGCGGGCTCCGGCGCTGGCCTCAAGGACCTGATGACCAGGATGGGACACGACAACGTCAGAGCGGCGATGATCTATCAGCACGCGGTCAGAGGTGCCGACCAGGTCATCACCGAAGCGATCGACAAGCACCTGATCGGGCACGAACGGGCACGCGATCTGGCACGTGATCAAGACGACAGCGACGAGGATGACCCGCCCGAACTGCTGATACCCACCGGATGATCCACAAGCCTAATGGCACGCTAATGGCACGGGAAGATCAGCCAGCCTTAACAAGATCAAAGCCCAGGTCTCGGAAACCACTTCCGACCTGGGCTTTCGTGTGTGGAGCGGGTGACGGGAATCGAACCCGCGCTGTCAGCTTGGGAAGCTGATGTTCTGCCATTGAACTACACCCGCATACGACCCCAACCCCGAAGCCGCGCCCCCCACTGTAGCGGAAACTTGGCGTACAACAGCAATCCCGGCCCCGCACAGTTTCCGGCCGGACGGTAAGTTGCTCACCGTGCTGCTATCTGACCGTGACATCCTTGCCGAGATCGACGCCGGGCGGCTTGCCCTCGATCCCTTCGACGGGGACATGATCCAGCCCTCCAGCATCGACGTACGGCTTGACCGGTTCTTCCGGGTGTTCGAGAACCATCGCTACCCCCACATCGATCCGTCCGTGGAGCAGCCGGATCTCACGCGGATGGTCGAGCCCGACGGGGATGAGCCGTTCATCCTGCACCCGGGTGAGTTCGTGCTGGCCTCCACCTACGAGGTCATCACGTTGCCGGACCACCTCGCGTCGCGGCTGGAGGGGAAGAGTTCGCTCGGGCGGCTGGGGTTGCTGACGCATTCGACGGCGGGGTTCATCGATCCCGGGTTCAGCGGGCACGTCACGTTGGAGTTGTCGAATGTGGCCACGTTGCCGATCAAGCTCTGGCCGGGGATGAAGATCGGACAGCTCTGCGTGTTCCGGCTCAGCTCGCCCGCCGAGCATCCGTACGGGTCGGCCAAGTACGGGTCGCGGTACCAAGGGCAGCGTGGGCCCACGCCGTCGCGGTCGTTCAGGAACTTTCACCGCACCAAGGTCTGATAGGGGCTCCCCCCGTTAAGGCAAAAAAAGATCTCAAAGTACTCTCTGTCCCGGTGTCGTAGAACATACGTGGGGTAGCCAGAAGGAGAAGGGGACATGAAGTTCGCATTTCGCCTGGTAGCCCGTACCCTCTACACGGACCATCCCCGCACATCTGGAGAACGACGTGCGCCTGCGTCTCACGCCACGTGAGGACAGCTATTACGACCTGTTCGCCGACTCCGCGAACAATCTGGTCACCGCATCCCGCCTGCTAGTTGAGATCATCAGCGACGGATCGGACAGGGAGGCCCTGGCCGAGAAGATGCGTGCTTGCGAGCACGCCGGCGATGAACGCACCCATGCGATCATGAACCGGCTCAACGAGAGCTTCATCACGCCGTTCGACCGCGAGGACATCTACCGCCTCGCGTCCAACCTCGACGACGTGATGGACGCCATGGAGGCCGCCTCCGACCTCATCGTGCTGTATCAGATCGACCATCTGCCGAAAGACGTGGTCAGGCAGGTCGAGGTGCTCGAGCGGGCCGCCGAGTTGACGGCCGAGGCCATGCCGCGGCTGCGGTCCATGAAGAACCTCAACGAGTACTGGATCGAGGTCAACCGCCTCGAGAACCAGGGCGACCAGGTCTACCGCAGGTTGCTGGCCAAGCTGTTCAGCGGGGAGTACGACGCGCTCACCGTCATGAAGATGAAGGAGGTCGTCGACGCCCTCGAAGAGGCGGCCGACGCCTTCGAGCACGTGGCCAACACCGTCGAGTCGATCGCGGTCAAGGAAAGCTAAGCCCTGTGGACCTCACGCTCGCCCTCGTCATCGGCGTGGTCGTCATCTCCCTGGCCTTCGACTACACCAACGGGTTCCACGACGCGGCGAACGCCATCGCAACCTCCGTCTCGACCAGGGCCCTGACCCCCAGGGCCGCGCTGTTCATGGCCGCGGCCATGAACTTCATCGGCGCCCATCTGGGCACCCAGGTCGCCTCGACGGTCGGCAAGGGGATCATCGACGCTCCGGACGGCCCCCACGGGCTGGTCATCGTGGCCTCGGCGCTCATCGGAGCGATCGCCTGGAACCTGATCACCTGGTACTTCGGACTGCCCTCCTCCTCCAGTCACGCGCTCATCGGTGGCCTGGTGGGCTCCGCGCTGGCCTCGGCCAGTGTGGTGCACTGGAGCGGCGTCCTCGAGAAGGTCGTCATCCCGATGGTGCTGTCACCGCTGATCGGGTTCACCCTGGCGGCCCTGATCATGATCGCGATCTACTGGATCTTCCGCCACAGTCAGCCGGGCAAGACCAACCGGGGCTTCCGCTACGCGCAGACCGTCTCGGCCGCCGCCATGGCGCTCGGGCACGGACTGCAGGACGCGCAGAAGACCATGGGTGTCATCTTCCTGGCGCTCACCGTCGGCGGCTTCGCCGCCCCGTCCGATCCGATCCCGCAGTGGGTCATCCTGTCCGCCGCCGGGGCGATCTCCCTCGGCACGTACGCGGGTGGCTGGCGCATCATGCGTACGCTGGGGCGGCGCATCATCGCGCTGGACCCGCCCCAGGGCTTCGCCGCGGAGTCGGCGGCGGCGACCGTGCTGTACGGGGCCGCCATCGGGTTCGGGGCGCCGATCTCCACCACGCACACGATCACTACGGCGATCATGGGCGTGGGAGCCACCAAGCGGCTCAGCGCCGTGCGGTGGGGGGTCGCCGGGAACATCGTGACCGCGTGGATCCTGACCATTCCGGCCGCCGCCGCGGTGGCCGCCCTGTCCTACTTCATCCTGCACGGGATAATCGAGTAAGCCCCCGGCTCACGCGGGCCCGTACATCACGTCCACGTCCCAGCGGTTGAAGCCGAGGGACTCGTACACCCTGATCGCCGCCGTGTTGGCCTCGTCCACGTACAGCATCACCTGGGCGAGGCCGCGCGAGCGCAGGTGGCACAGCCCGGCCAGGGTAAGCGCCTTGCCCAGGCCTGTGCCTTGTTGGGCGGGATCGACGCCCACGACGTACACCTCGCCCACGGGCTCGTGGCCGTGGGACGAGGAGCCGTGGATCTTGGTCCAGTGGAAGCCGGCGAGCCTGTCGCCGCGGAAGGCCAGGAAGAAGCCCTCCGGGTCGAACCACGGCTCCTGCTCGCGGCGGAGCAGGTCGTCCATCGTCCAGGCGCCCTGCTCGGGGTGGTGGGCGAAGGCCGCGGAGTTGACCTTGAGCCAGGCCTCCTCGTCCTGGCCGGGTACGAATGTGCGCAGCTGTACCCCGTCGGGCAGGGTGAAAGCCGCGAGAGGCGCGAAGAGGGATCGGCGCATCTGCCAGAGCGAGCGCACCCGCTCGAAGCCGAACTTGGCCGCCAGCTCCTCGGCCCCCGCGTGGTCGCCGTGCGCCCACAGGCGCGGCCTGCCGCCCGTCAGCTCCATGACCGAGCTCAGCAGGCGCGTGCCGTGTCCCTGGCGGCGGTGGCCGGGGTGGACGACGAGCTCCACGCTCGGACCCTCGACCTCGTCCGTGGGATCGACGTGGGCGTAGCCCACCAGAGCGCCGCCGGCCTCCAGCAGGAGGGAGCGGGCCTGCGGATCGCCGCCGTAGCGGAGGTGGAGCATCACGTGCTCGTTGAGCGGGCGGACGCCGTCGGCCTCCGTCGCCACCTCGACCAGGCCGAGCACCTCGGCGATCTCCGCGTCATCGAGCTGTTCCCTGACCTTCACGTGTACGCTCACAGAACGAACTCTAGGCGTCCGACTGGCAAATAACGCTAGGTGACAGCCTGGCAAATCGTTACCTTTGCGACATTGGCCGCATAGGTTCGGGCCGTAACGTCTTGGGGCATGACGTCTCGTTCTTTCCTCCGGCTGGCCATGGCCGGAGCCGTCGCCTCGGGTGCGGTCATGCTCGCCACCCTCCCGGCGGACGCGAGCAGCGGTGCCAAGACGGTCCCCGTACGGCTGCTCGCGCTCAACGACTTCCACGGCAACCTCGAGCCTCCCACCGGGTCCTCC
Source organism: Nonomuraea sp. NPDC049695 (assembly GCF_040674955.1). Lineage (NCBI taxonomy): Bacteria > Bacillati > Actinomycetota > Actinomycetes > Streptosporangiales > Streptosporangiaceae > Nonomuraea > Nonomuraea sp. NPDC049695. The sequence continues at coordinate 53,163 of NZ_JBFANV010000045.1, read as the reverse complement.
GGCCGCATGGTGGACGAGAACGGCAAGACCGTCGATGCCGGTGGCGCCGCGTACGTGGCCACGCACATGAAGGCGCTGGCCGACAAGAACACGATCGCCGTGGCCCAGGGCGACCTCATCGGGGCGACCCCCCTGATCTCGGCGGCCTACCACGACGAGCCGTCGGTCGAGTTCATGGGCAAGCTGGGGCTCAAGGTGGCCGCGGTGGGCAACCACGAGTTCGACGAGGGCTACACCGAGCTGCGGCGGATCATGAAGGGCGGCTGCCACCCGGTGGACGGCTGCTCGCCCGCCGGCCCGTGGAAGGGCGCGGCGTTCGACTACGTGGGCGCCAACGTCCTGTTCAAGAACTCCAACGAGAAGACCGACGCGCTCGCCGCGCTCGGCGGCTCGAGCTCGCCGCAGGTCAAGCAGGTGCTGTCGGACTGGGGCGTGCCTGCTCTGCCGCCGGTCAGCATCAAGTGGATGAACGGCGTGCCGATCGGCTTCATCGGCCTGGTCACGCAGACCACGCCCAGCATCGTGACGAGCGAGGGGATCAAGGACCTCAAGTTCGTGGACGAGGTCAAGGCCGCCAACGTCGCCTCCAAGCTGCTGAAGCTGGTCGGGGTGAAGGCGCAGGTCGTGCTGGTGCACGAAGGCGACCAGGTGACGGCCGGGCAGTCGCCCGACGCGTGCAGCGCCGTCCCGGGGGCGGGCAACCGCATCGCGACGCAGGTGGACCCGGAGATCGACGTCGTGCTCAGCGGGCACTCGCACCAGGCGTACCTGTGCAAGGTCAAGGACCCGGCCGGCAACGACCGCCTCTACTCGCAGGGCGGCTCGTTCGGGCGGGTCATCACGCAGGTGGACCTGAACGTGAACGTCAAGACGCACGACATCGACCGCGCTTCGGTCGTGGCGGACAACCACGTCGTGACCCGGACAGTCACCCCTGATCCCGAAATTTCGGCGTTCGTTCAGACGTGGAAGGACCGCGTCGCGCCCGTCGCCAACAAGCCCGTCGGCACGATCACCGCCGACATCACGAACGTGGCCGCGCCCTCCGGCGAGTCCCCGCTCGGCGACCTCATCGCCGACTCCCAGCTCGCCGCCACCAAGACCGGCGGCAACGCCCAGATCGCCCTGATGAACCCGGGTGGCGTGCGCGCGTCCCTGACGTACGCGACCTCCCCGGCGAACGAGGGCGACGGCGTCGTCACGTACGGCGAGGCGTTCACGGTGCAGCCGTTCAACAACCTCATGCAGGTCGTCACGCTGACCGGCGCCCAGCTCAAGACGGTGCTCGAGCAGCAGTTCACCGGCGGCCCCAACAACCAGGCGTTCACCAAGATCCTGCAGCCCTCGGCGAACTTCACCTACACCTACAGCCGGGGCGCCGCCTGGGGCTCCAAGGTGTCCGACATGAAGATCGACGGGGTTCCGGTGACGGACACGCAGTCGATCCGGGTCGCGGCGAACAACTTCCTGGTGGGCGGGGGTGACGCGTTCCTCGGCTTCAAGGACGGGACCGACCTGTGGAGCGGGCCGCTGGACATCGACGCCTTCGTCGAACACCTCGGCGAGAACAACCCGGTGGCCCCGCCGGCCACCAACCGCATCACCGCGGTCGACTGATCCCTTCTCACGGCCCCTACGGCCCCGCGGCCCGTCCGGCTCTGCCCGGGCGGGCCGCCTTGCTCACTTCTCGGTTTTCCAGGCCAGCCACTTCCGCGCGACCTCCTCCTCCAGGTCCACCCCGTGGTGGTGGGCCATGAGGAGCACGTGGCACAGCACGTCGGCCAGCTCCGCGCGGAAGTCGGTCTCGAGCTCCTCCGCCGTGCGCCCCTTGGTCCTGGCCCGGCCCGTGCGCATGAGGAACGCCTGCGTCAGCTCCCCGAGCTCCTCCTGGAGCTTGAGCAGGAACCAGGTGTCGTCGCGTTCGATCCCGAGCCGTTCCGCGTACTGGCTGGAAATGGATTCGATCTCGGTGGAGAGCCCGCGCAGGTCCATGCAAGGGAGTGTAGGAGCGACTCCTGGGTCAGTCACGGTGGGCCGTACAGCGGGAGGACGGCCACGAAGCGGGCGCCCGGTGAGTGGTCGGCGATGGTGAGGCTGCCGCCGTGGGCGGCGGCGATCTCCCTGGACAGCGGCAGGCCCAGCCCGCTGCCCTCCTTGTCCTTGACCCTGGCGCTCTCCAGGCGGGTGAAGCGCTCGAAGACCCGCTCGCGGTCCTGCGGCGGGATGCCCTCCCCGTCGTCGGTCACCGTCACGACGACCTTGTCACCCTCGACCGCCACCTTCAGGTCGATCCGGCCGGCGGCGTGCCTGGTGGCGTTGTCGAGGAGGTTCGTGAGGAGGCGGTCGAGCTGCAGGGTCGAGCCGAAGACCGGGGCCGCGGCACACAGGTCGGGGACGATGGGCACCGGAGAGCCTTCGCGGCGGCGTACCTGTTCCTGAGCCACGTGGGCCAGGTCCACCACGCGGCGCTCCGGGACCGCGCCCGCGTCGAGCCTGGCCAGCATCAACAGCTCCTCGATGATGCCGGTGAGGCGGTCGGCGGCGGCCAGCGCCCGCTCGCCCGTGACCTTCCAGTCCGTCTCGTCCGGGTAGGCGGTGGCCACCTCCAGCTGGGCGCGGAGGGCGGAGATGGGGCTGCGCAGCTCGTGCGAGGCGTCGGCGACGAAGCGGCGCTGGGTCTCGGCGGAACGTTCCAGGCGGTCGAGGGTGTCGTTCGTGGTGGTGGCGAGGTCGGTGATCTCGTCGCCGGTGTCGGGCACGGGCACGCGCCTGCTGAGGTCCTGGCCGGTGATCTCGGCCATCTCGGCTCGGATGCGTTCGACGGGACGCAGGGCCGACCCGACGGTGACCCAGGCGATGCCCGCGACGCTCACCAGGACGAGCGGGGTGCCGACGAACACCACGAGATAGACCCAGATGAGGACCCGGTCGACCTCGGCCAGGGAGGACGCCCCGTAGACCGTGACGGGGCCTCGGGGCGTCCGCACCGTGAGTGCCATGATCAGGTAGTGGCCCTCGGCCTCGTCCGGGCTGCGGTAGACGGTGCGCTCGGCGGTGTAGAGGGTCTCGGCCTTGGGGGCACGGAGGCTCGTCACCTCCAGGCCCTTGGGGACGCTGTGGCTGCTCGCGACCACCGTTCCGTCCGCCGAGACCACCTCAAGCAGGTGGACGCGCGTCGGGGGCTCCAGCGCCGGGGACAGCTCTCCCGTACGTGCCTCGCTCGCCGCCCGCCGCACGGCCGCCTCGACCCTGGCCTGTACGACACCGCGCAGGTTGTCCGGCACGGTGCTGAGCGTGATGGCGGACGTGACAGTGAAGACCAGCGCCGCTATCAAGGTCGCGACCGCGGTCAGGCGCGCCCGGATCGAGCGCGGAAAGAGCCGTCTCACCATCCCATCCCATCCCCCCTCTGCGTCACTGTGTGTGACATTTACCCTTCGGACGGCGATCGCAATATGGCCTCTCGTGAGCGCCCCGGGCTTTCGCTTCTGGCGATTCCGCTGACGGCGTGACACCTATCGCCCGGGAGGCGGGAGGGCCAAGGTGGACGGCATGAGGCTTCTGGTGCTGGGTGGTACGGAGTTCGTGGGGCGGGCGGTCGTCGAGGAGGCGCAGGCGCTGGGCTGGGAGGTGACGACGTTCAACCGCGGCAGCCACGAGCCGGCGGCGGGTGTGACGGCGTTGCGCGGTGACCGGACTGCGCCCGGCGGGCTGGCCGCGCTGCAGGGCGGGGAGTGGGACGTGGTGGTCGACACCTGGTCGTGGGCGCCGTACGCGGTCAGGGACACCGCGTCGCTGCTGGCCGGAAGGGCAGGCCACTACGTCTACGTCTCCAGCCGCTCGGTCTACACCTACCCGGTGGCGTACGGCGCGGACGAGAGCGCGCCCGTCGTGGAGGCTTCGGCCGATGACGGGGACGGCGATTACCCCAGGAACAAGGCGGGGGCCGAGCTGGGCGCGGTCGCGGCCTTCGGCGACCGGGCGCTGCTGGCCCGTGTGGGCACGATCATCGGCCCGTACGAGAACATCGGGCGCCTGCCGTGGTGGCTGAACAGGATCGCCCGCGGCGGCCCCGTGCTCGCCCCGGCGCCGAGAGACCTCGCCCTGCAGTACATCGACGCCCGTGACCTGGCCATCTGGTGCCTGGAGGCGGGCCGGCGCGGCCTCGGCGGGGCGTACAACGTGGTGAGCCCGATGGGGTTCGTGACGACGGGGCAGCTCCTGGAGACCTGCGTGAAGGTGACGGGATCCGACGCCGAGCTGCGATGGGTCGAGGCCGAGCGGATCCTGGCGGCGGGGGTGGAGCCGTGGAAGGACCTGCCGATCTGGCTGACCGGCGAGGACTACGACTTCATCCACGGTGGCGACGTGTCCAAGGCGCTGGCGGCGGGTCTGCGGTGCCGGCCGCTGGAGGAGACGGTGCAGGACACGTGGACGTGGCTGCAGAGCATCGGCGGCCGGGCCCCGATGCGCCCCGACCGCCCCACCCTCGGCCTGGACCCGGAGGTGGAGGCGCGGCTGTTGCGGCAGGCGTAGGTCAGCCGGCTGCGGCGCGGCCGGCCTGGCGCCCGGAGAAGAGGCAGCCGCCCAGGAAGGTGCCCTCGAGAGCGTTGTAGCCGTGCACCCCGCCACCCCCGAACCCGGCGATCTCCCCTGCCGCGAACAGCCCGTCGATGGGCCGCCCGTCCAGGCCCAGGACGCGCGAGTCGAGGTCGGTCTGGATGCCGCCGAGCGTCTTCCGGGTGAGTACGTGCAGCATGACCCCGATCAGCGGTCCGGCGGCCGGATCGAGGATGCGGTGCGGCGTGACGGTGCGGCCCAGCCGGTCGCCGAGATAGCGGCGGGCGTTGCGGATGCCCTGGATCTGCGAGTCCTTGCTGTACGGGTTCGCGACCTGCAGGTCGCGGGCCTCGATCTGGCGGCGCACGAGGTCGGCGTCGAGCAGCGGCTCGATCGTGAGCTGGTTCATCTTGGCCACGAGCTCGTCCAGGGTGTCGGCCACGACGAAGTCGGCCCCGTTGCGCTTGAAGGCCTCCACCGGGGCGGGGGCGCCCTTGCCGAGGAGGCGTTCGCGGAGGAACGCCTTGCGATCGTTGCGCGTGATGTCGGGGTTCTGCTCGGAGCCCGACAGCGCGAACTCCTTCTCGATGATCCGCTGGGTCAGCACGAACCACGAGTGGTCGTGGCCGGTGCCGCGCAGGTGGCGCAGCGTGCTCAGTGTGTCGTAGCCGGGCAGGCAGGGGTCCGGCAGCCGCCGTCCCAGCGCGTCGAACCACATCGAGGAGGGCCCAGGCAGGATCCGGATGCCGTGGCCCGGCCAGATCGGGTCCCAGTTGCGCAGGCCCTCGGTGTAGTGCCACATGCGGTCGCGGTTGACCAGCCGTGCCCCGGCCTCGGCGCTGATGTCCAGCATCCGGCCGTCGACGTACGCGGGCACGCCGGTCACCATGCTCTCCGGGGCGCTGCCCATCCGCTCGGGCCAGTAGCGGCGCACCAGGTCGTGGTTGCCGCCGATGCCGCCGCTCGTGACGATCACCGCGGGCGCGGCCAGCTCGAACTCGCCGACCTCGTCGCGGTTGGATGCGGCCCCGCGCGGCGAGTCGTCCTCGGCGAGCAGCGTGCCGCGCACGCCTTTCACGGCGCCGCCGCTCATGACCAGCTCGTCCACCCGGTGGCGGTGGTAGAAGGTGACCAGCCCGCGGGCGGCCGCCTGCCGCACCCCGGCGACGAACGGCCTCAGCACGCCCGGCCCGGTGCCCCAGGTGACGTGGAAGCGCGGCACGGAGTTGCCGTGCCCGTCCGCGCGCAGGTCGCCGCGCTCGGCCCAGCCGACGGTGGGCAGCAGCTTGATGCCGAGCCGGTCGAGCCAGGCGCGCTTCTCCCCGGCCGCGAACTCGACATAGGCGCGCGCCCACCGTACGGCCCAGGAGTCCTCGTCCTCGAGCCGGTCGAACTGGGCGCTGCCCTGCCAGTCGTTCCAGGCCAGCTCGAAGGAGTCCTTCACCCCCATGCGCCGCTGCTGCGGCGAGTCGACCAGGAACAGGCCGCCGAAGGACCAGAATGCCTGGCCGCCCAGGTTGGCCGCGCTCTCCTGGTCGACCACGGCGACCTTCTTGCCCTTGGCGGTGAGTTCGCAGGTCGCCACCAGGCCTGCCAGGCCGGCTCCGACGACGATGACGTCAGCGTTCATGCGCCGATGATTGCGTCTGCGACATCTCCCGGTCCAGGGGGGCTGTCACGCGCCGTTCGTCTCCAGCAGGCGGTCGAGTCTGAGCGCGAGGTCGATCATCTCGCACCGGAGGGAGTCGAACTTCTCCATGATCTCGGACTGGGTGGACTTGAAGTGCTCGTTCGTCTGCGCGCGGAAACCGGCGATCTCCACGATGAGAGCCTCGAAGTCCTGGCCCACCTCCGTGCGGACGTCCGCGATCTCGGCCTTCAGCTCGGCGAGGCGCATCGCCGTCTCCGGGACGTGGGCCGGCGGGCCGGGCCTGTTCGGGCCGGTCTGTGCCGGTACGAGGCCGGAGTGGTGGGAGCGCTGGCCGGGGTTCCTGCCGGAACGCACGAATGTCTCGAGAGCTGCCACTCGGCGTTTCAAGTCGAGGATCTCTGCCTCTACGTTCACGCACTCCTACCTTCGCCATGGCCGCCCCGGGCCTCACTCCGTGTGTGCACATGATGGCAAGCGGTTCATGATCAGGAGCGATCGATCGCCGAAGCGGGTGCGGATTTTCCGAAAGCCGGCGCTGAGGGCGGACATGGTGACGGCCACCGCGTGATGCTCCTCCGAAGAGCCACGGTTCGCGTCGGAGAAGCACAGGGCGATGGCCGCAGAGACCAGTTTGCTGCCTGGCCGGTCCCCGGTGAAGTCCCGTCAGGATCGGTGACTCCTACTTGTTGCGTCGTACCCGTTCGGTCAGGGTCCTGAGCTCCTTGCGTGAGGGCAGGCCCAGCTTGCGCAGCGCGCTGGCGATGTGGCTCTCCACAGTGCGTCTGGACAGGAACAGCTCGGTGGCGATCTCCTGGTTCGTCTTCCCCTCCGCCGCCAGCAGCGCCACCTCGCGCTCCCTCGACGACAGCGTCTGCCCGTGTGAGGGCCGTCCGCCCCGCCACGGATAGGGGATGGGTACGCCGTTCTGGCGCATGACGCGGCAGACGCGGGCGATGTCCCGGTCCGCCCCCATCGCGGCGTACCGGTGCAGCGCGCCTTCGAGCAGGTGCCCGCCGCCCGGGGTGCCGCGTTCGCAGCGCCATCGGCCCAGGCGCTCCGCGGCCTGGGCCTCCTCGTAACGCAGCCCGGCATCATGGAAGGTGGTACGTGCGGCGTCGAGCAGCCGGTCGGCCGCCGAAGCGCGCTGGGACAGCCCGGCGCGGGCGGTCAGGAGCGCGGCCTGCGCCGCCGGGGCGTCGGCGCCTTCCAGGCCGGCGGCCAACTCGTCCACGAGCTCCACGGTCCCGGCCGTTCTTCCCAGCGCGTCCACCAGGCACAGGACGGTTTCCGCGCCCCACACCCAGTTGCCCTTGGCCCGTACCAGGGTGAGCGCGGCGGTGGCGTGCTCGGCCGCGCCCGCGGTGTCGTCCAGGGTGAGCAGCAGGCGGGAGAGCGTCATCCGGGCGGGGATGAGCGGCCACACGGCCCCGACCCGCTCGGCGATCGCGATCACCTCGCCCAGGCACGCCACGGCCTCCTCGGCCGGACCCGTCGCCGCCAGCAACGCACCCCGCAGCAGCCGCGAATCCAGCGACGCGGCAGGGAAGGCCGTCGTCCCGCCGCCTTCCGCATTCGAGGACGCGCCTCCGAGGCGGCGGAGCCGGGGCTCCAGGCCGTCCCACCGTCCGGCCGCCCGATCGACCGCGGCCGTCACCAGCTCCACGACCTCCATCACCCGCAGGTACTCGGCCCGGTCCGCCACCCGCCGCCCCTCCGCCAGCAGCGCCTCGGCGCGGTCGAGCCGCCCGATGTGCAGCGCGCCCTGGGCCCAGTTGAGGCAGGCGCGGGCATGCTCGCGGGGCACGCTCCTGAGCCGGTCGTCACGCAGCAGGTCGTCGATCAGCCGCCAGCTTGCCGGATCGCCCTGCTCCAGCAGGAGGGACGCCCGCGCGATGCGTACCGCGATGTCCACATCGGGGTCCCCACTGCGGCGGGCGGCCTCCTCGGCCTCGTCGCAGTAGGCGGCGTGGTCGCTCACATGCCGGTCCACCACCGTCTCCGGCGCCGCGAGCACGGCCAGCGCCCGCCCCAGCAGCGCGGGCCGCTCTCCGAGGTCGTCGACCGCGCGCTCGATCTGGAGATAGCCCGCACGCGCTTCGCCCTGCTGCCGGAGCAGGCGGCCGAGGGCGAAGCGGAGCTCGCCACGCAGCTGGTCGGGGAGGGGTTCGGTGGCGAGGAGGCGTTCGAGCGTCGGCACGGCCTCCGCGTGGGCCAGGCCGTCCACCGCCGCCCGTCCCAGCTTGACGGCCAGCCGGACGCGGTGCTCGCGCTCCAGCGAGCCGGTCTCCAGCGCCTGGAGCAGGAACCGCGCCGCCGTGGCGTCGTCGCCGTGGGACAGGGCCGTGTCGGCGGCGGCCTCCGCGTTCGCCACGAACTCGCCGGTACGGCCCGCGCGCCGGAAGTGGTGGGCGAGCCGGGCCACCGGCCTGGGACCGGCCCCCGACTCCAGGGCCTGCGCGGTCCTGAGATGCAGCCACCGCCGCGACGGCGCGGCCACGGACTCGTACACGATCTGCCGGGCCAGCGCATGACGGAACGAGGACTGCCCGTCCTGTTCGTGCAGCAGCCCCACGGCCTGCGCCGACGCGAGCGCTGTGGCGATCTCCAGAGCGCCGCGGCCGGTGACCTCCGCCAGCAGCCGGTCGTCGGGCGTCATGCCGATGACGGCGGCGGCTCCGAGGATCTCCCGCGCGGCGTCGTCGAGCGAGGACAGGCGTTGCAGCACGACGTCACGTAACACGGTCGGGACCGCCAGGCCGGCCAGCACGTCGGGGCGGCAGGGGATCTCGCCGGCGGGCAGGCGCTCCAGCAGCGTACGGAGCACTTCCTCCACGACGAACGGGATGCCCCCGGTCTTCTCGTAGAGCGGAGCGGCGAACGTATGGGGCAGATCGGTCTTGAGGATGCTCCGCGCCAGCTCCTCCACCTCGGCCGGGCTCAACGGGGTGAGGCTGACCACCCGCGCGGGACCCGACGGCGCGCGGGCGAAGGCCTCACGGACCGGCAGCGACCCCGACCCGGTGCGGACCGTGAGGATCACCGAGACGTCACGCGGCTGGTGGGCGGCGAGGAAGGCGAGGAAGTCGTGCGTGCCGCCGTCGGCCCAGTGCACGTCCTCCAGTACGAGCACCAAGGGGCTCAGCCGGTCGAGCAGGGACACGGCCGCCCTGAACACCCGGTGGCGTTCGGCCCGCTGGTCGGGCAGCGCGGGCAGCGGCGGCGGCAGGTGCTCGGCGAGCTCGGGCAGCAGCGGCGCGAGCGCGCCCACGACCGGGTTGAACGGCCCGGCGGCGGCGAGGTCGCCCGCCAGGCGGAAGGCGTCGAGCAGGGGAGAGAGCGGCAGCGGCTCCTGGAGCTGCTCGCACTGCCCCACGAGCCGGCGCGTCCCGGCCGGCTCCGGCGCCGCGAGCAGCTCGCCGACCAGGCGGCTCTTGCCGATGCCCGCCTCTCCTTCGATGACGGCGAGTGAGGGCGGGGAGGCGATGACGGTACGGAGGAGCGCCAGCTCGGAACCGCGGCCGATCAGCACATCGGAGAGGGCGCCCGACGGGGCCACGCGGGGCATGTGACCACCCCCTACCTGCCCTGATGACGAAATATCAGCGGAAAGCCAGGTTACCGGATCTACGTAATGCCCAAATTTCCGTATTCGGTACGGATGTCGCTCCAGTCCGCCCCTGGTTAGCCTCGGCGATCATCCGCATGATCAGCGGCGGTGCATGGAAGGGCGACGATGGACCTGTCCGAATCTACGCGTGGACGCCGCTTACTCGTGGCGGCGGTCGCGCTGATCGCGGTGGCCTGGCCGGGCGCGGCCGAGGCGGAGGCCGCCCCCGAAGAGCAGAAGACCTACATCGTGCAGATGGCGGCGGACCCCGTCGCCACGTACGAGGGTGATGTGGCCGGGCTGGCCACCACCAAGCCCCAGCAGGGCGAGAAGATCGACCCCGGCTCGGCCGACGTGGAGAAGTACGCGGACCACCTGCGCGGCCGGCACGACGCCGCGCTGAAGAAGGTCGGCGGCGGCAAGAAGCTCTACGAGTACGTGTACTCGTACGGCGGTTTCGCGGCCAAGCTCACCGAGTCGCAGGTGCGGGAGCTGCGGGCCATGCCCGACGTCGTGGCCGTGACCGAGGACAGGAAGGTGACGGTGCAGACGTCGTCGACGCCGCACTTCCTCGGCCTCGACGCCCCCGGTGGCCTCTGGGACCAGCTCGGCGGCCCCACCGGCGGCAGGCACGGCAAGGGCGCGGGCGACGGCCTGGTCATCGGGGTGATCGACACCGGCGTCACCCCGGCGAGCAAGAGCTTCGCCAACCCTGACGGCAGCGGTAAGCCGTACAAGCCGATACGCGGTTTCCATGGAGAGTGCCCGCAGACCAGCCCGGCCGTGTGCAACGGCAAGATCGTCGGGGCGCGGCACTTCGACGCGGCCTGGGGCGGTGACGGCGGCGTCAAGGAGTTCCTGCCCTGGGAGTTCACCTCCGCGGTCGACTACAACGGGCACGGCACGCACACGGCCTCGACGGCGGCGGGTAACCACGCGGTGCCCGCGACCGGGCCGGCCGCGGCGTTCGGCGCGATCAGCGGCATGGCGCCGCGCGCCCGGGTGGCGATCTACAAGGCGCTCTGGTCGGCGCAGGACGCCTCGACGGCCAACGGGTACTACTCCGACCTGGTCGCGGCCATCGACCAGGCGGTGGCCGACGGCGTGGACGTCATCAACTACTCGGTCTCCGGTACGGCCACCGACTTCCTCGACCCGGCGGAGACGGCGTTCATGGCGGCCGCGCAGGCCGGCATCTTCGTCTCCGCGTCGGCAGGGAACGACGGCCCCGCCGCCTCCACCGTCAACCACCCCTCCCCGTGGGTGACCACGGTCGCGGCGGGCACGCACAACCGCGGCACGCAGGGGTCGGTGACGCTCGGGAACGGCACGACGTACACCGGGGCCTCGCTGGCGACGAAGGCCGGCCCGGCGCCCCTGATCGACTCCAGCGCGGCGGGGCTGCCCGGCGCGGACGCCACCATGGTGGCGCAGTGCTACGCGACCAGGAACAACGACGGCAAACCGGTCCTCGACCCGGCCAAGGTCAAGGGCAAGATCGTCATCTGCGATCGCGGGGTGACGCCGCGCGTCGACAAGAGCGCGGCCGTGGCCGAGGCGGGCGGCGTCGGCGTGGTCCTCGTCAACGTCGACGAGAACTCACTCAACGCCGACCTGCACCCCATCCCCACCGTGCACCTCGCGGTGAAGGACCGGCAGGCGGTCAAGGACTACGCCGCCACGAGCGGTGCGACGGCGACGATCGACCAGGCGAAGATCAGCGACGACGTCCCGGCTCCGTACCTAGCCTCGTTCTCCTCCAGGGGCCCGCTGTCGGCCGGCGGCGGCGACCTGCTGAAGCCCGACCTGACCGCTCCCGGGCAGGACATCCTCGCGGCCACGGCGCCGCCGGGGAACAACGGGGCCGAGTTCGGCATGATGAGCGGGACCTCCATGTCGGCCCCGCACGTCGCCGGGCTCGCCGCGCTGCTGAAGGACCTGCACCCCGACTGGTCGCCGATGGCGGTCAAGTCGGCCCTGATGACCAGCGGCACCGACGTCCTGGACGGGCCCGGCACGGACCCGAAGGTGATCTTCGGTCAGGGCGCGGGCCACGTCGCCCCGAACAGCGCTGCCGATCCCGGGCTGGTCTATGACAGCGGGGTGAAGGACTGGACGGCGTTCCTCTGCGCGACGACCGGCGGCGTGGCGCAGAAGGTGTGCGACGCGCTGAAGAAGAAGGGGTACTCGCTGGATGCCAGCGACTTCAACGGCCCCTCGATCTCGGTCGGGCGGCTGCCCGGCATCCAGACCGTGACGCGCTCGGTGACCAACGTCGGCCGCTCGGCCGCCACGTACACCGCCTCCACGGCCGGGCTGGCCGGGGTGACGGTCAAGGTCTCGCCGGGCAGGCTCACGTTGGGGCCGGGGCAGACGAAGTCGTTCACGGTCACGTTCACGCGGACCACGGCCCCGATGAACGCCTACGTGGGCGGTCAGCTGACGTGGAAGGACCGGCGGCACTCCGTACGTATCCCCGTCCTCGTACGGCCGGTGCCCGAGACCTGGTCGGCCACGTACGGGGCCGTGGGCGGCAAGGACTCCGCCGAGTTCGTCGCCCTCGACCCCAAGGGCAAGCGGGTGTACGTGTCCGGCGCGAGCTACGGAACCTCCCCCGGCCTGCTGAGCCCGAGCATGACCACCGTCGCCTACGACGCGGCTACCGGCGCCCGGCTCTGGAGCAAGGGCTACAAGGGTCCCGCCGGCACCTTCGACGAGCCGGCGGCGATCAAGGTCAGCCCCGACGGGAGCAGGCTCTTCGTCACCGGCCTGAGCGCGGGGACGGACGACACCGGCAACGACGCCGTCACGATCGCGTACGACACCGCCTCCGGGGCCGAGCTCTGGGTCGCGCGGCACACCGGGCCGGGCAACGGCTCCGACTGGTCCAACGCGGTGACGGTCAGCCCGGACGGGAAGAGCGTCTACATCACCGGCATGACCACGCTGGGCGAGGCCGGCAAGGAGGACTACTTCACGATCGCGTACGATGCGGCGAACGGAGAGCGCACCTGGCTGCAGCACTTTGACGGGCCGGGAGGCGGCACCGACGACGCGAGGAAGATCGGGCTGAGCCCGGACGGGGCCAAGCTCTTCGTCACCGGCCAGAGCAGCGGCCCGTCCGGCACGGGCCTGGCCGACTGGGGCACGGTGGCCTACAACGCGGCCACCGGCGAGCAGCTCTGGACGGGCCGGTACAACGGCACGGGGAACGGGACCGACATCCCGTCCGGCATGGCCGTCGACGCCAAGGCGGTCTACGTCACCGGGTCCGCCGACAACGGGAGCACCCAGACCGACGTGACCACGATCGCCTACGACCTCGCCACAGGAAAGGAGCTCTGGACGGACCGGTACGACGGGCCGGCGCACGGCAGCGACACCCCCCACGCCATCACCCTCGCCCCCGGCGGCGGCAAGCTGTACGTCACCGGCAACACCGAGGGGGAGGGCACGCGGTCCGACTTCACCACGATCGCCTACGACCCGGCCACCGGTCAGCGGTCGTGGGTGCAGCGCCGCGACGGGCAGGCCAAGGGCGAGGACTTCGCCTGGGACGTCGCCGTGACCCCGGACGGCAGCAAGGCCGTCGTCACCGGGCAGAGCGCCGACGACGAGGCCAAGGGCGAGGACTACGTGACGGTCGCGTACGACGCCGCCACCGGACAGGAGATCTGGACGGGCCGGTACGACGGGCCGGCCGGCGCGTCCGACCAGCCGCACGGGGTCGCCGTGGACGCGGCCGCGGGGGTGCGGATCTTCGTGACCGGCGCGACCGCGACGAGCGGGAGCACGAACGACAGCCTGGACTTCGACTTCGGGACCGTGGCCTACTTCGAGCCCTGGAAGAAGCCCTGACCTCCTGACCTGAACACCGGGGGCCGATCGACCGCCAGCGACCACGGCGGCCGATCGGCCCCCGCCGTGCGACTGTGGGACACGGCCCGCTGCCCATCCCTTCCTTCAAAGGGCCCCAGCCTGAGCGCGGTGGGCACCTAGAGGCGTAGCTCCGGAGGGAAGCCTGTCCACCGCAGGTCGGCGGGCAGGTGCCCCATGTCGTTGAAGAACAGGACGGAGGCCGGGCGGTCCTGCGCGTACCTGATGACGGTCAGGGCGGCGTTGCCGTGGTTGAGGCCGAGCCAGCGCCAGTCCGGGGCGTCCAGCGCGGCACGGACAAGCCAGCCGACCAGGAAGTTGTGCGTGACGACCAACTCGTGGCGCGTGCCTTCCACCGGCCCGGTGAACAGCTCCTCGGCCTCGCGGGCGAGCCGCGCGCCGTCGTCCTCCGGGAAGCGGCCGACGAAGCCCAGGAGCTGTTCCGCGTGCTGCGGGGGCAGCTCCTCCTTTTCCGGTACGTACGGGACGAAGTCTCCGGCGGCTTCGGAGACCCGCACGGGCACGTCCGGGAGCTGCTCGGCGATCAGGCGGGCGGTCTGGGCGGCCCTGGGGAGCGGGCCGTGGTGGATGGCGGCGAGGGGGACGTCCTTCAGCCGCCGGCCGAGCAGCGTGGCCTGGCGGCGGCCGTTCTCTGTCAGACCGCTCTCGTCCGGCGTGGCCTCGCCGTGGCGGGCGAGGTAGAGATATCGGGTCATCGGGCCCCCCGTTGTTGATTTCGGATGTACGTCATGGGCATGGTAGGGCGTGGCCAGCGACGAGACGCGCGACGGGATCGCGCTCACCAACCTCGACCAGCCGCTCTTCGACGGAGCGGGGGCGACCAAGCGCGACCTGGTCGACTACCTCGACTCCGTCAGCGACCGGATCATCCCGGCCCTGCGCGACCGGGCGCTCTCGGTCATCCGGGTGCGGCCGGGGCAGGAGCCGTTCATGCAGAAGAACCTGCCCAAGTACGCCCCCGACTGGCTGAGGTCGGTCTCCGTGTGGGCCGAGGCGTCACGCAGGCAGGTGACGTACGCGCTGTGCAACGACAGGAAGACGCTGCTCTGGTTCGCCAACCAGCGGGCCGTGGAGTACCACCCGGCGCTCTTCTTGGGCGAGCATCCCACGCACATGGTGCTCGACCTCGACCCGCCCGAAGGCAGTGACGCCTTTTCGCTGGCCGTACGCGGGGCGTTGCTGGTGCGCCAGGCGCTGGCCGACGCCGGGCTGGCGGGAGCGGTGAAGACCAGCGGGGCCAAGGGGGTGCACGTGTTCGTGCCCGTGGCCGAGGGGACCGGCATGGAGGACCTGGCGGCGGCCACCCGCGCGCTGGCCGCGCGGGCCGAGCGGCTGGACCCGGCGCTGGCCACCACGGCGTTCATCCGTGAAGACCGCGCCGGCAAGGTGTTCATCGACTCGACCAGGGCGGGCGGGGCCACGGTGGTGGCCGCGTACAGTCCGCGCGTGCGTCCCGGCGCGCCCGTGTCCTTCCCGGTGGCGTGGGAGTCGCTCGAGGACGTCGCGCCCGCCGACTTCACCGTTCACACGGCGGCGGAGCTGCTCAAGGGGGCCGACCCGTGGGCCGAGCTCATGCCGGAGCCGCAGCGGCTGCCCGCGGACCTGGTCGAGCAGGGGCACACGATCCCGGTCGCCCGCGTGCAGGCGATGCACGAGGGCAAACGCCGCGCCCGCGCCCGTCGCGGCGAGTGACCCTACAGCGCCGGCGTCGGCGGTAGACCATTAGAGATGTCCGGATTTTGACGCACGTGTCGCCTTCTCAGTGATCCCCGGGGCGGGTTACGTTCGCCTGGCGGCTCGGGGGACTTGCCGCATTCCCGTTCAGCAGAGGGATCTTCATGCGTCGAATCGCCATCGCACTGATCACCGCACTCTCCCTACCGCTGGCCATGGCCACGCCCGCCGGCGCCGTCGGCCTGGACGACGTCTTCGCCAAGCTGCTCGTCAAACAGGTCAAGGGCCCGAACGTCAAGAAGCACCTCGAGGCCCTGCAGGCGATCGCCACCGCCAACGGCGGCACGCGCGCCGCGGGCACGCCGGGCTACAACGCCTCCCGCGACTACGTGGCGGGCAGGCTGCGCAAGGCCGGGTACAAGGTGACGCTCCAGCCGATCAGCTACGTCGAGAGCTGGTCCGAGAACGCACCCCCCACCCTCGCGCTGACGGCGCCCGGCTCGAAGTCGTACGTGCCGAACGAGGACTTCTACTCCTTCGAGCCCTCCCCGGCCGGTGACGTGACCACGCAGGTCCAGGGCGTGGACCTGACGCTGCCGCCGACCCCGGCGCCCTCCTCGAACAGCGGCTGCGAGGAGTCCGACTTCGCCGGCTTCGTGCCCGGCCGGATCGCGCTCATCCAGCGCGGCACCTGCGCCTTCGCCCAGAAGATCCGCAACGCGGGGCGCGCGGGAGCTGCCGGGATCATCGTGTTCAACGAGGGGCAGCCGGGGCGGACCGACGCGTTCCCGCTGGACATCGGCGAGTGGCGGGCCAACGTCCCGATGGTGTTCGCCGACTTCGCCGTCGGCAACGAGCTGGCGTCCACGCCCGGCGCGACCGTCCGGCTCAAGGTCGACTCCAAGCTCGTGCTCGGCACCAATGACAACGTGATCGCGGAATCCCGCTTCGGCGACCCGCGCCACGTCGTGATGACCGGCGCCCACCTCGACAGCGTCACCGCCGGTCCCGGCATCAACGACGACGGCTCCGGCACCGCCTCGATCCTGGAGGTGGCCGAGGAGATGGCGCACTTCCCGGTGAAGAACAAGGTCCGCTTCGCCTTCTGGGCCGCCGAGGAGATCGGCCTGCTCGGGTCCGACCAGTACGTCGAGTCGCTGCCCGAGGCCGATCGCGATCGGATCAGGGTGTACCTGAACTTCGACATGGTGGCCTCGCCGAACTACGCGTACAAGCTGTATGACGGGGACAACTCCGACAACGTCGGCTCCCCGGCAGGGCCGCCCGGATCCGCCGAGATCGAGAAGCAGCTCCAGGCCTTCTACGGCTCGCGCCACCTGTCCACCGTCGGCACCGACTTCGACGGGCGCTCCGACTACGGCCCGTTCATCGCGGTGGGGATCCCGTCGGGCGGGATCTTCACGGGTGCCGAGGGGATCAAGACGGCCGAGGAGGCGGCGCTGTTCGGCGGTACGGCGGGGGTGGCGTACGACGTCTGCTACCACCAGGCGTGCGACACGACGGCCAACATCAACGACACGGCGCTGGACGTGGACGTGGACGCGATCGCCGACTCGATCGCCCGCTATGCCTTCAACCTCCGTTCCATCCCTTTGAGGACGGCCGCTGGGGCGGCGACCCTGGCCGCCAAGACGGCAAGCTGACACCCGCCGCTCCGCCCTGGAACTGAGGGCTCCCCGGCCGAGCACATCACCTCGGCCGGGGAACGCACGCCCAGGGGGCCAGGTCCAGGAGGCGAGGTCCTCCGAGGCGAGGTCCTGGAGGCGAGGTCCAGGAGGCGAGGCCGCGTCCGGCAGCATGGTCGGGCGCGGCCTCGCGATCCCCCTAGCGGGTGATCTTGACGTCGTCCACGCCGGCCTCCACCAGGGAGGCGCCCGAGGCGTCGGCGGCGTCGATGAGGATGCGGACCGTCTGGCCCGCGAACGCGTCCAGGCCGGCGGTGGCCGTGGCCCAGGCGCCGTTGCGGTTGGCGGCCGAACCGGTCTGGTTCAGCACCGTCGTCGTGGTGGTGCCGACCACGCGTACCCGGAAGTAGTCGGCGCTGGAGGCGTTCGAGCCGTGCGCCAGGTACCACGACAGCGACAGGTTCAGCGGGCCCGTGGACGGGAGCATGATGGGCGGCGACTGGATCGAGGTGACGCCGCCGTCGATGTCGTAGTCACCGGCCGAGGTCCCCGCGAGCCGGCCGGTCACCAGGTCGTTGGAGCCGCTCACGGTGGTGCCGAGCTGCTTGGCGCCGCTTGAGTTGGTGTCCTCGGGGTCGCCGCGCTCCCACTGCCCGGTGGTGGCGGTGTCGGTGCTCGACGGGTTGACGGTCCACCCCGTGGCCGTCTCGAACGTGTCCTGCCAGACCACGGCCGGCGGCACCGCGGTCGCGATCGTCCACACCGCGTACGCGATCGCGTCGGCGTTCCTGTCGAGCGCGGTGTCGTTGATGTTGGCCGACGTGTCGCAGGAGCGGTGGTAGCAGGCGTCGAACGCCTGCCCGGCCGTGCCGCCCCACAGCGTGGCCTGGGCCGAGGACTTGATGCCTTCGGCGCCGGTGAACGTGCCGCCCGCCGGGATCCCCGCCGAGATGAACGGCCCGTAGTCGGAGCGGCCGTCGAAGTCGGTGCCCCGGGTCGGCACCCCGATCGAGGTGAAGTAGTCCTGGATGGTCTTCTCCAACTGCGCGGACCCGGCCGGGCCGGGCCCGGAGCCGGTGCCGTCGGAGTTGTCGCCGTCGTACACGAAATAACCGGGGTTGGGGGAGCCGACCATGTCGAAGTTCAGGTACGCCTTGATCCGCGCGCGGTCCGCGGCCGGCAGGTTGTTCACGTAGAACTGCGATCCGCGCAGCCCCAGCTCTTCCGCGCCCCACCAGGCGAAGCGCAGGTGCTTGGCCGGCTGGAGCGACTGGCGGGCCACTTCGAGCGCGGTCTCCAGGATGGACGCGCTGCCCGAGCCGTTGTCGTTGATGCCGGGCCCGGCGGTGACGCTGTCGAGGTGCGCGCCGACCATGAGGATGTCGTTGGGGTCCCCGCCCGGCCAGTCGGCTATGACGTTGTAGCCGGTGGCGCCGTTGTAGGTGAACGACTGGAGGGTGGTGGTGAAGCCCGCGGCGTCCAGCTGGCCCCGTACGTAGTTGGCCGAGGCCAGGTAGCCGGGGCGGCCGTGCGCGCGGGTGCCGCCGTTGGCGGTGGCGATGGACTGGAGCTGGGCGAGGTGGGCTTTGACGTTCGCCAGGGAGATGTCCGGCGATGCGGCGGCCCGGGCGGGTATACCCGGCAGGGCGATCGCGAGGGATGACGCGATCACTGCGGCGATGCCTAATCGCATGCCTTTTCCGCAGGTGAGCGGCATGGTGGTGCCTCCATCCGAGGTCGAGGGTGGAAGATCCCGAGATGGTGCTCATAGGAACGTAACCCGCCAGAACGGGTTCGCCTAGGCCTATGAATGGAGGGCCAGACCGGGCCGCAGCGCCGCCAGGACGATCTCCGGCTGGTCGGCGAAGAAACGGATCGAGATGGCCTCGGCAGGGCCGCCGAGCGGGCGCACGAAGGCGATCGGCTCGGTCAGTTCGATCGTCACGTTCGTCTGCGAGGCGACCGCCACGCTGAGCCGCCCGTCCTTGACCGCGACCATGCTGCTCTCGTTGTAGTTGCGGCTGGTCCGCACGGAGGCGATCTGCTGGACGGGCACGCGCAGCTCGAAGTAGACGCCGTACCGGATGCGCAGCTCGTCGGAGGTGATGACGTGGGGCCTGGTGGCGCAGGCGGCGGCCGTCATGACCCCGAACAGGAGCCCGTACACGTCGGCGTAGAGCACCGCGAACCGCAGCCAGGCCGGCACATCGAGCGCTACCAGCAGCAGATCGATCACCACGGTCTCGACCGCCATCGCGAACAGCATCAGCGACAGCACGAACGTCTGCGCCTTCGTGTACGTCGCCACGGCCGCCCCGTCGGGCACGCCATGCCGACGCCGCATCATCCACAGCCCGATGGCGGCCAGCCCCTTCAACTCGAATCCCACGATCCGCAGCACGGCTCGGCCCATCGGGTTCCTCTCTCTCGGCGCGATCAACCCCGATTAGAAACGTTGACGTCGCGTCAAGGTCAAGCCGATGGGATTCCGGCTCTCTCGACTGCTCAGAAGGGGAGGCGGGGGTTACTGTTGATCTTTGGGAGCCAAACGGGGAGCCACTGCTCTACCCGGCTTGCGGCTTGAAGATCTTGTCCATCACGACCGCGCCCCTGGTGAGGGCCGGCCTGATCTCTTGCCTGTAGACGGTCTCAGTCACGTGTGTTGATGAGTGACCAACGATGCGGGCGATCTCTTCGATCGCCACGTCGTGAGCGGACAGCAAGGACACGAAGCTGTGCCGTAGCTCTCGCGGACACCAATTGGTGCCTATCCCGGCTGCCTCTGTGATGAGCCTGAATTCCCGCCAGATGTAATAGCGGTTCATCGGGGTTCCGTCTTCTCGGCGGAAGACGTTTGCGGTGTCTTCTCCTCGTTCTCCTGATGCGAGGCGTTCTGCTGCCCTGGCTTTGTGTAGCTCGGTCAGGACTCGTACGCCCCACTTAGGGATTTTGAGGACGCGGCGGGATTTTGGTGTTTTGGTGTCTCCGTTCACTCGTTCGGCGCGGTAAACCGCAACCGTGCCTGCTTTTAGGTCTACCTCTGTCCATCTAAGGGCGCGAGCTTCTTCGGTGCGTATCCCGCAGAGAAGGCACAGGATCACATACGCCTTGATCGGGCTCGGGAGTGCTGCGCGAATGACAGCCTTTGCCTGGGTGAGGTTCAAGGCTTTTGATGGGCGACCTTCTTGTCCTTCCGGGACATCGACGAGGCTCGCGACGTTTCGTTGGACCTTGTCTCTCTTCTGGGCATGACGTATTGCCCATTTAACGATTTGGTGGATGAGGCGTAGGGTGCGAGTCGAGAGCTCCTCCGCTCTTTCGTCCAGCCAGTCATCAAGCTCATCGGCGGTAAGCTTCTTGAGCTTGATCTTTCCGATGTGCGGAATTATCTGGTGTACGGCTAGTGAGCGATAGCTCTTCACCGTGGACTCCGCTCTGCCCTTGAGCCCCTTCTCCAGCCAGTCGTTGATGCAGTCCTCGACGGTGTAGGTTTGCTCCGTCTTGATGCCTGCCTCTAGCTCTTCGACTGCCTCGATGAGCTTCTCTTTGACCTCAGTCTTGGTTCTTCCCTTCCGCTTGATTCGCTGGCGCTTTCCTTTCGCATCGAAGCCGAGTGATAGGGCTCCTGTGTATCCATTTCCTTCGCGATAGATACTGGCCTGGTGCTTGCCGATGTAGACTGTTGCCATCCGCTCTCCCTTCAATCGATTTTCGCGGGGCGTGTCCCGGCCTGCTTTTGAGGCATACCACCAGCTTCGTGGCGACCGGGACTTTTCTTGCAGCGGCTTATGTATTCGTCGATGGCCTTACGGATGACATAGGCTATGTCGCGATCCTGTTCGTCTGCGATCTCTTGGAGTTGCCTCCGACGTTCACCGTCGAGTCGCAGCGTGTAGTTTTCGGTGGGCAACTTGTTCTCCTAGCTCTCGGCCTCGCGCTGTGGTTCTGTCCGAGAGTGTGAGCGCAGGCGCATTGCACTGCAATGCAGTTACCGGAATCAGTCTTGATCGACTTGTTCGAGGGATGCGATGAATTCGGCCAAGTGCTGATCGGTGATCCTCCTTGATTGCCCTATCTTGATGCTGCGAAGTTGGCGGGTTCTGATCAGTCCGTAGATCTTGTCCCGCCCTACACCTAGGAGTTCGGCTACCTCCTCGACTTTGTATGCCTTCAGGTGCGTCACCTCCCTTCGTCGGCTCCCGTCCCCTCGTTGGGCGTCACCTTCCTTCGGGCGGTTGACCGGTCGTCGGTTAGAGCCGCCTCACGCTGGAGTCGACGGATGCGGTTCCACGCGCGGCGGCCGATCCTGAGGCGTAGTCCGGTGCCGCTGCAGCGGGGGCAGAAGCGCCAGCCACGGCCGAAGAGATAGGGGATGCGGCCGGTGCCCTTGCATCGGGCATGTTCGCGGAACGGTCGGGCGTACCAGAGGTAGATGTAACGCAGCGTGAGCAGCATCAGACCAGTGATCGCTGCGGAAGCGATGAGCGTGCATGGGGTCAAGGAACCACCTCCTGAGGGGCTTTTGGGGTTGGTCTCAGGTCAGGTCGCTACCTGCTACCGGCCTGTTCAGAGCGTGTTTTGGGCTGCTAGCGGGGGTGCTTCCGGAAGCAGAGCCATCTGCTTCCGGAAGCACCGTCCGCGCTCAGTCCGGACGGCTGATTTGATTACGTTCTGCGATCGCTTGGGCGAGATCGGCGCGGTAGATACCGCGCCTTGTGTGCTTCTTGCCGTCGATGCGGCGGCCGATGGGGCCGACCTTGACACCCAGCGGCTTCAGCGCGCTGGTGAGCTGTTCTGAGCGCCATCCGCCGTAGATCTGCGGCCGGAGTTCGGCCAGTCGCGCGCACAGGTCGGCGTTCCACGCGGCGTCTTCCCCGGCTGGCCAGACCCGGGCGAGATCGGATAGGAGGTCGAAGGCGGGCGGATCGGGTCGGGTCTGGGTGTCGGGTTCGGGCATGGTGCCCGTCGCTACTCGCATCTCGATTGCTCGTGCGACGACTTGTTTGGCCTGGTCGGCGTTGACCTCGAAGCTACGGAGGGCACCAGGCTTGCCCACGCCGACGACGATGCCCCAGCCGGCATCACCGGGGCCGGTGTCGTCGCCTGGTTCGAACACGGTGGCGCGGTAGCCTGCCTTGTACATGCCGGTGCCGAGGATCATGTCGTTGGCGACTTGGTCGCGTACCGACATGCACACGCGGGTGTTGACGTTGCGGGTGATCCCGGTGGGCAGGCTGTCTTTGTCCGGGATCTGGGTGTCGAGCAGCAGGATCACGCCCAGCGCGCGCCCGAGTTTGATCACCTTTTCGCATAGCTCCCCGGCTTCCGCGCCGTGATCCTTGTGCTGGAAGAGCTCTTGCGCCTCGTTGAGGAAGACCACCAGCGGATGCAGCCCCGAGCCCTTGCGGGACGCGAGCTCGGGTGTGACCTTGTTCTCCGGGGCCATGCCGAGGGCGTGATAGTGGCTGATCTTCGCGGCGCGCTGCTGGCATTCGGTGTGGTACAGCCACTTGATCAGCGCGGCGGCCTTGCCGATGGTCTGGTCGTCTTGGCCGTTGCCGTACTCGGCACAGACCGGTTCGACCACCGTGAAGTCGCCGACGCCCTTGAACTCATACCCCCGCAGCTCGGCGCGCGGGTCGAGGCTGGCGGCCAGGACCAGCAGCCGTAGCAGGAACGTCTTACCCGACCCGGGCTGTCCGCCGATCAGCCAGTTCCGGAAGATCAGCATGGCGTTGACGATCTCCATGCGTGGCGTGGTGAAGATCGGGAAGGATTTGAACACGTCCACGCTGCCGCTCTTCAGCAGCGGCCAGGGTGGCGTCTGCATCTTGCTGGCCGGCTGGTAGCCCACCCACAGCGCCAGCCGCCCAGGATGGCCCGCGGCTGCGTCCGGCCACACCTGGTCGAGGGGGAGCCGCATCGCGGACGCGAGCCGTCCCCGCCGCGCGACCACCTCGGCGGCCTCCACGCCGAAGGGTAGATCCGCGATCGCCAGGTGCCCCGGACCGTCGCGATGGATGTCGGTCGGGAAGCTGATCGCGTGCTGGTCCTTGGCTACGGCCTGGTTGATCGCCCCAATGCCGATGCTGAGCAGGGCACGCCGTACCAGCTCGGCCGTGAGCTTGCGATAGCGCGGCCCGTGGCTGACTCGATCAGTGATGCGCTTGTCTTCCGGACGCCCTACGCGCGCCATGATCGGTACCAGCACGGCCAGCAGCGCCCACCGTGCCCAATCCGGCGCCGTCACGTCCAGCAGAAGCAGCGTCGCCACCGACGCCCCCGTCAGCAGACAGACCAGCAGCAGCACCGACCAGCGCCAGCGCGCTTGCCGCTCGCGCTGCTTGTCCAGCTTGAGCCACGTCGCGGGGTCGTTGCGATCGGCCGCGGCCTGCCGCAGCGCGTGATTGCCCTCTTCAGCGCTGGCCCAGCGCAGCACGCGGGCGACGCCGGCGACGAACCCGATGGGCGCATACACCGCCGTCTTGAGCGCGTACTTGGGCAGGCGAACCGTGTGGTAGCCGAGCACGTAGGCGGCATCTCTGGCCCACCAGGCGAGCATGGCGCGCCTACTGGCTCGTGTGCGCGTCCACGATGGCAGGATCGGGGCGCGCCCCCGACCGGTCTGTGACTGGTCGGGGACAACGCCAGCATCATCGGGCCGATCGACCGGCGGCCCGACCGCCGGTCGGTCGAGGGGCACCGACTCCCGATCAAAGAACGCATCCTCCTCTGCGTCCCCGATCTCGGGGGCGGGGGTGGGGCCGGCGCGGTGGGGGTCGGGACCGCTGCTGGCACCTGCCGTTGTGTGATCGCTTTCCGTTGGTGGGGCAGACCAGGCGAATCCGTTCAACGGGGTCGAGCCGGAGGGGCTGCCCGTGTTGTCGGGGTCGGAGGGTGGCCAGGTCATGCGGCGCCGTCCGCGCTGGTCTGTGTATCGGGGCCTGCCTGGTCGGTGAGTTCGTCTCGCAGGTAGGACAGGGGGTCGGGCTCCCCGTCGCGGTCGGCGTGCAACGCGGCGCGCATGGCGGCGATGAGGTTTGATCGGCTGAGCCGGTTCCTACTGATCTCGGTGCGGAGTCGCATGATCTCCGCGACCAGAACGGGCGTGTCCTGGAGGGCGGCGGTGACGTGCTGCCAGAGGTCATTCAGGGTGACGGTGGAGCGGGCGAAGGTGTCGATCAGTTCGTGTGCGATGCGGTTGCGGCCGAGGACCTCCTGAAGAGCCGGGTCAGGATAGGGGTGGCGGTAGGACACGAAGGCATCACCTCTCTCGGGTTGGTGGACAGGTCAGGGACCAGGGGTTATCCAGTCCAGGAACGCCCTCAGAGCGCGGTCGATCTCGGGCGCCAGCGTGGTTGCGGCCAGCAGGTAGCCGAACACGGCACAGATCAGCGCCATCCACAGGCGGAGCTTCAGGTAGCGCACGGCCAGCACAACGGCCACGCCGAGCAGCAGCACGAGCGGAATTGAGACGGTCACCGGATATCACCTCCTTCCCACCTTGGGTCGCACGGGACGTGACGAAACGTGAGGTCAGATGCCGTCGTGACGGGCCTTGCGGCGACGCCAGCGAGCGCGGGCGCGGCACTTGCGGCAGCGCTGGTTGTTGGACTCCAAAGCGGCACCACAGAGGCACCCACGCGTCAGCGGGAATGTGCGCAGCGCTATCACCTCCTTCTCTCTCGCTCGGGCTCTGAGCTGGGCACATCGCCCCCAGGGCGCTCCTGAGGGCGGGCGTAGAGGAGAACTCGCCGTGTCAGGTGCTCGACCTCGCTACGGGGGCCTTTGTGGGGTGCTCGGGTGCGATCGTCGGCACGGATGCCGATGACCAGCACCACAAACAGCGCCAGTACGGCCAGCGCGGCTATGAGAGCGAGGACGATGATCACCAGTGGGATGTCCACGGTCACGCCCCTGCGGGCGGGTCTGGGGAAATGGCGTCGCGGTAGGACCACCAGCCGTCCCATCGCGCGGTCGCGGCTTCCGTGATCGCCGTGACGCTGTACTGCACCGGTCCGAAGCTCACCTTGGCGGTGAGGTGACCGTGGGACAGGGCCTCGGGGTCGAGGGCCGAACCGATCAAGCACGCGATGCGCTTGACCTCGGCTTCCTTCTCGTCATCGGTGCCGTACAGGACGCTGACAGCAACCTTCGAATCGTGCGGTACGGGCAGTTCCGGCCGATCCTCCAGGTAGGCGGCCAGGGTGCGAAGCCCGTCGATGAGTCGGACGCGGTGACCTTTGCGGTACTTGCCGTAGATCATCGGTGATCAGCTCCCTTCCAACGTGGGGCGTAGAGGGTCAGCACGTCAGGGCAGGTCTCCAGGGCATCGGCCGTCGCGTGGAGCGCCACGATCACCAGCAGCAGCACCGTGGCGGCGAGAGCGCCGGAGATCAGGCCATCCGTGCAGTTGTCGAGCAGCTCGGCCAGGGTGCGGATAGCCGTGATCAGTCGGGCGTGGTGTGCACTCTGAAGACCAGTCACCCAAGATCACCTCCATCCGAGCCAAACCCCACGGCTGTGTGCACTCAGTTGTGTGCACTCGATTGCGTACACACAGGATGCACGTTCGACTGTGCGCGCGCAAGTGTGCATGCACAGATTGACGTGCACAGTTGTGTGCATTAGGGTTCGATGGAGAAGTTTCCGCACGTGGAAGGGGGTGCAAGATGGCCGCCAATGGCACAGGGGACGCATCCGCATCACTGCAGGCCAGCGAGCACCAGGATCAAGATCAGTCGAAGGCTCCGCTGTACGAGATCATCCGCGATGAACTCATCGCGGATATCGAGGCGGGGAACTACCCGGTGGGCGCGCTTCTGCCGTCCATCCGGGACATGTCTGTGCGGTGGACCGTGAGCACGACAACGGCACGCCGTGTCCTCTCGGAGCTGGTCAACGCGGGGTACGCGCGCCCAGAAGGCACGCGGGGGCATATAGCGATTCGGCCTGCCTCGGCACGTGAAACGATCGTGAAGGGCGGTCTAGGCGCCGTCTCAAGACAAGGGGTGCCCGCGCCTACGCCTACGGTGCGCACAGCGCAAGTCATAACCACGACGGGCACCGTGTCCGTCGCCGGCCACAGCATCGACGTTCGCAGCGAACCCGCACCGCCCGAGGTGGCAATGGCACTGAGTCTTGCCGACCTCGCTGCTCCCGTAGTTGTCCGGCGGCGTGTGACGACGGATTCCGCGGGCAATCCTGTTCAGTTTCGCGTGAGCTACATTGCTCCCAGCGTCGCCACGGAGAACACCCCTCTAGCCGCATCGGCTGTAATCGATGAGCCATGGCACGAAGTATTGGCGGCATGCGCGGGGAGCCCGATCAAAATCGGGGACAGCTACATCTGTGCCCGTCATCCCAGTGACACAGAGGCCGCGATGCTCGCGCTGCATCCCGCAGCATGCGTGCTTGTGCGAGTGGAGCGAGCTTTCAACGAAGACGATCAGCCGGTTGATTACACGGTAACCGTGTGGCCTGGCGATACAACTCGCATGGCGGTAAACCCTAGTTAGGCCAAGCGGGCCTAATTAATGAATGTCTGATTTTCATGCAGCCTGAACGCGAGCCGGTTTTTGGTTCACATGCTAGGTTTTGGGTAGGCCCACTTGAACGCGCCAGACTTGTCCACGTGCTCCCCATCGTGTCCTTGCATGAGGATGCACGTCACTGTGAACGCTTCCCAAGAATCCTCGACGAGGTATTCGTCTCCGCAGAGATCTTCAGGCTGCACGCCGCCGAATTCGGTGGACATGTTCTGACCTCTTAATGGATCGGAAGTCGATACCGGAAAGCGTACCTATCCGCCCTGAAGATTATCTTCGCAACCTCCACCGCCAAGTCATCCGCCCAGAACGTCTGCCAGATCTCTATGACCGGAACGCCAGGCGGACATTTAAGCTGAGAGATTTCGTGTCGTTCTGGCATGCGCGCACGGAGGAGTTCCTCCTCCATGTCCACGTGCCGGCCTATGGCATCAAAACGGGGGACGATGCCCGCACCTGCGTGCGGTCCTTCATGCGGGAGTTCGATCTCCGTGCCACCGGTGATTGCCAGAGGTTCCCATGCAAGGCTCATTGAAATGGGCTCGCCGCCCATGCTGATCTTGTACGCGGTCTCGGTGACAGGATCGCCCTCCTCGATCCCGAGGCGTTCGGCGACCTCCGCAGGTGCTTCTGTGCGCTCCGTCTCCCAATCAACTTGAATGTCAATGCCGGATTCTTCGGCTTCTCTCCTGTATGCAGCGACATGCTTGTTTGCCCGATGGAATCGATCAGGGGCAACGCGAATCAATGGGCGCTTTTGGGAGGAGACGAAAGCGCCTTTGCCCTTGAGTGTGTAGATCGTTCCCTCGTTGCGTAGCTCGGTCAGCGCGCGACGGGCGGTGATCGCGGAACAGTCCCACGTGGCGCACAGGCCGCGCTCGCTGGGCACCTGCGCATCCGCAGGCAGCTCGCCACTTTTGATCTTGCTTCGGAGATCTTCGGCGATAACCAGGTACAGAGGCTTGTACGTGTCGCGCTCCGTCATGCCCAGAGGATCTCACAGAACCGAGTGTCAGCCTACGAGATCTGCACCTAGTATGTGCACATACGAAGTCTCCTTGGCGCGGGAGGACGGTACGGGCAGATGCACCTACTAGGGCCAAGCCAGCCGGCTGTCTGGGACTACACGCTCACGTACCAGCGTGGGGGCAAGGTCGGGGGTTGCAGTGGTCGCTGCTACTCCCCTGGACTCGCAGGCGAGCGCGTAACAGCGGTTCTCATGACCTTGCCAACGAACGCAAGCGGAAAGATCGAGCAGAAGGGGGAATGGGACCCGCTCACGCAAGATCGGCCATTTGTCCGCATAGCGGCGATCATCGAAGACGGAACGCTCCGCTGGGTGGGTCAAGATGTCGCAGGATGAATGGAGCCTGGCCCATCCGACAGCTCACAAAGCGGCTCTGCTGGGGGAGGGGCACGCAGCAGGCAGAGCGTTTTCGAAAGTCGAGTTCCTCGACTTGTTCGATCTGAATATCGATGATGTTCGTGACGGTTACAACGCTCTCGCGCTGTATCACTTGTACCTGAGCTCTCGTACTCGGGCGCGCGTGCTGGGCAGCCAGATCGGACCCGATCATGATCAGAATCCGACTCTGAGTTTGCCTGGTCACCCCGACGAGCGACGGTGCGGTTGACCGACTCACACCCGCTCCACCGTGTCCCGCATCATCGCGCCAACGCCCCCAGTGAGCCATTTTCAACCTGACGTGGCTGCTTGGGATGGGCATGGGGCGCTTGCCTGGGCCGGCAGGAAGGGCTCCAGTGAGGCGGCTGTCAACCAAGATCGATAACGAAATTCGCGGGTCTTGGGTGCTGGGATAGCGTGCGGCGATGAGCTTCCGACTGGCGGCGTACGCCGTGTGCATCGAGGACGGACGGGTGCTGCTCGCTCATTACGTAGGACCGAAGGGCGAGCGGCACTGGACGCTCCCGGGCGGAAAGGTTGAGCACGGGGAGGATCCATTCGACGCGGTCATCCGGGAGGTAGCCGAGGAGACCGGCTGTGACGGGGTGGTTGAACGCTTGCTGGGTGTGGATTCCAGGGTGATTCCCGCGGCCGACCGCTTGCCCGGCCTGCCCGAGCATCAGAATGTGGACATCTTCTACCGGGTTCGTATCACGGGTGGCCAACTCTGGCCTGAGCCGAACGGCGAAACCGCCGAGTCGGCCTGGACCCCGATTCCCGACGTTGCATGCCTCCGCCGATCGTCGATGTCGGCCTCACTTTGGCACAGACCCTTCCGGCAGCGGGCCATGTCAATCCCGTCCCGGTCGGCGGTTTGATCCAGCACTGAGCGCTTTCATCCAGAGCGGCGGCGGCCGTCTTCGACGGTTTGCAGGACGAGGATCACCTGGACCATCTCGGTCGCGCGGTGAGGGCAGCAGCGCAGGCGGGCCAGAACCTCTGACTGCTGTCGATAGCTAGCGCGCCGTGGCGCATGTCTCAATCCTCCTTGAGTGTTGGCTTGCAGGCCTCACCTACTTCACAAGAAAAGGCTGATTTGTAGGCAGATACGGGTTGTATTGGGCCAGGGTTTCGGAAGGGGGTCCCTGTCAGCTTTCCATCTGTTCGAAGGAGCGTTCCGTCGGGGCCAAAGATTTTCCCATTTACTTGAGTCGATCCGTCCGCACGCACGACCATGTTCTCTTTCTCGCCTTCCACCATCAAGTCAATGACTATTTCCCACAAGAAGTCATATGTGCTGCTGCTCGTGTCAACGAAAAAGACTTCTGGCTCATTTTCGGACACATAGACGAATTTTTCGTCAAAGTAGTGCTGAGATGTATCGGGGTCTCGAAGCCGCAGGTCGCTGGAGCCCAATGGGATCCCACCTTCCCGGATGTCACCACCGCCGCCAGTGGGACCGAATACAATCGCTGCGGTCGGCGGCGTGTGAGTATCGATAAGTTGAGCTCTTATGTCTACTATTCGAACCGCTTCTTGACGTCTTCCAATAAGAGTAACCTCGTGGTGCGTCCGACCTTCGTGCTTCTGACATACCGATTTTTTGAGGGATGGATCAATAGAGTCTTCAATGCACTGGCTGTCGAACGGCGTTGCTTTGGCGAGAATGCCTTCCCAAAGCCGTTCCGTTTGGAGTGCTCGCTTGCTCTCCATGGAGAGTGGCTGATCGAAAACATATGTCACGGGTTCAGGCAAGATCTCTCTGATTCTGACGCGCAACGGTGGTTCATTCTCGTAGCGCTGTCTTCTGGCGTTTTCCACGTTTTGGTCTTGCCATGGTGCAATGATGTATGTGCCAAAGAGCGCCCCGATTACAAGCAAAATCGGGGTCATAATCGAGCCAATTATGAATCGACGCTTTTCGCGGCGCTCATTAGTTGTTTGTGATGACATGTCTACTTCTCCGGTCGTTGAGCGTCGGCGCCCAGGACTGACCGCTTGTCCTATCAGGATGCCGCGCGATCGCGGTACTTGGCAGGCAAGCCAAGCAATCGCATTGATAGGTGAAAGTCTCGGTTGTCTAGCTCCGCAGATGGCCCCGCCGGCAGCCTAGTTGGTCGAAGAATGCATTCGATGTGCGGTTCCTGCGGTATTTGGAGGCGCGCGCTTGTGCGTAGTTGCTCGGAGAGCAAACCGTTCGCTGCGGCGGCACGCGGCCCGAAAACGTCCGCAATAGGGAAGTCCGCAGGTGCAAATCGTTGCAGGATCGTCTTCAGTATCGATGTGTGATCGTACGTGGTGTGCAAGACCTTCCCGCCGTCAATCCATGGACTCACGACAAACGCGGGAACGCGCACTCCAAGGTGCTGGGGGCCGTCCGGATGCAGAGGCGGAAAAGGCGTAGGGACGCGTGATGCCGCCATACCATGCGGCGCTTCATGGTCGAAGAACCCGCCGTGCTCGTCATAAGTCACGAGAAGAAGGGTCTTCCGCCATGTCGCTGCGTTAGACAGTAGAGAGTACACATGACTGACGAGCTGCTGGCCACGGCAGACATCTGCGGGCGGCAGGTCGTCATTTGCATCCCATGCCGGAGGAACATCAATGTAACGAGGGTCAATAAACGAAACGCTGGGCAACTCTCCACGCTGGACTCTTTGCACGAACGTGTCCTCGATGCCTTGATTAAAGTCATCTTGATACGGAATGACGTGCGATACGTCGATCCGATACTTGTCAAACACCCTAAGGAAGGCAACGTTTCCTTCGGCATAAACCCAATCAATACCCTCCCGCGACAGGTAGTCGAAAATTGTCAAATCGTCATAGTAGCCCAAACGCGGATCGGAAAGCTCAAGATTGGTCAGCTCGGGAACTGCACCCGTCAGGGTAGCAAACCTATTGCATTGCGTTTCACCAGGATGAGCACTGTGCCATGCATCGCAGATAGCGAAGTTGTTGGCGAGAAATTCATACATGGGAAGTTCCGTGGCTTCGTAGTACCCCATGACGAGGCCCGGATCAACAGAGCGTCTGGAGTAGTTCTCCACGAAACCGCTCATTGCCCCCTCGGCGATCTGCTCGATCGTCGCATTGAAGCCATGATCTGGGCTCCGGAGGCCCGCAGTGGCCGTGAGATGATGTACATCGTAGGGTGGGCCCTGTGAGAAAGGATTCGACTCATTACCGGTCAGCCCGTGAACCTCGGGATGGGAAAAATGGCGATAACCCAGCATGTGATCAAATGATCGATTTTCCATCATGAGGACAACGATATGGTCAATTTTGCCTTCGTACAGCCTTGGGTGATTCCTCGGGCCGACGTTTGTCGACCTCGCGGACAGTGCCTCAAGGGACACTGACGAGTGACTGGCCGGAACTCGATCGGCAACAGGCCTCGTACTGGTCCCGTTTCCGATAGGCCCTCCGTGATCATTCAAGAAGTCTCGCAGGCTTGGACGACGGTGATGAGAAACGACAATAGCACTGTCGTCTGCGCTAATTCGAAACAGTACGGCTTCTCTGTCCACCAAGTTCATGATGACGTCTTGAAAGTACGGAGCGGCCTTCTGGAGCGCAAACTCGAGCTTATCCTCGGCATCCTCGAGGGCAGCTTGAACGTATTCATCGATACTGGACGCGTCTGTTATCCCCAAAGCTCCGGAAATCGCCAAAATCATGTCTGCGAACGATGCCCAGAGACTGTTGATGTGTGGATTGGCATCGAGAAAGGCAGATACCAATATTGGTTTACGAAGTATCTGAGCGTTTTCTCGCTTCATTGCCGTATCGAAAAAGTTCGGACCACGTGGATAGTCGAATTTCAATTGCACTCGACAGGTAATTGCCAGATTCTCTACGTTGATGTCGGGCCAATATGGAACTCCTATCTCGTCCCCGCGCTCCTCCAAGTCGAGGCTGGCGAAGATCGTTGGAATGCCCGCCTCGTTGCCCATCCAGATCTTGAACTCTTGCAGATTAATGTCCTTGAGGGCATCGGTAACTGAAAAGATCTGGCTTTCTACGCCTGTGAGCTCTTGGAACGTTCTATCAAACTCGATGCGAGCCTGACCGCTGTCGATATGGATACGCAGCTGCATCGACAGGAGCGCTTGGGCGAAGGTTCGATTGATTAGCTGAAACGGGATTCTAGTCTCGCGGAGCTCTTGAACGGTTTCCGGATGATCGATTGCAATGCTGAAATCCTGATCGTCGTCACCGAGATTATGAACTCTTACTGTCCATCTTCCCGATTCGTCCGTCGCGGGATCAAGCAGCCGTGTGTACGTCCACGCGCTCCCACCGCCCCCACCGCCACCTGGGCCAACGCCCCCACCAACTGGCTGCGTCGGGTCAATGTGCTGAGACAGGCCACCAACAGTGCCAAGTGGATCGTCAATCTCCCAGTCGGAGGCGCCCATCGCACGACGCGCAAGCCACCTCGGCTCGACCTGCGGGCGACCCCCTTCCATTACAACGGGTCGGGCCCACGAGATCCGACCGCCTTGAGATGACCTTTCCATGACCTCACGCTGACCACCGGGTGGGATAATCTCCACTTCGAACCAACGCGCCTGCGTTGATACCGTTACCTGTATCCGGGGCTTAGGCGCGGGAGTCGCGCCACCGTTCACAGCATCCGCCGAGAAGTGACACTCGAACGTGATCTCGCGAAAATCCACGTGAAGAGGAGCTCTGCCGTGGAGAAGCGCGACGACGCCAGTGCGTCCCATCGTCATCACTGTTCTGCTCATCGCGGGTCCCTCTTCTGTGCGTTTCTGGTTGGCTGCATGTCTACAGCGCCTGATCCTTTGGACTGTTGGTTGCACATAGTCGCAGATGCACTACTTTCAGTTTGTGCCATCCTGTGCGAGGCGGTCAACTCTGGAGCCGGCGAATCAGACTCCTCCGAAGGAGATCTCCAGGCGATCAATAGGTAATTCCATGGAACTCGCGAATCAGTTTTCAACCTCGGCCGGGTTTAGCCTGTGGCAAGTGAGAGCGACAGGAGCGGTAAGCCAAGCCGACCAAACCTCTCATTGAAGTTAAAATGCACGGCATCTGTACGGCGGTTGAGGACGTTGGCCGTCCCCGCATCGACGGGAAGATCCGGACACTTGATTCGCCTACCACACTTGGCCTGATGCCGCGGACGGGGGAGGCGATCGCTCGTTGTAGAAGTGTTCGTACTCGTGCAAGGCATGCCGTAGGTGGCGTTCATTCCAGAGCAGGCAGCGGTCCAAGAGCTCGTGGCGGCGGGACTGCCCCCATCTCTCCATGACCGTGTTCATGCATGGCACGCGGACGCAGGTGAGGACGCTTGTCATAGGAGTCCGAGTTCGTCGAGGAGATCCTCCGGATCGCCACCGCCATCCTCGTCGAGTGCTTCAAGTCCTGGGTCGAAGGGGTCAAGATTCTCGGTGTCTACATCGCGGAGGACCTGTCCCCAGTAGTTCCCGTAGATGCCGCCAGAGCAATGCTTGAGATCTGTGGATCATCGGGAAGGGGTGTACCTTCCCGTGATCATGTGAATCCACAAGCATGACCGACGCGCCAACGTCGGTAGGGAAGGCACACCCGTGCTCACCCTGGGCCCCGAACCGCCGGGTGGCCCGGAGGTGAGACTCCTCCGGGCCACCCGACGGTTCGGGGCGAGGGGGCCAAGTGGGGGAGCCAACGCAGTCAGACCTGTAGCGACGGGTGCCGACTGCTAGAGACGTTCGTGCAGGTAGAAGGCTCCCCGTCCGACCCCCTCAGACCTCCCCGGACCCGCTCTCCTTGCCGTCGCGTCAAGGTCAAGCCGATGGGGTTCCAGCCAGATCACCGGCCACCTTTGAGGACTGGCTCCAGGAAGTTCGAGATCTCATTCGCGACGACGTCGGGCATCTCGAGGCCACACAAGTGGCCAAGATCGCTCAGCAGGACCGCACGGCCTCCGGGGATGCGCCGCACGTCGTCAAGCTGCTTGGCTTGATCTACGACGATGTCCTTTCCGCCGAGTATGTAGCAGGTCGGTACGCGTATCTCAGAGAGCTCGTCGGCCTGGCTTGTCAGCGCGCCGCCGGCCAGCCAGCCGTGCCACATCCGCTCTGTGACGGTCAGCATGCTGCTCGTCAGACCCGAGGTCTTCGACGGGTCCAAGGAGATTGCTGCCACTGCTTGCGTGAGGGCCTCGACATCGCCGTACGCGGCATCGAAGCCGGCGATCACCTCGTCGCCGGCGGTCGTCCCCGCGGCGTTCCACGGAACGACACCGACCAGCGCACGCACCTCCTCCGGGTGGTCAAGCGCGATACGCATCGCGATCGCACCGCCAAGGGAGTAGCCGACCAGGCAGTAAGCGTCGACGCCCGTGTCGTTGATCGCGTCGTGCAGGGTCGCGGCCAGCGTG
Organism: Nonomuraea sp. NPDC049695; assembly: GCF_040674955.1. Taxonomy (NCBI): domain Bacteria; kingdom Bacillati; phylum Actinomycetota; class Actinomycetes; order Streptosporangiales; family Streptosporangiaceae; genus Nonomuraea; species Nonomuraea sp. NPDC049695. The sequence continues at coordinate 18,784 of NZ_JBFANV010000045.1, read as the reverse complement.
GTCAGTCTCCCGTCCGCCGGCGCGCGTACGGACTGGCCATGTCCGGGCAGGTCGAAGATCAGGACGCGGAACCCGCTGAGGTGTCGCGCGATTCCGGTCATGAGGTCAGCCGAGGCGCCGAATCCCGGCAACATGACAAGTGTCAGAGGGCCCTGGCCGTGTTCCTCCCAGTAAATGCCTGAACTGGTGTGTGGCATCGCGATCTCCTAGGTTCGGCGAAGTTTGTCGTCGGGCTCACTGTCTCGGTCAGTGCGATGGCGCAGTGTGGCTCGCGGTGAAAGCCAGCAGAAGTCCGGCGGTCCGTGGCGGATCCTCGAGTATGGGTGTGTGTCCGATGCCGGGCAGCACCTCGACTTTCGCGCCAGGAACGGCGCGGTACTCCGCGGCGGATGAGGATCGCCATCTCTGGTCTTCCTTGCCGAAGATCACTAGCAGCGGCTTGCCGAGGGGAATCAGCCGATCGGGGAGCGCGCGCTGCTTCAGATAGTCGTCGCCGGCCTGCGATGTCGCGGTGAACGCGTGGTAGGTCATGCCGCGCACGTCGTCCACGATCGCTTGCGGGATCTTGTAGCCGCGGCGGCTGAACGCGGTGCTCGCGCCGTTGCGGATCACGCTGTCGGTCCGAAACCGCCACAGCAGCTGCCCGATGACGGGGGCACCCACGAGCCCGCCGACGAAGCTGTTCGATACGAAGGCGTCCAAGCGGGGTGCGGTGTCGATGATCGCGAGCGCGGTCACTAGGTCCGGTCGTTGCTCGGCGAGGGACGTGACGACCACGCCGCCGGTGGAATGGCCGACCACTACGGCGTGCTTGACGCCGAGCCGGTCCATTGCCTCTCCGACCCGGCGTCCCTGCTCGGGGATCTCGTAGCCGCCGCCGGCCGGTTTGGCCGACCGGCCGTGCCCGAGCAGGTCGATCCGGATGACGCGATAGGACTTGGTCAGCAGCGGAACGAGAGCGTCCCACGAGCGGGTCGACGCGGCGAGCCCGTGGACCAGTACGAGCGCAGGGGCATCGCTGGGGCCGTCCTGGCGCACGTAGATGTTCCCGCCGTCGAGGGGCAGAGTTGAATTCCCGCTGGCCTCGGCGCCCTGGCGCGTCACCAGCTCCGCGTTCACGAGAAGCAACCCGACGACGGCGAAGAGGACAGCCGAGGCGATCAGGAGGCGCCGCCGGCGCCGTGCCGTGCGGCTCACCTCAGCCTGCCGGTGCGGAGTCCGCGGGTCGGTGTCGTCGAAATGGCGGGGTCATCGAGCCCCAGAGGAATCACCATGGGTCTACGGTCGCTGCAGGTGCGCGTCAGCGTCTTGAACGAATGTTCCGATCAGTCGGCTCGCCTAGCATGTGACGATGCGGTCCACCGCGTACGAACGTGACGATGTGACTGCGTGGGACGTCGCACGCCCCGCGCGGCCCAGCCGGGCGGCCGGTGTCAGCATGGCTGGGTTCGGTGTCCGTAGCCTGGCCGCGGTCGGCCTCCGGATGGTCCCGCACCCGGCCGTGATGCTGGCTGTGGAGTTCGGTGACGGCATACCCTTCGTGGACGACGCCGCCGGACGGCAGCATCGGGGAAGTGTCGTCGCCGGGCTCGGGGTCGGGTTCGGAGGCGCGATTCGGGTGCGAGGCGAGAACGTCGAATGCGTGCAGGTGCGCCTGGCTCCGACGGTGGCACGCGCGATTCTGGGCGTCAGCCCGGCCGAGCTGGAAAATGTCGTGGTGACCCTTGAGGACCTGTGGGGCCGAGAGGCGTCACGGATCCGGGAGCAACTGGGCGATGCCTCCTCCTGGAAGGATCGCTTCGCGTTGACCGACGCGGTGCTCGCCCGCCGACATGAGGCGGCGCCGCCAGTGGACCCGGAGGTGGCCTGGGCCTGGCACCGGATCGCCGTCAGCCGAGGCCTCGTCCGGATCGACCACCTGGCGACGGAGGTCGGATGGAGCCGCAAACGCCTGTGGTCCCGATTCCACTCCCAAATCGGCCTGCCACCCAAGCGCGCCGCGAAGCTGGTCCGCTTCGACCATGCTGCCCACCGCCTGGTCGCGGGTGAAGGCGTGGCCCAGGTCGCGGCCGACGGCGGCTACGCCGACCAGTCCCACCTGCATCGGGACGTCATGACGTTCACCGGGGTGACCCCCACGACCTTGGCCGGCGAACCATGGCTGGCGGTTGACGACACCGCATGGCCCAACCAGCCACCGCGCTCGGACCTGCGACGACAGCTCTCGACGGCTTGAGACGCTTGCGCAGGTAGAAGGCTCCCCGTCCGACCTCCTCAGACCATGAGTGAACTCAGTGGTAACGGGCGATCATGGGCCCGGAGTTCTTGCCATAGGCGAGGCCGACCGCGTAGACCGTCCTCGTTCCGGGCACCGCGCTCACCGCGGAGACGTCGATCTCGCGTCTGCGGTCCGCCCCAGCCATCGGCGGGAGCTCGGTCCGGCTGCCGTCGGGCGCGACCTGGATGGTCCCGCTCAAGCCGCCCGTGGCGGTGTCCCAGTCGACCAGGATGATCCCGTTCGCGCCGTCGGAGCCGGCCGCGCTGACGTGGGCCGAGCCCGGCGCTCGCGACCAGGCCGTGCCGTCCCAGTGCATGGTGATCGTGGAGCTCCTGCTGCCGTCCTCGTAGTCGAACACCTTGCGGGTGCCGATCGCCCACACGTTGCCGGGACCGTGGGCGACGACCCGGGTGAGCCTGATCGACGGGATGCTGCCGTCCGGCCGGCCCTGGCTGTTGATCTCCTTGCTTGGCGTGCGGTCCTCGGGCGCGGGGACGAGCTGCCATGACCGGCCGTCCCAGCGCATGGTCGCCGCCTGCGAGCTGAAGCTTCCCTGCGCGAGCGGCCGGCCGGTGCCGCCGACCGCCCACACCTGGTCGGGTGCGGCGGCTGACACCGACGCCGCCCAGGCGGGCAGGCGCATGACGGCCCAGGCCCGCCCGTCCCAGTGCGCGGCGTGATCCCCGACCACCAGCCACACGTCGTCGGGCGCGAGGGCGGTGGCGCCGGCCCGCTCGCCCGAGTTGTAGTCCATGTCCGGCAGCGGAACCCGGCTCCAGCGCTCCCCGTCCCAGTGGTGCGCGGTCAGAGCGGCGGTTGCGGCGAAGATCCAGGCGTCGCGCGGTCCGGTCGTCGCCAGCGCGGGAAACCTCTCGTCATCTTTGGAGTCCCACGTCACCTCGGGTGCGGGGTGCTCGCGCCAACGCTCGCCGTCGAAGTGCAGGAGCAGCAGCCGGCCGGTGCCTTCGTGCGGGCTGCCGAGCGCCCACACGTCGCGCGGGCCGCTGGCCGCGACCGCTTTCAGCCGGGTTCCGCGCTGGTCGCCGACGTGCTCGAGTCGCCAGCCCCGGCCCCGGGCCGTACGGACTGGAGCGGGTTCGGGGGGCGCCGCGGTGACGCTTGGAGAGCCGGCGGCCGGCGCGGACGCACCTCGCGGCGGCGGCGCCGCGGTGCACGCCGCGCACAGGACGGCAGCCGCACATAACGCGGCCAGGCGCTTGGCACTCATGGCACGAGATGGTTGAGACGGGCGGTGATCTCGTTCGGCGGCTCCCCACGAAACCAGGGCGGCGACCTCTGCGACGATCTCTGGATCCGGCACCTTTCAACCCCTCTATGGCGTGCGCGGCTCCCTGGCAGCGTACGCATCGCCATCACACCCAGGCCCGAACGTGAACCCTTTCGGCGTGCGGCGGTAAGTAACGATGTCCGCTGACATACCAAGAAGGGCTCATATGCATGACCATCACCCGCGAAGTCGACCAGTCCGACGACGCGACCCTCATCCAAGAGTCACTCCGTGAACCGGAGGTCTTCGCGGCGCTCTTCGACAGGCACGCACCCCTGTTGCACCGCTATGCCGTACGCAGATTAGGCCCGGACGCGGCCGAGGACGTCGTCTCCGACACCTTCCTCGCGGCCTTCAAGCACCGGGACCGCTACGACCGCTCGCGTCCCGACGCGCGCCCCTGGTTGTACGGCATCGCCTCGAATGTCATAGGCAAGCGAAAACGCACCGAGCTGAGCCTGTACCAGGCGTATGTCCGCAGTGGCGTGCATCCGGGGGTGCCGCCGGTGGAGGACGAGGTCAACACGCTGGCCGTCAACCGGCCGCTGGCCGCGGCCCTGCTGAAGCTCAAGCGCGGCGACCGCGACGTACTGCTGCTGGTCGCCTGGGCGGAGCTCACCTATGAGGAGGTGGCCGGCGCGCTCGGCATCCCGGTGGGAACAGTGCGCTCCCGGCTCAACCGGGCCCGCACCAAGATTCGCGAGACGTTGGGAGACAAGTGATGGACGACCTCAAGACCATGTGGGCGGAGATCCCCGCGGGCACCGAGCGCGACCTGGCCGGGGCCCGGCGCCGGCTGCTGAACGGCATGCGACAGCCCCGGCGCGACCGCGCGAGGGTCAGATTCGCGGTCGCAGGGGGGCTGGCCGCGGCGCTGACCGTGGGGTTCGCCGCCGTACAGGTGACCACGGACGCCAAACCGGCCAGTGCGCAGGAACTGCTGGCAAGGGCGGCGGAGTCGGCCGGGTCGGAGCCGGATCTCCACCCGCGCCCGGGCCAGATCGTGCATACGGTGGGCCGCGACCTCTACTCCAGCGGCGCGAGGTCCGGCGATTCCTCGGGCATCCAGGCCGAGGCCCGGGAGGACTGGTCGCCCGCCGACGGCTCACGCGAGTTCATGATGCGCCAGGGCGAGCAGGTCACCCTCATGAAGCTCTGCTCCGACAGCTTCAGCAGAGCCATGGGCACGACCTACCTCGACCTCGAGAACTGGCCCACGGACGTGGCGGCGCTCAGAGAGCGGGTACGGCAGGCGGCGGCCAAGCACCCCGCCAAGCCGGAGCTGCGCGAGATGTACACGCTCCAGGACCTGATCAGCATGTCCGCGGTACGGCCCAGCCTGCGTGCCTCGCTGTTCAAGCTGATCTCGGAGATGAGGGGGGTCTCCATCAAGCCGTCGGTCACCGACGCCCTGGGGCGCAGCGGCATCGGCGTGCAGACTCCGGACCGCTTGGTCCTCATCTTCGAGCCGGAGACCTACCGCTACCTGGGCTACAACTCGCTGGACGAGCAGGGACAGCTGGTCGGCGGAGGCGCTGTCGAAAGGGTGGAGCTGCTCGACACGCTCCCGAAGGAGAAGGTGACCTTCACCGAGCCGAAGTGCATACCGGCCTGAATGCCGCGGCGTCCGTAAAGCCGAGGAGACTGCCGCCTCTAACTGCGATGTTACCTTCCCGGCACATCCCGCCGGATTACAAACGGTGCCCCATCAAGTAATCTCACGTCTAAAGATTCAGGAAACAAGGCTCCTCTTTGGGCGTCGATCGGGGCGCGATGATCGCCTCGTGATGGGTCGCAGCATCGCACCGGGCTTGACCGTGAGGCAGACAGTGAGGTGGACATGAGTGGCTCGACCATCGAGGGGTCCCGCTCGGCCGGCACTCCCGGGGCCGAGGTGGGAGAGCCGGAGTTGAGGCAGCTGCTCGCCGGACTGACGGCGATCAAGGACGGCAATTTCGGCACGAGGCTGCCCGCCGACGCCGACGGCCTGTTCGGTGAGATCGCCTCGGTTTTCAACGGCATGGTCGACCAGCTGTCCCTGGTCACCTCTGAGGTGACGCGGGTCGCCCGTGAGGTGGGCACCGACGGGCGGCTCGGCGGCCAGGCCGAGGTCATGGGTGTCTCAGGCACCTGGCGGGATCTGACGGAGTCCGTCAACGCCATGGCGGGCAACCTGACCGATCAGGTACGCAGCATCGCCCAAGTGACCACCGCCGTGGCCAAGGGCGACCTGACGCAGAAGATCACCGTGGACGCCAGGGGCGAGATCCTGGAGCTGAAGAACACCGTCAACACGATGGTGGACCAGCTGTCGTCGTTCGCCGACGAGGTGACGCGGGTCGCCCGCGAGGTGGGCACCGAGGGCGAGCTCGGTGGTCAGGCCGACGTCAAGGGCGTGGCCGGCACCTGGCGGGACCTGACCGACTCGGTCAACTTCATGGCCGGCAATCTCACCGACCAGGTCCGCAACATCTCCCAGGTGGCCACGGCGGTGGCGCGCGGCGACCTGTCACAGAGGATCACCGTGTCGGCGCGCGGCGAGATCCTGGAGCTGAAGAACACGCTCAACACGATGGTGGACCAGCTGTCGTCGTTCGCCGACGAGGTGACGCGGGTCGCCCGCGAGGTCGGCACCGATGGGCGGCTGGGCGGTCAGGCCGACGTCAAGGGCGTCTCGGGCACCTGGAAGGCGCTGACCGAGTCGGTCAACGTGATGGCCGACAACCTCACCGCCCAGGTACGCAACATCGCCGAAGTGACCACGGCCGTGGCCAAGGGCGACCTGTCGCAGAAGATCCGGGTGGACGCACGCGGCGAGATCCTGGAGCTGAAGGAGACCATCAACACGATGGTCGACCAGCTCTCGTCGTTCGCCGACGAGGTGACGCGGGTCGCCCGCGAGGTCGGCACCGAGGGCAATCTGGGTGGCCAGGCGACCGTGCGCGGGGTGTCGGGCACCTGGAAGGACCTCACCGACAACGTCAACGTGATGGCCTCCAACCTGACCAGCCAGGTGCGGAGCATCGCCCAGGTGGCCACGGCGGTGGCACGCGGCGACCTGTCGCAGAAGATCACCGTGGAGGCCAAGGGCGAGGTGGCCGCCCTGGCACAGACGATCAACACGATGGTCGACACGCTGAGCGCGTTCGCCGACGAGGTGACGCGGGTGGCCCGCGAGGTGGGCACCGAGGGGCAGCTGGGCGGCCAGGCGCGGGTCCCCAACGTGGCCGGCACGTGGAAGGACCTCACCGACAGCGTCAACTCCATGGCCGACAACCTGACCAACCAGGTACGGAGCATCGCCCAGGTCACCACGGCGGTGGCCAGGGGCGACCTGACCCGCAAGATCGACGTGGACGCGCGCGGGGAGATCCTGGAGCTGAAGACCACGATCAACACGATGGTGGACCAGCTGTCGTCGTTCGCCGCCGAGGTGACGCGGGTGGCCCGCGAGGTGGGCAGCGAGGGCCGGCTGGGCGGCCAGGCCGAGGTGGAGGGCGTCTCCGGCACGTGGAAGCGGTTGACGGAGAACGTCAACGAGCTGGCCGGTAACCTGACCCGGCAGGTGCGCGCCATCGCGGCGGTGACCAGCGCGGTGACTTCGGGCGATCTGACCAGGTCGATCACCGTGGACGCCGAGGGCGAGCTGGCGGACCTGAAGGACAACATCAACTCGATGGTGGAGTCGCTGCGCGAGACCACCCGGGCCAACGAGGATCAGGACTGGCTCAAGTCCAACCTGGCCCGCATGTCGGGGCTCATGCAAGGCCACCGCGACCTGGCCACGGTGGCCGAGCTGGTCCTGAACGAGCTCACGCCGCTGGTGTCCGCCCAGTACGGCGCCTTCTTCCTGGCCGACGGCGAGGAGCTCCGGCTGATCAGCGCCTGCGGCTACTCCGCCGACTCCGGCCGTCCCACCCGGTTCAGGGTGGGGGAGGGGCTGGTCGGCCAGGTCGCGAGCACGCGCAAGAGCATCGCACTCACCGATCTCCCGCCGGACTACGTCAAGGTCTCCTCGGGTCTTGGCGAGGCGCCGCCCAGCGCCCTGGTCGTGCTGCCCGTCATCTTCGAGGAGCAGGTGCTCGGTGTCATCGAGCTGGCCTCGGTGCACACGTTCACCCCGGTCCACCGGTCCTACCTCGAGCAGCTCACCGAGACGATCGGCGTCAACCTCAACACCATCGTGGCCAACGCCCGCACCGACGAGCTGCTGGCCGAGTCCCAGCGCCTGACCGCCGAGTTGCAGGCCCGTTCCGCGCAGCTCCAGCTCCAGCAGGAGGAGCTGCAGCACTCCAACGCCGAGCTGGAGGAGAAGGCGCGGCTGCTGGCCAGCCAGAACCAGGACATCGAGGCCAAGAACCTGCAGATCGAGCAGGCCCGCCAAGAGCTGGAGGAGCGGGCCCACCAGCTGTCGCTGGCGTCCAAGTACAAGAGCGAGTTCCTGGCCAACATGAGCCACGAGCTGCGCACCCCACTCAACTCGCTGCTCATCCTCGCCCAGTTGCTGGCCCAGAACCACACGCGCAACCTCAGCCCGAAGCAGGTCGAGTACGCCGAGATCATCCATTCGGCCGGCTCGGACCTGCTGCAGCTCATCAACGACATCCTCGACCTGTCCAAGGTCGAGGCAGGCAAGATGGACGTCAACCCCGAGCGGGTGTCCCTGCCCAAGCTGATCGACTACGTCGAGGCCACCTTCCGGCCGATGACGAGCCAGAAGAGCCTGGACTTCCAGATCGTCACCGCGCCCGGCATCCCCGTGGAGCTGCTGACCGACGACGCGCGGTTCCGCCAGGTGCTGCGCAACCTGCTGTCGAACGCGGTCAAGTTCACCGAGAGCGGCGGCGTCGAGCTGCGCATCGAGCCGGCCGGCCACAACGAGCTCCCCGCCACGGTACGCGCCCACGGCGCGGCGCTCGCCTTCCGGGTCATCGACACCGGCATCGGCATCAACGAGCGCCAACTGGAAATGATCTTCGGGGCGTTCCAGCAGGCCGACGGCACCACCAGCCGCAAGTACGGCGGCACAGGGCTGGGCCTGTCGATCAGCCGCGAGATCGCCCATCTGCTCGGTGGCGCGATCACCGCGCAGAGCGCGCCCGGCCAGGGCAGCACCTTCACCCTGTACCTGCCGATCGCCCACCCCGATTTCGAGGAACGCGCCGCCCTCGCGGAGCCCTCCAGCGAGGCGCAGGAGGCCGGACAGGACGAGCCCGCGGAAGCCGGCCCACCGGCGGCGCCGTCCCCGCAGCGCCGCCGGCTCCTGGTGATCGAGCATCGGCCCCGCGGGCTGCTCTCCCTGGTCACCGAGACGGTCGTCACGGAGCTGTCGGGAAGATGGGACGAGACGATCGAGCTCGTCACCGCTGCCGGAGTGCAGGAGGCGGCCACCACGCTGGCCGACCAGCCCTGTCACTGCATCGTGCTCGACCTGGACCTGCCCGAGGGGGCGGCCTACCACCTGCTGGAGACCATGGAGAGCGACCCCGCACTGGCCGGGGTGCCTGTCCTGGCCTACAGCAGCTGGCGCACCACCACCCGGCAGGAGACGCGCCTGCCCGCGCACTCCCCGGACCGGCCGCTCGAACAGCTGTCCAGCCTGGACGAGCTACGCGAGCGCATCGCCCTGCACCTCACCGCCAATCGGGCCGGGGAGGTGCCGCCGCTGATCCGGCGCGAACCGGTGCAGGCGCCCGCGGTAGTCGAGAGCGACAGCCCTCTGGCGGGCCGGACGGTCCTCGTGGTCGACGACGACACGCGGAACCTGTTCGCGCTCACCAGCATGCTGGAGAGCCGCGGCATGACGGTGCTGCACGCCGAGAACGGCCGGCTGGGCATCGACACCCTGATCGCCCACCCCGACGTCGATATCGTCCTGATGGATGTGATGATGCCGGAGATGGATGGGTACGCCGCCACAAGTGCCATCCGGGCCATGCCGCAGTACGCTACTCTGCCGATCATCGCGGTCACCGCCAAGGCTATGCCGGGCGACAAGGACAAGAGCATCGCGGCCGGGGCCAGTGACTACGTCACCAAGCCCGTCGACACCAGCTATCTCATCGAGCAGATCCAATACTGGCTCAACGCCTGACGCTCACCGAGGTAGCAGGTCACCGGCAAGGAGCATCCGAAGTTGCAAAGCCATCAGCAGCCGACTGCCCCCCTCTCACGGGTCGTCCGTACGGAAGCCGACGCCGCCACGAACGTGGGGCGGTTGGCGGCCACCGTCGACCGACTGAGTGAGGAGATCCGGCGTGCCCAGCGTGCCGCTGAGGGGCGCGCCCTGATCGAGGTGGCCAAAGGCATCCTGGTCGAACGGCTGCAGTGCGGCCCGACCGCGGCCGCGCAGCAGCTCGCCACCCTGGCGGAACAGGCGGACTTAACCCAGCTCGAGCTGGCCGCCGACATCATCAACCAGGCGGCGCGCGACCGCATCAGCCAGACCGCGCGTGACTTCCTGGACGCGATGCGGCCGGAACGGAGCCCGCGCGAGGTGGCCGATGTGGCGGTTCGGCTGCGCTCGGCCGAGATCGGCATGCTGGCGGCCACCGAGTCCCAGGCTGTGGCGCAGTCGTTGCTGGAGCACGCCCTTGCGCCGCTGGGAGCGACGGGCGTGGCCATCTGGGCGGCGGGACCCGACGCCTCCCTCACCCTTGTCGGCCATGCCGGTTTCAGCGCGGCGGAGGCCGGGCGGTGGCGCTATGTCCCGCCGGGTGTCGCCACTCCCGCCCACTGCGCGCTGATCGAGCGGGACGCCGTGTGGACACGGGCGCTCAGCGAGGTCGGCCTGCCCTCGATCGGGATGCGTGAGGCTCCGGACGGGGGGCGGGTGACCGTGCCTGCGGGGACGGGCGGGCGCATCCTGGGCGTGTTGGAGATCGGTTGGCCGACTCCGCTGGAGCCGCAGCCGCCGCAGGTGATCAAGCAGGTCGAGGCCCTGGCCGACCTGTGCGCGCACACCCTCGAGCTGCCCGCTGACCCCGGCGGCACGCCCGGCCTGGCGGAGCTGACCAACCTGGCCGACGCGCTGCCGGACGCCGCCCTGGTGCTGACTCCGCATCTTGACGGTGACGGCGATCTCGCCGATTTCCGCATCAGCCACATCAACCCCCGCTTCGTGGACCCGGCCGGCCGCCCGGCCGGCGTCGTCAGCGGCGCGCTGATGCTGGAGGCGTACCCGCTGGCCGCCGACGAAGGCGGGCTGTTCTCGGTGATCGAGCGCGTGCACGCGACCGGCGAGCCGTTCATCGCCGACCACATGACGATCACGGCGCTGGTGGACCAGGTGCCGCTGGACAACATCGCCACCGTCAGCGTCACCCGTCACGGCGAGGGCGTGCTGCTGATCTGGCGGCTGCAGGACGAGTCGGCGCGCCTGGCCAGCCTGCTCCAGCATGCCCAGCGTCTGGGCCGCATCGGCGCGTTCGAGGAGAACGCGCTCACCCGGGAGATCATCTGGAGCAGCCAGCTCTACGCCCTTCACGGGCTCGAACCGGGCCAGCCTCCCATCCCGCTGGAGCAGCTCGCCGACTACGCCCACCCCGACGACGCCGATGCCATCGGCCGTTTCCTGCGCAAGCTGCTGTATCACCGCCTGCCGGACTCCACCACGTTCCGGTTGCAGCGGCCGGACGGCATCGCCCGGCACATCCGTGTGGTCGCCGACCCCGTCCTCTCCCCCGACGGAAGGCTGCTGGCCATCAGGGGCGCGTTCCAGGACATCTCCTCCCAGCACTGGACGGAGGTGGCGCTTGCCGCCACCCGCGACCAGCTCGCCCACAGCGAGCAGCAGGCCGCCGAGCGCAACCGGCTGGCCCTGCAACTGCAGCGGGCCATCATGCCGCCCACCCGAGGGCCGATCGAGGCCTTCGACCTGAACATCGCCGTCCGCTACCGGCCGGCCGAGCACGAGCATCTGGTCGGCGGCGACTGGTACGACGCCACCATCCTGCCGTCGAAGCAGATCCTGCTGTCGGTGGGCGACGTCGCCGGCCACGGGATCGAGGCGGCCACCGGCATGGTCGTGCTGCGCAACGCGCTGCGTGGCCTGGCAGCCACCGGCGCCAGCCCCAGCCAGATGCTGGGCTGGCTCAACCTGGTCGCCCACCACCTCACCGAGAACGTCACGGCCACCGCCATCTGCGCGCTCTACGACCCCCACACCCGTGTGCTGCGCTGGGCCAGGGCCGGACACCTGCCCCCCATCCTCATCAGGGGGGACGAGGCGGTGGAGATGGACATGATCGGCGGGGTTCTGCTCGGCGCGGTGTCCGAGGCCGACTACGACGAGGGGCAGGTCCAGCTCGAGCAGGGCGACATCATCCTCATGTACACCGACGGACTGATCGAGCGGCGTGACCGCGACCTGCACCACTCACAGGAGCAACTCCTGCGGACGGCGACGCGGCACACGTCCACGCTGGAGCACCGCCTCGACTACCTGCTCACCCACAGCAACTCGGACACCGACGACGACACCTGCCTGGTCGGCATCCAACTCCGCTGATCGGCCGGCGCCACCGCGCGGCCCTGGGGCTCGGGCTGCGTCCGCCTGCGTCGGCCGATCAATCCAGCGCTACAGCGAGAAGCGCAAAGTGCCATCCCCCGGCTCTTCTGCTGGCTACAGTGAGAATTCCAATATCAGCGGGATATTTCGGGATATCCGCAGTGCGAGGAGCCCGAGGCGTGAATCACCGCGTAACCGACGAAGCCATGGTCAGAGCCCTGTACCGCGAGTACGGCGCCCCCTTGATGGCCTTCGCCGTCCGCCTGACGGGAGGCGATCGGCGCTGGGCCGAGGACGTCGTGCAGGAGACCCTGGTACGCGCCTGGCGCAACCTTCACGACCTGCGCACCGACTCCGGCTCGCTGATGCCCTGGCTGGCGACGGTGGCCCGCAGGGTGGTGATCGACAACCGGCGGCGCTCCGGCTCTCGCCCCCTCGACACCGTCGAGGACGTCCCGGAACGCGCCAACGCCGTGGCGGCGGAGGACGACCGGCTGCTCCGCGAGATCGTCGTGACGGACGCGATGCTCTCGCTCTCGCCAGCCCACCGCCAGGTGCTCACAGAGACGTTCCTGCTGGATCGCACCGTCCAGGAGGCCGCGGAGACCATCGGCGTGCCGGTGGGCACCGTGAAGTCCCGCGTCTACTACGCCATGCGGGCGTTACGGGTCGCGCTGGAGGAACGGGGGGTGACGCTGCCATGACAGACGCTGCCATGACACGGGAGCCGCGTCACCGGGAAAGTCGCAACGAAAGTCACGGGGAAAGGGGGGTGACGTTGCCATGACACAAGAGCCGCGTCACGACAGCAGGCAGGAGGTGACGCGCTCATGACGGAGGTGCGTCACGAGGACGTGGCCGCGTACGCGCTCGGCCTGCTCAGCGAGGAGGAGCGCGCCGAGTTCGAACGTCACCTGAGCGGCTGCGCGAGCTGCGCGGAGGAGGCCGGAGCGTTCGCGGCGATGGGGGAGCTGATCAAGGGCGTGCACCCGGACGATCTCCTGCCCCACCCGCCCGACCCCCAGGTCGAGTCGCTCGTGGTACGCCGCGCCGCCACCGAGCGCCGCCGCCGGCGGCTGCATCGCGCGTTCATGTCCGCCGCCGCCTGCCTCGTCGTGGCGGCCGGCGTGTTCCTCGCGGTCAGTTCGGTGACCGGCGGCCCGAACCCCGACAGCATCCACAGCCCGGCCCGTGCGCTCCTCATGACCGGCCACACGTACTCCTCCGCCGACCCGGCCACCGGCGTGTCCGCCGTCGTCGGCCTGGAGGACAAGGGCTGGGGCACCCACGTCGCGCTGGAGCTCAAGGGCGTCAAGGGCCCGCTGCAGTGCCGGCTCATGGCGGTGGGCGACGACGGCCGCTCGGAGACGGTGGCGAGCTGGGGCGTCCCCGACAAGGGGTACGGCGTGCCCGGGTCCCCCGACCCCCTGCTGCTGCACGGCGGCACCAGCCTCCCGGAGTCGGAGCTGAACCACTTCACGGTCGAGACCTTCGACGGCCGCACCCTGGCCACCATCCAGGTGTGAGATCAGAGAGCCGCTAAGCTCGCCCGCAACTCGCTGACCTGCCGCGGCTCGGCGATCCCGTCCCAAGGGGCCAGCGCCGCCAGCCCGGCCGCCCGGTGCTCCGCGGCCCGGTCGGGCCGCAGCCGGGCCAGGTGCAGGTGGGTCAGCGCCATGCTCACCCCCGCGGGGGGCAGCCGCGGCTCGGCCTCCTCCAGCAGGGCGACCACCTCGTCCTGCCGGTGATCGGGCTGGTCCAGCAGCGCCACGGCCCGCTGCACGAGGCAGCGGGCCCGCCCGACCTCGTCCGCGCTCTCCGCGTAGAGCCGCTCGGCCTCCTTCAGGTGGGAGTTCGCGTCGTGGGGCTGGTCCAGGTAGTGGTGCGCGAGCGCGAGCAGCTCCTGCGCGTGTGCCGCCGCGCTCGGATCCGAGGCCCGCTCCGCCAGGGCGAGCGATTCGTACAGGACGGCGCGGGCGTCGACGTACAGGCGCCGCGCCTCGGTGCCGCGGCCGTCGTGGTCGAGCGTCTGCCCCTTGCGCAGCAGCAGCGCGGCCACGTTGGTCAGCCGGATCGAGTGTCCCGCGAAGTCGCCACCGGACAGCGCCTGCCCGTAGCGTACGAGCGCGGACTCGACGGCGGTGAACTCGTCGCCGCCGGCCAGCAGGATGGCCGCGTGCTGCAGGTGCAGCTCGGCGGGCCACGACTCCACCTTGACGCGCAGCGCCGCCGCCTGGTCGAAGTGCTGGCGCGCCTTGCGCGGGTCGCCCCAGGTGAGCAGGATCGCGCACTGGCGCAGCTCGGCCGTGGCCTGCACGTGCTCGTCGCCGATCGTCTTGGCCGCCCTGGCCAGCGCCTCCGCCGCCCGCAGCCGGTCCTCGTGCCGCTGCTCGAGCCTGAACCACGTCTCCAGCCCGTCCGCGATCCGCGCCAGCGCCCGTGCGGTCTTGGGCACCGGGCTCTCGAACGCCAGCACCTGCAGCAGCACCCGGTCCTCGATCGCGAACCAGGCGCGGGCCTCCTCGCCCGGCAGCAGGGCGCCGTACGTGTCGGCGCGGTCGGCGAAGTGCTCGACCAGGCGCCGCCAGGCCGCGGCCTCCAGGGGGGTGCCGCCACGGCGGAACGCGCCGGCCACCCGGACGCGCGTCATGCGGACGTTCTCGACGAGGCCCAGGTCGGCCAGCTCTCCGATGGCGTCCCCGGCCGAGGGCACGCCGAGCAGCGCGGCGGCCGCCAGATGATCCACCTCGGCGATCGGCAGCCCCGCCAGCAGGACGAACAGCTGCTGGGCCATCGGCCTGAGCTGCGTGATGCTCCGCTCGAGCACGAAGTCGAGCATCTTGTCGACGGACACGCTCCGCAGGTCGTCGACCAGGTCCTGGAGCGTGACCTTGCGGTTGCGGGCGAGCCAGCGGCCGATCCTGATGATCTCCAGCGGGGTGCCGAGGCAGGCGTCCACCAGCAGCCCCAGCGCCTTGGGGTCGCGGTTGACGCGCTCCTCGCCAACGTGGCGGGCCAGCAGCCGCCGCCCGTCCTCCGAGGAGAGCGGGCCGAGCCGGATCGGCTCGACGTGCTGCGGCAGCTCGTCGGTGAACGTCCCCGCCACCACGATGTGCGCGCCCGGCACCCTGGGCGGCAGCCAGGCGACCTGGCTCCACGTGCTGACGTTGTCGAGCAGGAGCACCCGGTCGGTGCCGGTGAGCGCCTCCATCACCTGCGCGGTGGCGTCCTGCGGCTCCTGGATGGCGCCGGGCGGCCGGTCGAGGGTACGCAGGACGCGCTGGGCCACGCTCAGCGGCGTCTCCGGACGGTCCCTGTCGGGGCCGCGGAGGTCGGCGTACCGCTGCTTGCGGGCGTCGGCGGTCAGGCCCCAGGTGGCCGCGATCGACACGGCGGACGTGCCCATGCCCATCGCGCCCTGCACGACGACGATCCCGCGCTCCTTGGCGCGCTCCTGGACCTGCTGGATCTCGGCGTCCCTGCCGACGAGCCCGTCGATCCTGTCAGGGAACGGCTGGCGGTGGAAGATCGGCTGGGGCTCGGGTCTGCGGCGGCTGCGTACGACATGGGTGAGCCAGCCCGTGGCGACCGGCAGCGAGAGGATCAGGATGACGAGCAGCCAGGGCGGCAGCCACTCCGCCACCCGCTCCATCAGCTTCTCCTGCAGCAGCAGGACCGTGCCGCCCGCCGTCACCAGGCCGCCCAGCCCCAGCTCGGGCAGGTGTGCCCCGGCCTGCTTGGAGAGCCGGGACAGGCGGAAGAGCAGGCGGTCCTTTCGCGAGATGTCCGTCATCGGCGTACCCCTCGCGTCAGCCCCCTGTACAGCCAGCGCGCGGTGGCGACGACCACCAGCACGGGCACCGCGGTCGCGATCATCGACTGCGCGGCCACCGCGCTCGCGGCGCTCATGAAGTGGCGCGACTGCTCCAGCACGATCAGTTGCAGGTGGTCGCCCGCCTGCCAGTTGAGCAGCAGCCCGACGACCGTGTCGTTCCACACCAGGACGAACGCCAGAACCCCGGCCAGCACCACGGCGGGGCGCGCCTCGCGTACCACGTGGAACAGCTCCCAGCGGTCACGCGCCAGCATGGGCGCAGGCACGCGGACGAACGCGTTGTGCAGCACGAGCACCGCCAGCGGGATCACCAGCGCCGCGTGCACGATGGCCAGCGCCGGAGCGGTGCCGACCGGGCTGAGCCACTGCTGCAGCGGCACCGCGAACGCCTGCGGCGGCAGCACGGCCAGGGCCACCGCGACCAGCAGCACCGGCCGCCAGGCGCGGCGCGGCAGCAGGTGCTCGTGCGCCAGCACGTACGCGGCCGGCACCGCGGCGAGCAGCACCAGGCACACGACCACGAAGGCCCGCAGGAACGTGGTGCCGAGCGCGTGCACGAATCCGGCGTCGGCCAGCGCGTCCGCGTACGAGCCGAGCGTCCACGGCCCGCCGCTCCACCACCCGGACTGCGCCGCGGCGACCGGGTCGCGCAGCGAGGTCAGCACGAGCACCGCGAACGGCAGCACCCAGAGCACCGACACCGCCACGGACGGCAGCCACACCCGCCAGCCCTTCCGCGAAGGCGCGGCGGCCACCGGCTCGGCCCAGGTCGCCCGCCCGCGCAGCCCGGACAGGGCGGGCACCGCCATCACGGCCACGAGCGCCGACAGCCCCACGGAGAGCGCGGAGGCCCGCGTGTCGCCCAGGTCGCCGTGGTGCCGCCACCAGAACAGCCCGCCGCCCTCGATCTCGGCCTGCATCGACCCGGGCGCGCCCATCAGCACGACGTCGAACACCCGGGCCGCCGCGACCAGCGCGAAGAGGTACGCCAGCGCGGCCGGGCCGGCGAGCGCGGGGAGCAGCACGGACCAGAGCCGGCGCCGCCGCCCGACGCCGAACGCCCTGGCCATCCGCAGCAGGTTGGTCGGCATCCGGGCCAGCGCCTCGTGGAAGACCAGGAACGCGACCCCGGCCCACTGCCAGATCAGCGCCAGCCCGAACACCAGCCAGATCCACACGGGGCCGAGGAAGGCCACCTCCGTGCCGAGCAGGGCGTTGACCAGGCCGCGCCGCGGGTTGGCGTCGAACATCAGCCGGAAGATCGCGCCCGTGGTGAGCGGGGAGACGGCGGCCGGCAGCACCAGCAGGAAGCGCAGCACGCCGCCGAGCACGGGGCCCGCGTTCCTGGCCAGCCAGGCCAGGCCGAGCCCCACGACGCACACGACCACGGCCAGCACCAGCCACACGAACGAGTTGCCGAGCGCCTGGAGCACCTTGCCGTCGAACAGCACGTCGTACGCGCCGAGCCCCTGGGAGAGGCTGAGCACCACCGTCGCGCAGAGCGGGACCAGGATGACGCCCGCAGACAGCAGGACGGCCAGCAGGAGGTAGAGCGACGCGCGCCAGCGGCTTATCCCGTGCCTGACCACCGGGATCCTGGCGTCGTGATGCGGCGCCACCTCGAACATGAAGCTGTTCACAGGGCGCCCTCCCTGCTGCCGGCGTAGAGCTTGTCCTGGGCCGTGCGCGCCGCGGTGTCCGGCTCGACCGTGTTGACGGTGACATCCGTGAACAGTTCGGTGAGCACCCGCCACAGCCCGCGCCCGTCGCCGCCCTCCAGGCCGCCGAGGAGCCGGTCGGACAGGTCGTAGTGGGCGTTCGCCGCGGACTTCAGCTCTTGGGCGGGCTCGCGCAGCAGCTCGTGCGGCGGCAGCGTGAACGGCGTCAGGAACCCGCCGTCGGCCACCCAGCGGGTCAGCGCGTCCGGTTTCTTGCGCTCCCTGGTCAGCCAGCTGACGAAGTCGACCGCCTTCTCGCCGCCGTCCTTCATGGCCACCGCCACGTCGCCGCCGACGACCAGCGGGGCCGGGTTCTGCCTGTAGGCGGGGAACCGGAAGTGCGCCGCGACGCCCTTGCCGGCGTAACGCTCGATGACCGGCAGGGCGAAATCGGGCGCGGCCACCAGGTCGGCGGTGCGGTAGACGAACACGTCGAGTATCGAGTCGTGGAACTGCATGGTGAGAGCGCGCCTGCCCTGCTCGGGGGTGAACGCGCTCCGCCAGAGCGTTCCGAGCAGCTTGAGCGCGCTCGCCACCTGCGGCGCGCGCCACCAGTCGGCATTGTCCAGCGGAGGGAACAGCCCGCCGTAGACCTCGGGGGCGTAGGCCAGCAGCACGTTCTCGAACCAGTCGCTCAGCACCCAGCCGTCGGCCGCACCGATCGCCAGCCTGCCGGGCTGCCAGCCGTCCAGGTTCGCGGGCGGCGTGCCCTCGCCGGCCCGGTGCCAGACCAGCGACTTGTGCGCGATCTTGAACCAGGCCCCGAGCCGCTCGTCGCTCCCGTACGGCGTCACGAGCCCGCGCCAGAACTCCGGCTGCCTGGACCCCGCCTCGGTCAGCGGTCTGATGCGGCTCTGGATCGACGGGTCGAAGAGCAGGCCGAGCCGGGGGATCACGGCCACGTCGGGAAGGACCTCCTGGGCCGGTCCACGCAGCAGGGCGCCGATGTTGTCGCCCGCCGAATAGACGTTGACGGACCCGTACTCGTCCACCACTTCGTTGAAGCGCCGCAGCTCCTCGCCGCTCCACACCACCGCCACCTGCAGCGGCCGCTGGCCGGCGCAGCCGGCCAGTCGAGGTGGACAACCACGACGACCTGGCGAAGGCTCGCACCATAGCCGTTCGCTACTGAGGGGGCGCGCATGCCGCTTCTAGC